>JANXAH010000091.1 GCA_025062415.1 Anaerolineae bacterium | reverse complement strand
CAGGAGGCGGTGGAGATTCGCCGCCAACTGGCCCAGGCCAACCCCCAGGCCTTTCTGCCCGACCTGGCGGCCAGCCTCAACAACCTGGGTGCGAGGCTTTCCGAATTGGGCCGTCGGGAGGAGGCGCTCACCTGCACCCAGGAGGCGGCGGGCATCTACCGCCAACTGGCCCAGGCCAACCCCCAGGCCTTCCTCCCCGACCTGGCGACCAGCCTCAACAACCTGGGCGCGATGCTTTCCGACCTGGGCCGTCGGGAAGAGGCGCTGGCGGCGACGCAGGAGGCGGCGAGAATCTACCGCCAACTGGCCCAGGCCAACCCCCAGGCCTTCCTCCCCGAACTGGCGACCAGCCTCAACAACCTGGGCGCGTGGCTTTCCGCCCTGGGCCGTCGGGAGGAGGCGCTGGCGGCAACGCAGGAGGCGGTGGAAATCTACCGCCAACTGGCCCAGGCCAACCCCCAGGCCTTCCTCCCCGACCTGGCCGGGAGCCTCAACAACCTGGGCTCGGACCTTTCCGACCTGGGCCGTTGGGAGGAGGCGCTGGCGGCCACGCAGGAGGCAGTGGAAATCTACCGCCAACTGGCCCAGGCCAACCCCCAGGCCTTCCGGCCATACCTGGCGACCAGCCTCAACAACCTGGGCCTGATGCTTTCCGCCCTGGGCCGTCGGGAGGAGGCACTGGCGGCGGCGCAGGAGGCGGTGGAAATCTACCGCCAACTGGCCCAGGCCAACCCCCAGGCCTTCCTCCCCGACCTGGCGATGAGCCTCAACAACCTGGGCAACGTACTCTCCGCCCTGGGCCGCTGGGAGGAGACGCTGGCGGCAACGCAGGAGGCGGTGGGCGTCTACCGGCAACTGGCCGAGGCCAACCCCCAGGCCTTCCTCCCCGATCTGGCCGGGAGCCTCAACAACCTGGGCAACCGGCTTTCCGACCTGGGCCGTCGGGAGGAGGCGCTGGCGGCATACGAAGAAGCGCTGCGGGCCCTCACCCCCTTCTTCCTGCAGTTCCCCGCCGCCTTCGCCGGTTGGATGACCACCATCGTCCGCAACTACCTGGAAGTCTGCCAGGCCCTGGGCCGGAAGCCAGATGAGGCGCTGTTGAGGCCAATACGGAATACGCAGAAGGAAACACGGCCATGAAACTCTGGCTTCGCATCCCCCTTGTTGTGCTGGGCCTGCTTCTGCTTCTTCTGCTGGTGGGCCCCTTTCTGGTGCCGGTCCCTCCGCTGGAGGGGACCGTCCCGCCGGAACAACTGGCCGACCCCGATAGCCGATTCATTGAGGTGAACGGCCTCACCGTCCACTACAAGATGGCCGGGTCGGGGCGTCCGGCCTTTCTCCTGCTGCACGGGTTTGCTGCCAGCACTTTCTCCTGGCGGGAGGTGATGGAGCCGATGGCGGAATGGGGAACCGTCGTCGCCTTTGACCGGCCCGGGTTTGGCCTGACGGAGCGGCCAATGGAGTGGGAGGGCCCCAGCCCCTACGGCCCCGAAGCCCAGGCCGCCCTGACCGTGGGGCTGATGGACGCGCTGGGGATAGAGCGGGCGGTCCTGGTGGGCAACTCCGCCGGTGGGGCCCTCGCGCTGCTGGTCGCGCTCACCTACCCGGAACGGGTGGAGGCGCTGGTGCTGGTCTCCCCGGCGGTCTACGTGGGCGGAGGGGCGCCGGGATGGGTGCGCCCCCTCCTGAACACCCCCCAGATGCGCCGCCTGGGGCCGCTCCTGGCCCGCTCCATCCGGGATTGGGGTGTGGACTTCGGCCGTTCCGCCTGGCACGACCCCTCCAAACTGACCCCCGAAATCTGGGAGGGATACTCTAAACCGCTGCGGGCCGAGAACTGGGACCGGGCCCTCTGGGAGGTCACCCGTGCCAGCCGCCCCCTGGGTCTGGAAAAGCGGCTGGGAGAGGTCCGGGTGCCCGTGCTGGTGGTCACCGGCGACGACGACCGCATCGTCCCCACCCAGCAGAGCGTCCGCCTGGCAGGAGAAATCCCCGGGGCCCAACTGGTCGTCGTCCCCGAATGCGGGCACGTCCCACAGGAAGAATGCCCCGGGCCGTTTCTGGAGGCAGTAGAGGCGTTCCTGCGGAATATTCATCTCAAACCATAGGAGAGAAATGGCTACACAGAATCAGAGCGAGAGGACGTATCGGGGCCTGCGTCGCTTCAACCTGATCATGGGGTTCCTGCACCTGATCCAGGGCATCTTCATGTGGGCCGTCAGCAACGACAAGACCTACCCCATCTTCACCAACTACCTCAATTTTGACCGCGCTACCCTCACTTTGCGGCCCAATCCCCAACTTCTCTACGAACTGCCCTTCGGGCCCGCCGTCGCCATATTCCTGCTTATCTCTGCCGTTGCTCACTTCTATCTGTCTACGGTTGGGTACGGGCGGTATGTAGAGAATCTGAAGAAGGGCATGAACCCCGTCCGCTTCTACGAGTACGCCCTCAGTTCCTCCCTGATGGTCGCGCTGATCGGCATGCTGGTCGGTATCTGGGACGTGGGCGCGCTCATCCTGATGTTCGGCATCAACGCCATGATGAATCTCTTTGGCATCATGATGGAGGTCCACAACCAGACCACGCCCCGGACCAGTTGGCGGGCTTTCATCTACGGCTGCCTGGCGGGCATCGTACCCTGGATAGTGATCTTTATGTACTTCGTCGGGGCGGTCAATTCAGGGGATGCCAAGCCACCCGCCTTCGTCTACGCCATTGTGCCTACCCTCTTCGTCCTCTTCAACATCTTTGCCATCAACATGGTGCTGCAGTACAAGAAAGTAGGCCCCTGGCGGGATTATCTCTTCGGCGAGCGGGTGTACATCATCCTGAGCCTGGTTGCCAAAACGGTGTTGGCCTGGCTCATCTGGTTTGGCACGCTGGCGCCCGTGTAGAGGAGGTGAAATGGCGAGGGTGGCTGTTCATACACCGGCGCCCGACTTCGCCCTGGAGGACTTCCGGGGGCAGACGGTGCGCCTCTCCGACTACCGAGGAAAGAAACACGTCGTCCTGGTCTTCAACCGGGGCTTCGCCTGACCCTTCTGCCGCCGGCACATGGCGCAGTTGCGCCAGGACTACTCTGAGTTTGTGAAGCGCAACGCCGAGGTCATTGTCGTCGGGCCGGAGGGGCCAGAGGCCTTCGCCCGCTACTGGGAGAAGGAGGGTTTGCCCTTTGTGGGGCTCCCGGACCCGAAGCACACGGTGCTCAAACTGTACGGGCAGGAGGTCAATCTCTTTAAACTGGGCCGGATGCCCGCCCAGGCCATTGTGGACCGGGAGGGAGTGGTCCGCTGGGTTCACTACGGCCACTCTATGAGCGACATTCCGCCCAACGAGGAACTGCTGGCGCTGCTGGACCAACTGGGATAATCCCCCACCCTCGTTGCCCTTCAAAGCAGGTCTGAAAATCCAGGCTCTCCGAAGGCCCGCAGCGCTGTAGCGCAGACTGCCAGGCCTGGGAACGTCATCGTAGGCTAACGGCCTGCGTTACAGGCTGAAAGCCTGCGCTACGTACAGGCTAAAAGCCTGCGCTGCAGGCTAAAAGCCTGCGCTACAGGTAACGCAGGCCGCCAGGCCTGCATCCGTACAGGCTAAAAGCCTGCGCTGCAGGCTAAAAGCCTGCGTTACAGGTAACGCAGGCCGCCAGGCCTGCATCCGCACAGGCTAAAAGCCTGCGCTGCAGGCTAAAAGCCTGCGTTGCAGGCTAAAAGCCTGCGCTACGTACAGGCTAACAGCCTGTGTTACATACAGGCTAACAGCCTGTGTTACGTACAGGCTGAAAGCCTGCGCTGCATTACGAATTCGGGACACCCCTATTCCCCTTCCCTCCTCGCCCGCTCCGTTGTATAATCGGAGAAGGGATGAGTGGGATCACGCGCCGTCAGTTCCTGGGAAAACTGGCTGTTCTGGGTGGCGTCGGCCTGGGCGTCGCCGGAGGACTGGCAGGCCGCCGGTGGTGGGAGGGCGAAATCCTCTCCGCCTCTCCCCCTGCCCCGCCCCAGCCCCCCACCCCCTGGTCCACAGAGGCGCTCTACTACACCTCGGTGGTCCAGGAGGGGACGCTCAACTGCTCCGCCTGCCACGGGGAGGCCGACCCACCGCTCCCCGTGACCTACTGCCATACCCCCCACGCGGGCATCTACGTCCGCTGCAACCTCTGTCCCCACCGCTGTTTCATCCCTGAGGGCCAGCGGGGGCGCTGCCGGGTCCGGGAGAACCGGGGCGGCCGCCTCTTCTCTATGGTCTACGGGAACCCCTGCGCAGTCCACGTGGACCCCATTGAGAAGAAACCCTTCTACCACTTCCTGCCTGCCGCCGCCACCTTCTCCCTGGCGACCGCTGGCTGCAATCTCCGCTGTCTCTACTGCCAGAACTGGGAGATCTCCCAGGTGCCCCCGGAGGAGACGAAGAACTACGACCTGCCCCCAGAGCGCATCGTCTACCACGCTCTGGACCTGGGGGCCCCCGTCATCGCCTACACCTACACCGAGCCCATCGTCTTCTACGAGTACATGCTGGAAACAGCGCGCCAGGCGCGCGAGGCGGGGCTGAAGAACGTCGTCATCTCCGCCGGCTTCATCAACCCGGAGCCCCTGCGGGCCCTCTGCGCAGCCGTGGACGCTATCAAGATTGACCTGAAGGGGTACGACGAGGACTTCTACCGCAAAATCTGTCAGGCGGAACTGAGGCCCGTGCTGGAGGCCATCCGGGTCATCCACGAAAGCGGCATCCACCTGGAGATCGTCAACCTGGTCGTCCCCACCCTGAACGACCGCATAGACCAGCTGCGGGCACTGGCCCGCTGGCTGGCCCGGGAAGTGAGCCCCGACGTTCCGTTGCACTTCACCCGCTTCAGCCCCGCCTACAAACTGACCAACCTGCCCCCTACGCCGGTGGAGACACTGGAGCGGGCCCGGGAGGTGGCGCTGGAGGAGGGAATGCGCTTCGTCTACGTCGGCAACGTCTGGGGCCATTCGGGGAGCCATACCTACTGCCCCCGCTGCGGGGAGGCGGTCATCCTCCGGGAGGGCTTCGCCGTCCGGGCCTACCACATCCGGAAGGGGGCCTGCGCCTATTGTGGCGAACCCATTCCTGGTGTCTGGTGGCCGGAAGGGACATCCATTTCCCCCACCGGCACATCGGGCGAAACATCAGACCAATGAGGGAGACAACGAGGTGCTCATGAATCCTGCGACGTCTCATCCCGTTCTCACCGACGGCTCCCGGCTCATCGCCGAGGCGTGCGTCCGGGCCGGGGCGGACGCGTATGTGGGCTATCCCATCACCCCGGCGAGCCTTATCTTCTTCTACGCCAGCCGCCGGTTTCCCATCGCGCTGGCGGCCCCCGACGAGATCACCGCCCTCCAGTGGATGGCCGGGCTGGCCGCGGCGGGGCATCTTCCCGTCTCCGCCACCTCCTTCCCCGGCTTCGCCCTGATGGTGGAATCCTTCAATATGGCCTATATGATGGAACTCCCCATGCTGGTGGTCCTGGCCCAGCGGCTGGGGCCCGCTACAGGCACTGCCACCGCCGGCGCCCAGGGCGACCTGCTCCTCCTGGACGGCCTCATCTCCGGGGGCTATCCCTTCCCGGTCTTCTGTATCGCTGATATTGAGGACTGCTGGACACTGCCCCCCATCGCCCTGCGGACGGCGGTGGACCTCCGGACGCCGGTGGTGCTTCTGACCTCCAAGGAGATGGTGATGACTCAGGAGCGGGTGGACCTGGCCGCCCTTCCGCCGATAGAACCGGTCCGCAGGACCTTCTACGAGGGCCCCGGCCCGTACTGCACCTACGGGGCCGACGAGAACCTGGTTCCCCCCTTCCTCCCCGTGGGGAACGACCGTCACCAGGTCCGGCTGAACGCGTCCACCCACGACCGCTGTGGCATCATCCAGCACACCAGCGACGAGGCGATGGCCAACACCCGTCGCCTGCAGCAGAAGGTAGAAGCCCGGACGCCCGTCCTCTACGAACTGGACGAACAGGAAGGAGCCCAGGCGCTGGTCGTGGCCTACGACATCACGGCGGGCGCGGCGCGGGAGGCCATCTGGGCCCTCCGGGCCGAAGGGACCCCCGTCTCCCTCCTGATTCCAAAGACCCTGCTCCCGGTCCCCGCCGTCTACGCCGACATCATAGACCGCTACCCGCGGGTGGTCATTGCGGAGGAGAACCTGCAGGGGCACCTGGCCCATCTGCTCTTTGGGCGCCGGATTCCCCCTCACGTCCGTCTGGTGGGCGCCATCGGACGGATGGTCCGGCCCGACGAGATCGCGGAGGCTGTCCGATGAGCCGATTTCTGACCGACCCCGAACTCCCCTTCTGCAAGGGCTGCGGGCATCACCTCATCGTCCGCAACACGGTGAAGGCACTGGAGGCAATCGGCGTTCAGCCGCTGGACGTGGTTTTAGTGACCGACATTGGCTGTCACGGGATTGTGGACGGCAACTTCGCCACTCACACCGTCCACGGCCTCCACGGGCGGTCGGTGGCGCTGGGGGCGGGGATGGCAATGGCCCTCCCGCCCCAGAAGAAAGTGGTCGTCTACATCGGCGACGGCGGCGCAACCATCGGCCTACAGCACATCCTGGAGGCCGCGCGGCTCAACGTGGACCTGACCGTCGTTGTCCACAACAACATGCTCTACGGGATGACAGGCGGCCAGCCCAGCGGCCTGACTCCGGAGGGATTCCGGACCGTCCTGACTCCCCAGGGCTACCCCTTCCCCCACCACGACCTTCCCCGGCTGGTCCACGACGCGGGTGCCCCCTTCGCCGCGCGCGTCGTCGGTCTGGGGGACTTCTCCGACGTCCTCCGGCAGGCGCTGGAAACAGAGGGGTTCGCGCTGGTGGAGGTGCTGGAAATCTGCGTCAGTTACGGTGTAAAGATGAACCCAGACCTGCGGCTCAAGGAACTGGCCCAGCAAGCCGGGTACGAGCCCGGCGTCTGGACCCGTCCCTCACGGCCCGCCTTCCGCCCCGTCCCCAGGGAGACATCCTCCCTTCTGGATATGGAGCCGGTGGAGGTCCGGTACACGTCCCCGCTGGAGGGGCGGTACGCGCTGGTCCTGGGCGGCTCCGCAGGAGAGGGAGTCCAGCAGGCGGCGGAACTGCTGGCCCAGACGGCCATCGCTGCGGGCCTCCACGCCACCAAGAAGGGGAGTTACCCCGTCACCGTAGGGGTGGGCTTCTCCACCGCCGAGGTCGTCCTTTCCCGTCCCCCCATCTTCTACCACGGCGTCACCCAGCCCGACGCAGTGGTCATCACCTCTGCAGACGGGTTGGAGAACCAGCGGGAGCGCATCCGGAAAATGGCCGGAGGCATCCTCTGGCTGGACGCGTCGCTTCCGGTGCCGGAGACGGGGGCGGAGGTGCGGGTACGGGACTTCCGGGGCAGGGCTGGCGCACGCAACGCAGCGGTTTACGCGCTGTGGACCTTCCTTCAGGAGACCGGAGTGATCCCTGCCGAGGCCTTCGCCGAAACCGTCCGGCGAAGTTCGCTGGGGCAACACATTCCCGAAAATCTGCTGAAGTAACTCAAGATTTCCGTTGCAGTGGCTTCGCCGCAAGAGGCCTCACCCCTCCCTTTGTCCCCTCCCCTGAAGTTCGGCCTTTTTCGGGAAGGGGGGGCAGGAAAATCTCCGAAAACTGCCTCTGGCGGCCGCAGGGAAGGCCAGAAGCCCATGCAGAGGCGCTCCGGGCCAAAGGGCCAAAGTTGAGGGGAGGGGGCGGCGAGACCGCCGGGAGTGGGTGAGGAAATCTCATAAACAGATATCCGAAACTTTCCAGGCCCTTGCGGATTGTTTCGGCCCCTCTGTTCCGGAGTGCCGGGCATATCCTCTGCCTACGGCCACAGCAGTTCCCCCAACGGGACCAGTTCTTCCCCTCGCTCCGTCCGCAGCCGTTCCCCGGTGACCGGGTCGTAGAGGAGTGCGTAAAGCAGGTAAGTCCCCGGCGGCAGGTCCGGCGGGAGGAGCAGTTCGTACCTGTTCGGCAGGACCTCCCCGACGGGCAGCCGCGGGAGGGGCCAGTATTCGTTGAGCACGGGCCGGTCCCACTGGGTGACGGGCCGTTCCCCCAGCTGGGCCACCAGGTGAACCGCTCCGACGAGAGAGCGCGCCTGGGGCGCCGTGAGTTCCCAGAAGAGGTAGACGGGCACCAGCCGCTCCTCCCGGTGGATGGAAGCCCCCTGAAGATGAATTCCTCCCCTGAAAACGGCATCCACACTCCGCTCCGGTGCCAGGGGTTGAAACGGGCGCGGGTCGGGCAGCGCGTAGGCGAAAAGGCGCGCCTCACGCGTATAGACCATCTCCACTCGGTATCCCCCGGCCTGCTCCAGCGTCCCCAGGACCACGCCTCCGGGGTCCACCGCGTCGTCCTGGTACAGCAGAACCCAGTAGCGCCCCTCCCCGGCCGGACGATGGGCCTCCAGCAGACGGGCGCCCTCGTCGGGCCGAAGGCGCTGGCCGATCTCCGGCCCTGCCGTGAAGGGGACCGAGGTCCGATAGACCCGCAGGACCTGGAGCGCGTGCGCGGCCACTGCGATTCCCCGGTCCTCCGGCCCAGCCCGATGGTTCAGATGGACCACAGCCCCCCGAAAGTCCGGGTACCAGAGAGTGCGCGGCGCAGCGAGGAATCGCCCGGTCGTCGGGATTTCCCACGCCAGGGCCAGGAGGACAAGGGCCATCATAGCCCAGCGGGCTCCCAGAGCGGAGGTCCGCACTTTCCGGACGGCGGCGAAGTCACTCCGACAGGTGGCTCCCCATTCCCCGGACCCGTTAGGATGGGGAGTGAAACGATCAGCAGGCGTGGAAGTCGTGTGGCTTTCCCGCAGCAGGTCCTGGAGGGCCCGAAGGGGCACCTCCACCACCGCCACCAACCCTATCGCGGCCAGCGGGAGAGTCCAAACCAGGTAGCGGGCGTGGTGGACGGGCCGGAGTTGCCAGAACTGGAAGAGCAGGATCGCGCCGAACAGGAAGGTGGAGAAGAGAAGTACACCGGAACGGGAGCGCCTCCATCCCAGCAGCACCAGTCCGGCGACCCCCGCGGCCAGCAGGGCCCGGTCCCAGGCAAAGGGCAGCACATAGCCCAGGGGGGTAAGGACGCCGCGGCCTGTGAGGAGGCCTCCCATCTCCTCCAGGAAGAGGGAGAGCGTGGGCGGGGCACCGGTGGCGAAACTCCCGAACCCCAACGTCACCGGGAGAGCAATGAGGCCCCAGAGCCCAGCCAGTAGAAAGGGGAATCCCAGCCAGAGGAGATGGTTTCGGGTCGGGCGAGGTCGGCCCTTCCCCAGGAGAAGGACCACTTCTACAATGAGGGCTCCGCCGAGGGGGAAGAGAGAGAAGTAGTGGGTGAGAAGCGCCGCTGCTCCTGCCACCCCCCAGAGCCAGAACCGCCTCCCGACCAGACCCAGCAAGGCCAGGAGCAGCAGGAACACCCAGAGAGGGTACATCCGGGCGTCCCGCGCATATTCCAGCGTAGTGGGGTGGAGGGCCAGGAAGAGGGAAATCGCCCAGGCCTCCTTCAGCCCCGCCCGGCGGCCCAGCGCTGTGACGGTGGCCAGCGCGAGGACCGTCGCCGCAAGACTGGGAAAACGCAGGAGGAACTCCAGCATACCTGCGGGCTCCAGGCCCGGAGCGTAGGGGCGGGCACCCACGAGGCTCCCCCATCCCTTCAGCAGCAGGTAATAGAGGGGCGGGTAGGGTTGGGCGGTGCGGAGGACCGTGAGCATTTCGCCCAACGTGTAGTTGAGGACCAGGTCGGCGTTGAAAATCTCGTCGTACCAAAAACTGGCCTCCCCCAGCCCCCGCAGGCCGACGGCCCAGAGGGCCAGCAGGGCCAGAGCGATGAGAATGTTTGAGGATAGCCCCAGGGATCGCACGGAGGTCCACCGATTCGGGGTTGTCGGTATTATACCTCCGGTGGAGAATTTACGGTAGCCGAAAAGGGTTTCTCGCCTAAAAAGAAGATTTTTCACAGAGACGGCCTCGCTGCCGCTGTGAAAAACGCTTTTTTGTCTTTTTCGGCCCTGCCCAAGGCGGTTTTTTTGGGATATGTTCTGACCTCCTGCCTAAAAGGGCCAAACCTGGGGGCTTTGTTCCTCACCCCCCCCCCGGGCCGCGGGGGCCCCCCCGCCCCCCCGCCCACCCGGGGGCCCCCCCGCCCCCGCCCGCGGGGGGGCGCCGCCCGCCGGGGCGGCCGGGGGGGGGGGGGCCCCGGGCGCCCGGGGGGTGGGCTGAGGAACAAAGCCCCCAGGTTTGGCCCTTTTAGGCAGGAGGTCAGAACATATCCCAAAAAAACCGCCTTGG
>JANXAH010000238.1 GCA_025062415.1 Anaerolineae bacterium | reverse complement strand
CAGATTCTGATGGCCTTTGACGATCAGCACCCTGAACGGGGGGTGACTGAGGTCGCTCAGGCCACCGGCCTGCACAAAGCGACGGCTCACCGGATTATGATGACCCTGCTCCAGCACGGCCTGCTGGAGCGGACCGCCGATGGAGAACGTTTCCGTCTGGGCATCCGAATGGTGGACCTGGGGCTGCGGGCGCTGCGCAACCTGGACCTTCGCCGCGTCGCGCGCCCGTATATGGAGCAGTTGGTCAACCGCTTTGGCGAAACCTGCGACCTGGGCATCTTTGACCAGGGACACGTATTATCCATTGAGGTCATCTACGGCAATCATGCGCTGATTGTTGCCACGAGGGTAGGGACCCACCTGCCTATTCACTGCACTGCCAGTGGCAGAATCTTTCTGGCCTTCCTTCCCCAGGAGGTCGTTGAGCCCCTGCTGAAGGAGCCCATTCCGGCCTGCACGGAGAAGACCATTACCTGTCCCCAGCGGCTTCGGGAGGAACTGGAGGCAACCCGGCGGCGGGGATATGGGATTGACGACGGGGAGTTTGAGCCGGGCATCCGGGCCGTCGCCGTGCCGATCCGCGACGTTTTCGGGAATGTCGTCGCCACCCTCGCGATGCCGGGCCCGGTGGAGCGGATGACCTGGGAGCGGGTTTCTGAAATCGCCCAGGCCCTGATGGAAGCCGCGGCCGCCATCTCGGCCCATGTCCTGCATATGTGAAAGGCCACTGCACTGACAATCCCGGTCAGTGTAGATAGATTGCTCACAGGAGGACCAGGAACAATGGAAAAACGGTTCTTTGTCAATGCCGCAGAGGTGGAGGGTGAGGAGCGAATTCCCAAGCGTGTTTCCAAATTGCTCCTTGCTCCTAAGACGGTGAACACCCGAAATGTCTCTATGGGATTGAACGTCACCGCTGTAGGAAGCATGATCCCGGACCACGTTCACGAGGAGTCCGAAGAGGTGATGTTCATCATCAGCGGGCGCGCCAGACTGGTTGTGGAGGGCGAAGGGGAATGGGAGATCGGCCCGGAGACGGCCATCTACACCCCGCCGGGGAAGAAACACCGGCTGGAGAATATTGGCGACGAGCCGCTGAAACTGGTATGGGTCTATTGCCCCCCGCTCCCGCAACATTATGAATAGATAAATCCAGCAAATCTTACCTAAGGAGGTTCAAGGTGTTTGAGGATATCCGGCGTTATGTCAAACAACTGGGTCTGCCCGAAGGGGACCTCTGGGACCTTCCCACATCGGAGGCCCGGTTCCCCGATGGAGCGGTCTTCCGCATTGAGGTGCCGACGGTTAACTCTGCCGAGGCCCTCGCGGCGTTGCTGGAGACCAGCGACAAGCTGGGCATCACCATCAACCGGGTGACGGAGACCTACGGGATCTTCCGGCACACGCGGCAGGAACTGAAGGAATACTGTCGGCTGTGCCACGAGTACGGCGCGGAGTTGCTCCTCTCCGTTGGCCCGCGGGCGACCTACGACACCAGCGCGACAGCCCTCTCCCCCCAGGGGATGCGCATCGGCTACCGGCTCCGAGGGATGGAACAGTTGCTGCGCGCGGTGGAGGACATCCGGCGCGGCATTGACATCGGCTGCCGCGGCTTCGTCATCTACGACGAGGGGCTGCTCTGGCTGGTGGGGCGGATGCGCAAGGACGGCTTCCTGCCAAAGGACATCATCTTCAAGGCCTCGGCGCACATGGGCTACTCCAACCCGGCGGCCTTCAAGGTGCTGGAGGACCTGGGGGCCGATAGCATCAACCCCGTCCGCGACCTGCAACTCCCCATGATCGCCGCGCTGCGGGCGGCCGTGAAGGCCCACATTGACATCCACACCGACAACCCGCCGGGATCGGGCGGCTTCATCCGCGTCTACGAGGCTCCGGAGATCGCCCGCGTGGCTGCGCCGGTCCACCTGAAGACGGGCAACTCTGTCATCAGCGCTCACGG
Organism: Anaerolineae bacterium; assembly: GCA_025062415.1. Lineage (GTDB taxonomy): Bacteria > Chloroflexota > Anaerolineae > B4-G1 > DUEL01 > SpSt-77. Next base: position 1,811 of record JANXAH010000238.1, on the reverse strand, counting down.
GGAGCGCACTGGCGCTGCCGTGGGCAATAGTATGGCCGATCTGGCTGCCTTCGTCGTGGAGTTGATGAACAAGTACTCCGCCGTAGCGAAGCAGACCATGCTAGGTGACCCGGCCCTGCGGATTCCCTACGCGTAAGCTGGGAAGCGTTTGGGCGGCGGCTTTGCTGCCGCCCAAACTTCCAAACCCGGAGAATGAGGTGGCACTATGAGTAAGTGGAAACTGCCGCCACCGGGCGGCCATATGGATAAGCCGACGGGTATCTACTTTCAGACGATGACCAAGGCGGAGATTGAGGAGCGGCTGAAGGTCAACGACATCCTCATTATCCCGGTCGGGAGCACGGAGTGTCACGGCGATGCCCAGCCCTTCGGGGAGGACACCTTCCTGGTCACCCGGATGGCCGAGATGGTCGCCCAGGCGACAGGCTGTACTGTCGCGGAGCCCATTTGGTACGGCTCCCACCCGCAGAACCACCTGGGCATGCCGGGCACCATCGTCATCCCAGAGGACACGTTTATTGCCTACCTGCGGGCTGTTATTGCAGGTTTCTGGAACGCGGGGTTCCGCAAACAGATTCTCCTCAACGGTCACGGGCAGGAGGAGGTCATTCCCATCGCCCTCCACCAGTTTGCCAAGAAGTACCAGGTGCCGTGCATCCTGATCTCGCTGCACTGGCCCACTGTGATCCACGATTACCTGAAGGACAAGGCCCATGGCGGGCCCTTTGAGACTCCCTTCCGCCACGCGGACGAGGCCGAGTGTTCCTATTCTATGGCCTTGTTCCCGGAAATGATCAAACTGGAAAAGGCCGTGGATACGGACCCCCACGGATTTTTGCCCCCTGAACACGTGGACAAAGGTGGCGATGTCTACCACGCACCGATCAAGGGGCATGAGCAGGTGGGCTTCGGCGGTCTGGAGGTCATTATGACGCCGGAGGGGGTACTGGGCAAGCCCTCCCTGGCGGACCCCGCCAAGGCCGAGGCGGGCCTGAATGCCCTCTTTGACTACATGGTGCGGCTCATCAACGACATCCTGGAACGGTTCCCGCCGGGGAAACTCCCGCCAGCCGACAAGGTCTCCATGCGCGATCCGGCGGAGATTGAGGCTGTGCTGAAGGGCCCCCTGCGCGGTGGCCGGCACATTTACACCATCGCCTATCCGCCCTGATGGGCTCGGAGGCCGGGGGCGACGATCGGAAAGACCGCTGTCCCAGAGGCTCTTTCTAGCCAGAAGAAGCGCCGTCCGCTGGGAGTCCTCTGCAAATGCAAAAAGGCCGCTTCGCCGCGTAGGCGCGGAGTAACACAGAAGCCTGCGTAACGACAGGACGCGCACCGTCATCCACAGCGCAGGCCGGAGAGGGCCTGTAACGTAGGCCGCTGGCCTGGAGCGTAGCGTAGGTTGTCAGGCCTGCAGAGTACGGGCTAACAGCCAATGAGACAAACTTTCGGCATGCTGTTGCGCTGATTGGAAATCGGCCTTTCCTGGGTGCTTCGCACCGGGCGTCGGTCTGCGCCGATGCTTAAGGGACGGTCGGCGCTGATTGGATGAACTTTAAAAATTTAACCCGGACACAGGCCGATATTGCGACTTAAAAAATTGCCCGGCAATCCGCCGTTCTTCGCCCTCACCCCACCCCCTGTCCCCTCCCCTCTCCCGCTCGCCTGCGGCGGCGGGCGGAAACCTCACCCCTCCCCCGACCCCTTCCCTCTCCCGCAAGCGGGCGAGGGGAGGGGAAATGGGTGGGGGTTTGGGGGGGGGGGGGGTGTGGGCCCGCGCCCCAACCCCGGTTGTTTTGGCCCCAAAACCC
>JANXAH010000236.1 GCA_025062415.1 Anaerolineae bacterium | reverse complement strand
GTTTACCTGGAAGTTCAAAGCGATGCCGAACGGCAGGGCATAGCGGCCGACGACATTCTCAATCATCCGGTCGGCCTGCTCAACGGAGAAGCCCGCATCGCCCTGCAGGACGGCGACTTCCTCTTCCGTCAGGCCAGCCCACCGGGCCACCCACTCCAGGCGTTCCTGGAGGGGCCAGTTATAGAAGCCGGAGACGCGGGAAGATGGCATAGGGCGTTGAACGTTCATATAGCGTATCTGATGGACGGCGGGCCTTATTCTATGCGCGCGGGACTGTCAAAACCTGTCAGATTTGTGTCAGAGGGTATCTTCCTCACCCAGCGGCGGCTGACCAACACCCGACCCATTTAGGGCACACTCGGGTATCCACCGTGGTTGAGCGCATTCCCAAGGCGTGATATAATACCAACGCACGTTTCCTTTGATAAGGCCATCCTGTTCTGTGGAGGTGTATGCGTGAGCGTTCGGGTTCGCTTTGCTCCCAGTCCAACAGGGGAGCCACATATCGGCAACATCCGAACCGTCGTTTTCAACTGGCTCTTCGCCCGCAAGATGGGCGGTCAGTTCATCCTGCGGATTGAGGATACCGACCGGGAGCGGTACCGCCCGGAGACAATTCCCGTCATTATGGAGGGTCTGCGCTGGCTGGGGCTGGACTGGGACGAGGGCCCCGGTCTGGAGGAACTGAAGCGCGCGGGAGTGGAGAACGCCGAAGCGTACGCTGTCGGCGGGCCCTACGGGCCCTACATCCAGTCGGAGCGGTTGCCCCTCTACAAGCAGATTGCGGAGGAACTGGTGGCCGCGGGGTGGGCGTACCGCTGCAATTGTTCCCCGGAGCGACTGGAACAGGTTCGGCAGGCCCAGCGGGCGCGCGGTCAGCCCCCGATGTACGACCGCCACTGCCGGTATCTCCCGCCGGGCACCATCTCCCCCGACGAACCCCACGTCATCCGGCTCAAGGTCCCCCTGACCGGCCGGACAACGTTCCACGACATTATCCGGGGAGAGGTCTCCTTTGAAAATGCCACCATAGACGACCAGGTCCTGCTGAAGTCCGACGGCTTCCCGACCTATCACCTGGCTGTCGTGGTGGACGATCACTATATGAAGGTCACCCACGTCATCCGGGGGGACGACTGGGTCCCCAGTACCCCCAAACACGTCCTGCTCTACCAGGCCCTGGGCTGGGAGATGCCCGTCTTCTGCCATGTCCCGCTGGTGACGATGCCCGGCGGCAAGAAACTGGCCAAGCGGGAAGGGGCTACGTCCATCACCGAGTTCCGCAAGCAGGGGTATCTTGCGGAGGCGCTCCTGAACTTTCTGGCCCTGCTGGGCTGGGCGCCGGGAGAGGGGGAGACGCAGGAGATTTTCAGCCGGGAAGAACTGATAGAGCGCTTTGACCTCTATCGGGTCAACCGGGCCCCCGCGTCCTTTTCCTACGAGAAACTGGACTGGATGAACGGCGTCTATATTCGCAGCCTCTCCCACGAGGAACTGCTGGAACGGCTGCTCCCCTTCTGGCAGGAGGCGGGGCTGGTCCCCACGCCCTGCCCACCGGAGACCCGTGCAGTGCTGCGGCGCATTGTCCCCCTGATTCAGGAGCGCATCAAGCATCTGACGGATGTGGTGGAAATGACGGATTTCTTCTTTGTGGACATCGCGCCGCCGCCCGCGGAGCAACTGCTGGCCCAGGGACTGGACGCCGAAAAGGCGCGCGAGGTCCTGCGGCGGACGCGCCAGGTCCTGGCGGACGTCCCGGACTTCTCCGAAGAAGCCATAGAGCCGCCGCT
>JANXAH010000068.1 GCA_025062415.1 Anaerolineae bacterium | reverse complement strand
CCTGACGCCCTTTCCGAAAGTGCTGGTGGTGGAGATGTGAGGGGGAGGAGGGGCGGGGGGGGGGGGGGCCCCGGGCGGCCCCCCCCCCCCCCCCCCCCCCCCCCCCCAGGCCCCAGCACCTCAGCGGGCCGCTTCGGCCGCGGCCTGGCGGGGACTCATCTCCCCCGTCAGCACCGCCTCCACCGCGCGCTGGAGGGCCGGCCCCACCCGGCTTCGGACGGAAGCCGGGGGCGGAACCCGCGCGCTTTCCAGCAGGGTCGCCAGCACGACCCGCCGCTCCATCCCCATCGCCCAGGCCTCCAATCCCCCCCGAACGACGGGAAGACGCCCGGTGGCCTGTGTCCATCCTCCATACCAGGTCGGTTCCAGCAACCAGGCCATCAGGTCTACCGCTGCCCTCTGACGTTCCGGATCGCCCGTGATCAGTCCCAACATGCTCCCTCCGACCAGCGCAATAGGGTGTCCATCGCGGGTAGGAAAGGGAGCGGGTTCCACGTCTCCCCCCACCTCCTCGGTCCAGAACTGACGGGAGTCCACGACTGTTATCCCAGCCTTCCCCAGAAGGAACTGTTCCCAGCAGGCTCGGGCGTCGGGAAGGGAGAGGACCAGTTGGGGGGAGATGATGCCCCTCTCAACGGCCAGGGCATAAAATTCCAGTACCTCCCCCAGAGGCTCTTCGTCCACCATCGGTTCGCCCGCGTCGTTTATGAGCCGCCCTCCGGCGGCCAGGTACTGGGCCAACGTGAAATTATCCACATCACCTGCAACCCCCAGCGCTGGAAAAATCAGTGAGGTGGGAGCGGAAAGGACCTCCTTCCAGGAAGCGGGCGGCGCCGCTACCTGCGCAGGACGGTAGGCCAGATGCTCCAGGTCTGCCGAAAGGGGAAGCCCATAGACCTTTTCCCCTGCCCTCCCCATCTCCAGGGCGAAGGGGTAGAGGTCGGCAAGAGGAAGGGGTCCGTTGCTCTCCTCCTGTAGCCAGGGATCTATCGGCTGCAGAAGCCCGCTCTGGGCCGCCACCCGGAAATCCCCCAGGTCCAGGACCACCAGATCCGGAAGCACGGAGGGGGCTGCCGCATAGGCCGTGCGGAGAAAGTCCAGCACCCCGCCCCGTCCCCGGCTCTTTTTCACGATGACTTGGACCGGAAAGTCGGGATGAGCCTCACTGAAGGACGCCAGCCGCTGGGCCAGCAGAACCGCTCCAGGGTCCTCTCTATAAGGATTCAGGTCCTCTGGAACCCAGAGGGTGAGCATAGTGACCGAAGGTCGGGGAACGGGAGACGGTGTCCAGGTAGGCAGGGGAGTGGGGGTGGAAGCAGGTTCGGTGGGAAGGGAAGAGGGTGGCGCAGGCAGGCAGGCCGTCAACAGAAGGAGCAGCGAGATCACTCCCCATCCGAACCGCCGACCGAACCTCGGAGGCAGGAGGGGGACTGAAGGTCCCTGAACATCTCTGGAAAAGTCCATATCCATCTGCGCTTATCTGCGTCTCCCTTCCGCATATCGCTGTTCCAGCCAGGGGTCGCCTTCATTATGGTAACCAGCCCGCTCCCAGAAGCCGGGTCGGTCTTCAAAGGAGAACTCAATCCCCCGCACCCACTTAGCCGACTTCCAGAAATAGAGGTCGGGCACCACCAGCCGCAGGGGCCAACCGTGCTCCGGGGTCAGCGGCTGGTCGTTGTACTTCCAGGCCAGCAGGACGTTGTCGGCCATCAGGCGCCGGAGGGGGAGGTTGGTGGTAAACCCATACTCGGCGTGGATGATGACATACTCTGCGCCGGGGAGGGGCCGAACATAGGCCAGCAGGTCCCGGAAGCGAATCCCCTCCCAGACAGTGTCCAGTTTGGACCATCCGGTGACGCAGTGAATATCGGCGACGATACGGGTCGTGGGGAGAGCAGTCAGTTGGTCGTAGGTAAAGCGAACCTCCTCCTCCACCGCACCAAAAATTCGGAGGTCCCAGTTCTCCATACTCTCGTAACGGGGGACGGGCCCATAGTGGAGAACAGGGAACTGCTGAGTCACAACCTGCCCGGGGGGAACTCTGGGCCGAGTACTCATCATGGCACCTCCAGCGATTCAATGATGGCGAACAGGGGCAGATTTTGTTTAGATTATACACCTTTCCGCCCATTTGCAAAAGCATGCCCCGCTGAAGGGGCTTCTGGCGCGTTCTGCCACCTGCGTGTATAATGGCCTCCCAGGAGACGAACGATGGGATGGGTGCTCCTGGCGGGAATTCTCGTGGGCGCAGTGATCAATCGGTTGGGGACGGACCTGCCGGCCAGGCGGCTTCCCCAGCGGCCGCATTGTCCCTATTGTGGACGACGGCGTCCCCTGTACCAGTGGATTGCGCTTCTGGCTTTTCTCACTCGCCAGCAGCATTGTCCCTCCTGCGATGCTCCCATCCCTCTGCGCTACCCCCTGGTGGAACTGGGGTTGGCTTTCCTCTACGGTTTCCTGTACCAGCGATACGGGTTTACCTCCCAGTTCTTTTTCCTTGCCCTCTATACCACTGTCTTTATGCTCATTGCCATCACAGACCTGGAACGGCGCCTGATTCTAAACGTGGTGACGCTTCCTGCGATGGCCCTGGCCATCGTGGGCTCTTTTTTTACGGACCACGTCACTTGGAAAAGTGCTCTCCTGGGCGGCGTTGTAGGATATATCTTTTTTATGGCGGCGGCTCTTCTGGGCAACTGGCTCGTTGGCCCCGGGGCCCTGGGAGGCGGCGATGTGAAACTGGCCGCGTTTATTGGACTGGTCACGGGGTTCCCCAACGTGATCGTTGCCCTGCTCCTGGCGATTCTGGCGGGCGGGGTCACGAGTCTGTTCCTGCTCCTCAGCCGCTTGCGATCCCTGCGGGACCCGGTCCCTTACGGGCCGTTTCTGATTATCGGCGGGTGGATCACGATGGTCTGGGGGGCCGAACTGGCCCGCTGGTTCTTCCGGTTGGGATAGGATGCGCGACCGGCGGACGGTAGACGAACTGTCTATAGAAGAACTGGAGGAGATTCTTCGCCTTCGGAAGGCCCAGGCGCGCCTGGAACGGCTGAGAAAAATGAGGGGGGACCTCTGGCCCAGGGACCCTCTGGCCCCAGATGAGTTGGAGGGCAGACTCCCCCCTCTGCCAAGAGGTCACCGGAACTATGCCGACGAAGGGGCCAGCGCGGGGTTCCGGGCCCGTCCAGTGGAAGTGGAAGCAGAGCCCCGTCCATCGCGACGGGTCAATTGGGCCTGGGTCCGGGACAAGGCACTCCTGATTCTGGAAATTGCCGCCCTGATCGGTCTGGTCATTGTTCTTCTGGGAACTCTGGAGACGTTGCAAGAACTGAATGAGCAGGCCCGGGCGGTCCAGATGGCTACAGTCCCCACACCGACTCCCACCCCCTTGATTCGGGTGGCGGTCCTGCCGGGCGGACACACCCCGCCCGACGCCCAGGGGCGGTCGGAACCGGTTCCGATCCCGGAGCACCTGCGTCCCTTAGTCAGTTCCGTTACCCCGCTCCCGGTCCCGACGCCGGGGCCGGAGCACGCGATCCGGATTCGCATCCCCTCTATCGGGGTGGACGCGCCGGTAGTGGAGGGGGACGATTGGGAGAGCCTGAAACGAGGCGCTGGACATCACATCGGCTCAGCTAATCCGGGGGAGCGCGGAAACTGTATCATCTCTGCCCACAACGACATTTATGGGGAAATCTTCCGGGACCTGCCGAAGGTCCAGATCGGGGATGTGGTGGAAGTCTATACGGCCCGTCAGGTTTATCGCTATCGGGTCAACCAGATTCGCATCGTGGAACCCACCGACGTCAGCGTGATGTATCCGACCAGTACCCCGGTGCTCACGCTGATTTCCTGCTATCCCTACAGGGTCAACACGCACCGGATTGTGGTTATTGCCGAACTCATCCCATAGATTAGGAGGCAGAATGAGCAAGAAGGCTCGTCGCAGAAAATCCACACGCCCGCGGCTCTCCGCGGCCCAGTTGGTCCGCCCGGAAGAGGGGGGAAAAGCGCCTGCAGCACCTGTTCCGGCGCCCGAGCCACGGAGTCCAAAAACCTTAGCGGACTTGAGAGAGGAATATCCCTACGTTGTAGCGGACTTGAGGCGCATCGGCCTTATTGCCCTTGTGATGGTGGCCCTGCTGATCGGGTTAGCGGTTCTGCTGGTGTAGTACCCATTAGCCTCTATTGCAAGCAGTATAAGGTGAAACCCAATAGAAATGGGGTTGGAAACAGAGGGAACGCCTGCTGTTTCCAACCCCGTTCAATAACGCACAGGTCAGCAGGAACAGTCCGGAGAGAAGATCAGGGCCTTCTTACCATTCCTCTTCTTCTTCGTCTAAGTTCTCAAAGTCTTCCAGGTCTTCTTCAAAAAAGTCTTGCTCTTCTTCCTCCCACTCTTCCTCTTCCCATTCCTCAAAGTCCTCGTCCTCCAGGTCTTCGTACTCAAAAACGTACTCCAATTCCAGCGGGTTCAGGTTCACAACCTCCAGGAGGGCTCCGCATTCCTCGCAATAGAGACGGTCATACAGGGAGATGTCGGGAGGAATCGGGAGAAGAGCATTGCATTCAGGACAACGGGCCATCTTTTTCCTCCTTTTAGCGTCAAAGGGCATCCGCACTCATTCCTAATATTACACCGTTCGCCTTTTTTGTCAACATCGGGCCTTCGGCCGCTTGACTTTTCACCCAAACTCGCTAAAATGACGGCGGATGTTCTATCGGGCTGGATATCCCTGGCTCCCCAAAGCGTAAGGCCCTGTCCACTACAACGGTTAAGGAGGTAAGGCCCAATGTACCCGAAACTCTTCATCCCAGGCCCCACCCATGTGCGCAAGGAGATTCTGGAAGCCCAGGCAGTTCCGATGATTGGGCACCGGACTCCGGAATACTCCAAACTCCAACTGGAAGTAACCCCCAAACTCCAGCAACTCCTCTATACCCAGCAGCGAGTTTACCTGTATGCCTCCTCGTCTACTGGCGTAATGGAAGGTTCCATCCGCCAGGCCACCACCGGGAAACCCATCCTCTTCACCGTCTGCGGCGCGTTCTCCCAGCGGTGGTACGAGATCGGCCTGGATAACGGCCTCCCCTCGGAGAAAATTGAGGTCCCCTGGGGGCAGGCCATCACGCCCGAGATGGTGGATGAGGCCCTCTCCAAGAAAGAGTACGACGCCATCACCCTCACGATGAACGAGACCTCCACGGGCGTGATGAACCCGGTCCAGGAGATCGCGGCCCTCGTCCGGGAAAAGTACCCCGATGTGCTGATCCTGGTGGACGCCGTCAGTTGTATGGCGGGGGTGAAGATTGAGTTTGACGCCTGGGGACTGGACGTCTGCTTCGCAGGCGTGCAGAAATGCTTCGCCCTCCCGCCGGGCCTGACGGTCTGCGCGGTCAGCGACCGGGCGCGGGAGCGGGCCAAGAAGGTCAAGCACCCCGGCCACTACTTCGCCTACGCCCAGATGGACAAGCGGTACGAGCGAGGACAGACTCCGGCGACCCCGGCGATCAGCATCATCCAGGCGCTGAACAAGCAGATGGACGACATCCTTGCCGAAGGGCTGGAGAACCGCTGGCGCCGCCACCAGGAAATGGCCGCCATCGTCCAGGACTGGGCCCGCAAGTACTTCGCCCTCTTCGCCGACGAGCGGTACCTCTCCCCCACCGTCACCAACATCACCAACACCCGCGGCATCAGCGTGGAGGGGCTGAACCAGGAACTGCGCAAGCGGGGCGCCATCATCTCCAACGGCTACGGCGACCTCAAAGAGAAGTGCTTCCGCATCGCACACATGGGCGACCTAACGGTAGACGACATCCGCTGGCTCCTGGAGCAGATTAACGATATCCTTGGGCTGCAGTAACAGGTCGTAGGGCGCAGGTCGCAGTCGCCGAAGGGTTGCGCCCCCGCGACGTGCGACCGTGCGCCCTGCGACATGTGCCCCTGTGATGTGCGACCTTGCGACCTGTAGCCCTTGACCCTGTACGGAGGTGAACGATGAAAGTCCTGGTCTGCGACCCCATAGACCCGGAGGCCGTGGAGACGATGCGCCAGGCCGGGATTGAGGTGGACGTCCGGGATACCATCACGGCGGCGGAACTGGAGGCTGCCGTCGCCGACTACGACGTCCTGGTCGTCCGGAGCCGCACCAAGGTCACTGCGGCGGTGATGGACAAGGCCCCGAAGTTGAAACTCATCGTCCGCGGCGGTGTGGGGGTGGATAACATTGACGTTTCACATGCCGAGGCGAAAGGAATTGAGGTCCGCAATACCCCCCTGGCCTCCGCCAACTCCGTCGCTGAACTGACCATCGGCTACCTCTTTGCGCTGGCGCGTCAGATTCCCCAGGCGACAGCCTCTATGAAGGCCGGACAGTGGGAGAAGAAGGCCTTCAGCAAGGGGATAGAACTGGCTGGGAAAACCCTGGGACTGGTGGGCTGCGGCAACATCGGCAAACTGGTGGCCCAGAAGGCCGCGGCTCTGGGAATGAACGTCCTCTTCTACCGCCGGACCCCCACCGAAGTCCCCGGCGCCACCCAGGTCTCGCTGGACGAGTTGCTGGCCCGCTCCGACTTCATCTCCCTCCACGTGCCCCTCACTCCGGAGACGTATCATATGATTGGGCGCGCGGAGTTTGAGAAGATGAAGAAGGGGGTCTACATCGTCAACTGCGGGCGCGGCGGAACGCTGGACGAGGAGGCCCTCTACGACGCCATCGTCAGTGGCAAAGTCGCCGGCGCAGCGCTGGACGTCTTTGAGGACGAGGAGAAGGACCGGGGCCGGCGGCTGATGGAACTCCCGCAGGTCATCGGCTCTCCGCACATCGGCGCAGGCACTGTGGAGGCCACTGAGCGCGTCGGGGCGGAAGTGGCCCAGATTATCATTGAATTTGCCCGCCAGCACGCGGCGTAGCGCGCTGGCTTCCAGGGGGCAAGGGGTTTTGGGGGGGGGGGGGGGGGGGCCCCACACCCCCAAGTGTGCGTCGAGGGGGGGTGTGGGGGGGGTGGGGTGGGGGGGGCGGGGGGGGCGCCCCCCCCCCCCCCCCCCCAAAAACCCCTGTTTTTCGCCATTGGAGGCTCCTATGTGGTACTTTGTCTCCCCTCAAGTCGTCTTCGGAGAGGGCGCACTGGACGCGTTGGACGAACTGGAGGGCCGCCGAGCCCTCATTGTTACCGATAAGACCATTGTCCAACTGGGCCTCGTGGACCAGGTCCGCCAGCACCTGGACCGGGCGGGGCTGGAGGTGCGCGTTTTTGACGAAGTGGAACCCGACCCGTCGGTGCCGACGGCCCTGCGCGGCGCAGAAGTAGCCCGCGAATTCGGGCCCGACTGGATTATCGGCCTGGGCGGCGGCTCCGCGATGGACTGCGCAAAAGCCATCTGGATCCTCTACGAACGCCCCGACCTCCATCCCGCCGAGATCAACCCCTTCGTCCGGCTGGGGCTCCGTCAGAAAGCGCGGCTCATCACGATCCCCACCACCAGCGGGACCGGCGCCGACGTCACCTGGGCCATCGTCCTGACGGACCCGGAGGAACAGCGCAAGATGGGGTTGGGAAACCGGGAAAGTGTCCCCGACCTGGCCATTGTGGACCCTGTGTTGGCCTCCGGGATGCCGCCCCGGCTCACCGCCGACACCGGGATGGATGCGCTGACCCACGCCGTAGAGGGCTACACCTGCACCTGGCACAACGATCTCAGTGACGGCCTCTGTATCCAGGCGGCCCGGCTCATCTTCCAGTACCTTCCCCGCGCGGTGGCCGACGGTTCCGACATGGAGGCCCGGGAGCGGATGCACAACGCGGCAACGATCGCTGGCCTGGGTTTCGGCAACGCAATGGCCTCTATGGCCCACGCAATGGGCCACGCCCTGGGAGCCTGCTTCCACGTTCACCACGGGCGCGCGGTCGGCATCTTCCTACCCTATACCATTGAGTTCTGCGCGCGGGAGGCCCCCCAGCGGTACGCCGAACTGGCCTACCTGCTGGGCATCTCCCAGGCGGGTGGTGAAGAGGGAGCCCGGGCTCTTGCGCAGGCGATCCGGGACCTGGCCCGCCAGATTGGCAGCCCTATCTCCGTCGCGGAGACGGGCGTGGAGCGCGCGGCCTACGAAGCCCAACTGGACAAACTGGTGGACGACGCCTTCAACGACACCCAGATGGTTACTGCTGTCCGGGCTCCTTCTTATGACGAACTTCGGCAACTGTTCCTCTACGCCTATGACGGAAAACCCGTGGATTTCTGATCGTCTCCGCCACATCATCGCCGACCTGAAGAGTGCGGCCGTTGCCTTTTCCGGAGGTGTGGATAGTACCCTTCTTCTGGCCCTCTGCCGAGACATTCTGGGCCCGGAGCGGACCCTGGCCCTGACGCTGCATTCCGAACTGACCCCGGCGGCGGAGCGGGAGCGAGCGGCGGAGGTCGCCCGTCTGCTGGGTGTCCGCCATATGGAAGTCCCTTTCCGGGCGCTGGATTTCCCCGAGATCGTCGCGAACCCTCCCGACCGCTGCTATCACTGCAAGCGGGTGATGTTCGGGCGCCTTCTGGAGATTGCCCGTGCGGAAGGGATGGCCGTGCTCGTCCATGGAGCCAATGTGGACGACCTGGGGGACTACCGCCCTGGCCTTCGGGCTGCGGAGGAACTGGGAGTCCGGGCCCCCTTCCTGGAGGCCGGCCTGACAAAGGCGGACATCCGGGCTATCTCCCGTGGACTGGGTCTCCCGACCTGGGACCAACCCTCTATGGCCTGTCTGGCCTCCCGCGTTCCCTACGGGACCCCGCTGACGTCGGAGGCCCTGGCCCGGATAGACGCTGCGGAGGCCTACCTGCGGGAGACCTTCGGCCTGCGCCAGGTGCGGGTCCGGGACCACTTCCCTCTGGCTCGGCTGGAAGTGGAGCCAGAGGAGATCCACCGCCTGGCGGCACCGGAGGCGCGTGCGGCCATCGTCCGTCGCTTGCGGGACCTGGGGTATCGCTACGTAGCGCTGGATCTGGAGGGGTTTCGGAGCGGGAGCCTGAACCCGCCGCGGTCGTAGGAGAGCGGGGTAGAAAGAAGGTGCGGCGGCGGCCCGCCAAAAACGCGGGCCGCCGCCGCACCTCCGCTTCAGCCAACATCAGCGAACGTCACAGGATGTCCGTCCCACCAAGGATGCGGACCTCCCGCGCGCCCAGTTCGCCACCCTCCCACCGTTCGCCGGTGATCAAATCCGTCGCCGGAACGGGGAGAGAGACCCGGACGGGTCGGTCATTGTGGTTCAGGAGAAACAGCACCGGCCCCCGGGGCCCTATTCTCACTTTCGCCTCCACTCCCTCCGGGGTTGAGAGGGGAGACCGAACCCCCAATTGGGGCAACAGCCAGTCCATCAGTGCCCCATAGAAATCCGCCCCTGCCAGAACCCCTACGTAGATGGCCCGGCCCCGGCCATACGCTGTAATCGTCGCCGCAGGCTTCCCGGCATAGAAGTCTTCCTTATAGATTGCCAGCGGACGGGCCCCATTGGGTTGCAGCACTTCCATCCACAGAGAGACGGGGACGGAGCCGGTAGGGCCATCCACAAACTGCACCTGATTGTGGCGCTCTGGCGGCAGAGAGTCAAACTCTTCAACAACTACTCCCATCAGTTCGGCCAGATGGCCGGGAGGCTGACCCGGCACCTGCCCGTACTCGTCTTTGAAGCCGGTCCGGGCGGTAGCGATGAGGGTTCCGCCGTTCTGAACGTACTCCCGAAGGCGGTGGGCCAGTTCGGTGCCCACCAGGTTCAGCGCTGGGAGGATGACCAGTTTGTAGGCTGACAGGTCGGTCTCCGGGACGGCCCGTAGGATATGTACCGGGACGTTACGAGCCCACAGGGCTTCATACGGCCCCATTAGAGCGCGCCGAAAGGCCTCTCCGTCGGCCAGGTCCCGGTTATGAGGCTGGATGTCCAGCGACCAGCGGGAGGCGTAGTCGTGCAGAATAGCGACCTCCGCTGAGGGAGTACTTCCCTCCAGGTAGGGGGCCAGGCGCTCCAGCGCCTGGCTGATCTGGCGGGCCTCTTCGTAACCCCGTGTCGGACGGTTGCTGTAGTCCAGGAGACCGGAGTGGTAGATTTCGGCCCCTCGGGTCGTCGCCCGCCAGGCGAAGTAGAGGATGCCATCGGCCCCGTGAGCCACCGCCTGCCAGACCTTCAGCCCCACCTCTCCGGGCCGAAACACGGGGTTATAGGGTGCCCAGTTCACCTGACTCACCTGCTGCTCCATCACCCAGAAATTGTGGCCTTTCATCCCCCAATAGAGGTCGTGGGTTGCCGCAACCAGGGCCGGGGTGGCTCCATAGAAGTGGTAGTTATCCCAGGAGACGAAATCCAGAGGTGCCGCCAGTTCGTAGAAATCCAGTTCCCGGGAGGGAAAGGGCATATAGTTGTGGGTGATGAACTGCCCGGGAGCATATTTTCGCAGGATTTCTATCTGCAACTGCTGATATCTGCGGAAGGAGTCGGTGCCGAAGCGGAGGAAGTCCAGCAGGTGTGCTGGGTTGTGATCCGCTGGAGTGGCCCAGGGGAGAGGGATTTCGTCCCAGGAACGGTAAATCGCCGACCAGAAGACAGTCCCCCAGGCCTCATTGAGGGCCTCTAAGGAGCCGTAACGTTCCCGCAGCCACTCCCGGAACCGGGCCGCGCAGACGTCGCAGTAACAGCGGCCCGTATCATGGCAGCCAAACTCGTTATCTATTTGCCAGCCGATCACCCGCTCGTCGGCGCCGTATCGCTGGACCAGCGCGGTGACGATGCGACGGGTGTATTCCTGATAGGTGGGACTGTTGGGGCAATAGTGGCGGCGGCTTCCGGCGTGGCGGACCCGGCGGTACATATCCACGGGAAGGATTTCCGGGTGGGCCGCCACCAGCCAGGGGGGTGGAGCGGCGGTGGGTGTACCCAGCACAATATGCAGGCCGTGGCGATGGAGGACCTCTATGGCCCGGTCCAGCCAGTCCCAGTCGTACCGACCTTCGGTCGGCTCTATCCGAGCCCAGGCGAACTCGCCGATTCGGACTACGTTGAAACCCGCCTCCTGCATCCGGCGGGCATCCTCCTCCCAGAAGGATTCCGGACGATGTTCAGGGTAGTAGTCGCAGCCGTAGTAGAACATGGAGAGACTCGCTTGGAATTGGGATGGGCGTATTATACCGAATTTTGCAGCGGCGACAACGTCGCGGCTGCGCTGATTGGCAATCAGCCTTCCCTGGCACTCCGTGCTCAGCGTCAGCCTTCGCTGACGCCCGATAGGGGTCGGCGCAGGCCGACCGGAAGGCCGGAGGCCCAGGCCAGGGCGACTTGAGTCGGCGCTGATTGGAAATCAGCCTTCCCTGGCACTTCGTGCCCAGCGTCAGCCTTCGTTGACGCCTGATGGAGGGTCGGCGAAGGCCGACCGGGAGGCCGAAGGCCCAGGCCAGGGCGACTTGAGTCGGCGCTGATTGGAAATCAG
>JANXAH010000219.1 GCA_025062415.1 Anaerolineae bacterium | reverse complement strand
TCAAACTGGCTGTTGTACAATTCGGCGTAGAAGCCGCCGCGGGCCATTAACTCCTCGTGGGTTCCCTGCTCTACGATGTTGCCGTCCCGCACCACCAGAATCAGGTCGGCGTTACGGATAGTGGAGAGGCGGTGGGCAATGACGAAACTGGTCCGCCCCCGCATCAGTTCGTCCATCGCTTCCTGGATCAGCAACTCCGTGTGTGTGTCCACCGAACTGGTCGCCTCGTCCAGAATCAGCATCGGCGGGTTCGCCAGGAACGCCCGCGCGATCGTCAGCAACTGCTTCTGCCCCTGGGAGATGTTGGTCATCTCTTCGTTGATGATGGTGCTATATCCCTCCGGGAGCGTCCGGATGTAGCGGTCAATCCGGGCCGCACGGGCCGCCGCCACCACCTCCTCGTCCGTCGCGTCCTCCCGACCGTAGCGGATGTTCTCCAGAATCGTCCCGTTGAAGAGCCAGGTATCCTGCAGGACCATCCCGAAGAGCCGCCGCAGGTCGGCGCGGGCGAACTGGCGGACGTCGTGGCCATCCACCAGAATAGCCCCGTCGTCCACATCATAGAAACGCATCAGAAGTTTGACCAGCGTCGTCTTGCCCGCGCCCGTGGGCCCCACAATGGCGACCTTCTGTCCGGGCCGGATGCGGGCGGAGAAGCCCCGGATGACCGGCGCGTCGGGCATGTAGCGGAAGTGGACGTTGCGGAACTCCACCTCGCCGCGAACCTCCTCCAGCCGGACGGGTTGCTCCGGGTCGGGCGACTCCTCCTCGGACTCCAGGAATTCAAAGACCCGCTCCGCCGCCGCCACCGTCTGCTGCAGGATGTTGGAGATGTTCGCCAGTTGCATAATGGGCTCCGTGAAGCCCCGGATGTACTGGGTGAAGGCCTGGATGTCGCCCACGGTGATGCGCCCCTGGAAGGCCAGGTAGCCTCCGGCGATGACAACGCCCACGTAGCCCAGGTTGCTCACAAAGCGCATCATCGGCATCAGGATGCCGGAGATGAACTGGGCTTTCCACGAGACTCCGTAGAGGGCCTCGTTGTACGCGTCAAACCGGCGCAGACTCTTTTCCTCACCGTTGAAGGCCTTGACCACAATGTGTGCGCCGAAGGTCTCCTCCACGTGTCCGTTCACCTTGCCCAGGAGCGCCTGCTGCTGGGCGAAGAGCCGCTGGGAGTTGCGGACGATGAAGGTGACCAGGCCCGAAGAGAGCGGAATGACCAGGAGCGCCACCAGTGTCATCTGCCAGGAGATGGAGAACATCATCGCCAGCATGCCGACAACCGTGACGAAGGACGTGACCGTCTGCATCAGGCTCTGGTTGAGGGTCTGGTTGACGGTGTCCACATCGTTGGTGAGGCGGGAAAGGATTTCCCCGTGCTGGGTCCCGTCAAAGGCCCGGAAAGGCATGCGGTGGATTTTCTCCATCACGTCCCGGCGCATCTGATAGGACACCCGGACGGCGACGTTCGTCATCAGCCAGCCCTGGGCGTAACCGAACGCGGCGGATAGACCGTAGAGCGCCAGAACATTCAGCAGAATCCGACCGATTCCGGCAAAGTCTATCGTCCCCGTGCCGGTCAGTTGGGCGACGAGCCCCTCAAAGAGTTTGGTCGTGGCGGTGCCCAGGATTTTGGGCCCGAAGATGGAGAAGACGGTGGACCCGATAGCCAGGACGAAGACGGCCAGGATGGTGAGCCGGTACGGGCCCAGGTAGGCGACCAGTTTGCGCCTACTTCCGGCGAAGTCGCGGGGCTTCTCCACCGGCATCATCATCCCAGGCGGTGGCCCGCCGCCCGGACCAAGGGGGCGACCCGGACGAAACCCCGGTCCTGGCCCAATGCGCACGTCAGCAGAGGGACGATGGGGAAGGTTGGATATACTCATCTTTGTACTCCGGTCGCAATCTCAGGGTTGCGGGGCGCAAGTTTACAGGGTCGCCGGGTCGCAGGGCGCACAAGTAGGCCGCTGGCCTGCCGGTGCAGGCTAATGGCCTGTGCTACGAAATATCCGAGGGCGTTCATCCGCGTCCCACCTCCAGATTGGCGACCTTCAACTGCGAGAGCGCGATCTCCCGATAAATCTCACACGTCGCCATCAGTTCCTCGTGGGTCCCCTGGCCGACGATGCGGCCTTCATCCAGCACAAGAATCCAGTCGGCGTCCTTGATGGTCGCCACTCGCTGGGAGACAATGATGACCGTGCTTCCGCCGACGTACTCCCGCAACGCCCGCCGCAGTTGCCGGTCGGTTCGGTAGTCCAGCGAGGAGAAACAGTCGTCAAAAATGTAAATGGACGGACGTTTGACCAGCGCGCGGGCGATGGTGAGCCGCTGTTTCTGTCCGCCGGAGAAGTTGGCCCCGTGTTGGGCCACCTCCGCCTCCAGCGGGGAGCGGCCGTCGTCTCCGGTGCGGGAAAGGATGATGTCGTGGGCCTGGGCGACCTCCAAGGCCTTCATCAGCCGTTCCTCGGGCGCGTCCTCGTCGGCGAAGCGCAGGTTGCTGGCAATGGTGCCGCTGAAAAGGTCGCTCTTTTGGGGGACGTAGCCGATATGGGCCCGCAGGTCCTTCAGCCGGACCTGGCGGATGTCCACCCCGCTGATGCGAATTTCCCCCTCCGTTGCGTCGTAAAACCGCGGGATCAGGTTGATGAGGGTGGACTTACCGGAGCCCGTCGTGCCAATGATGCCCACCGTCTCCCCGGCGTGAACCGTGAAGGTGATGTCCTGCAGGACGTATTCCTCGGCGCCCGGATAGCGGAAGGAGACATGGCGGAATTCTATGGTCGGCTTGAAGGGCTCCGGGAAGGAGAGGGGGGCTTCAGGGTCCCGAATGCTCACGTCGGTCTCCAGCACATCGGCAATCCGGTGGGCTGCGACGTCCACCCGGGGAAGCATAATGAAGAGCATAGAAATCATTGTGAAGGAGAAGAAGACCTGCATCGCATACTGCAGGAAAGCGATCATATCGCCGATGCGCATGGTCGCCTGGGCTACCTGGTGAGCGCCGACCCAGAGGATAAGGACGGTCAGCCCGTTCATCAGGAGCATCGTCGCGGGCATCATCACCACGGCGACCCGGTTGACGAAGAGGAAGGTCTCCGTCAGGTCCCGGTTGGCCTGGTCAAACCGCCGTTTCTCGTATTCCTGGCGGTTGAAGGCCCGGACGACCATCATGCCGGTGAGGTTCTCCCGGGCAATCTGGTTCAGTCGGTCTATGAGGGACTGGATGATTTTGAACTTCGGCAGGGTGACGCTGAAGACGACGGCGATGAGCCCAAGCAGGACCAGGACGCCCAGGGCGATGACCCACATCATAGAGGGACTTTTCGCCGCAGCGCGGACGATGGCTCCAATCCCCATCAGCGGCGCGAAGAAGACCATCCGGAGCAGGAACATCATGACCATCTGAATCTGGGTGATGTCGTTGGTGGAGCGGGTGATGAGGGACGCGGTGGAGAAGCGATCCAGTTCGGCGCTGGAGAAGGCCATCACTTTCTCAAAGAAGAGGTGACGCAGGTCCCGGGCCAGTCCGGCGGCAGTTCGGGCGGCCAGCAGGCCGACAACGACGGCCATTGTCGCTGCCAGCAGGGTAACCAGCAACATCTCCCCGCCGACGCGCAGGAGGTAGGCGTTCTGGAGCCGGAGGAGGTCCATCCCCAGGGCTTCGTATTCGGCCCGGACGGCGCGCGCGGCGGCCTGGAAGAGGGCCTTCTCCCCACCCAGGGCCTCAAACCGCCGGTCGGCTGCCCCCAGAATGCCCTTTCGCTGCCCATCGGGCATCCGGGCCAGAAGGGCGAAGAGGTCGGTCCCCGGCGGCAGTTTGGAAAGGTCCAGACCGGCTATCCCCGGCATCAGTGCCCGAGCCTGTTCCGGATGGGCCTGAACCTGCTCTATGCCCATCACCAGGACCATCGCGCGGGCGACGGCAGTCTGAAGGCGCGCCAAGGCATCCGGGTCGGTGGGCTGGAGGAGGTAAATGGGCTCCCGGGCCAGTGCAGGGTACTGCCGGACCAGCGTGCCGAAGTCCGGCGAGGAGGCGTCCACTCGGACGTACTGGGCCCGCAGGCCTGCGGCCTCTTCTTCGGTTAGGAAAAGGGAGAGGCGTTCCATCGTGCTCTGGCGCATAGCGCGAGGCACGGCCTCATCCACCCCACCTTGCTGGATGCCCACGTTGACGATGCGGGACATCAGGTCGGGCAGAGCCAGGTCGGCGTTGGCCTGAACGAAGAGCAGGACGATAATGGTGAGAATAAAAAACTGGTAGGGTTTCAGGTATTTCAGCAGTCGGCGCATACGTTTCTGTCCAGGGGTGCTGGGTCGCAGGACAAATTGCTCCCCTAAAATGGCGGGAACGTGCCAAGCGCTTTAGCCCGTGTCTGAAAAATGCCGAAAGTTGCGTAGCGCAGGCTGTTCGTCTGTAATAAGCCAAAGTTCATTCTTTAAAGCCTCCCTGCGGAATGTCTTCCTCCAGGGCCTTCAGCAGTTTCCCCAGAATTTCGTAGAACGCTGTCCGCTCCTGGGGAGAGAGGGTCCGGAGAAGCATCTCCACCGCCTGGTGTCGGTCGGCCTGGACCTGCTCCAGCATATGGGCTCCCTCTGGAGTGAGGACCACGGCCACAGAACGGCGGTCGGAGGGGTCGGGGCGGCGCTCCACCCAGCCCTGCTCCAGGAGCCGGTCCACGATACCGGTCATAGAGGCGGCGCTCTGGTGGGTCGCTGCGGCCAGGTCGCCCATCCGGAGGGCCCGGCCCTCTGCGCGCCCCAGGGAACAGAGGGTCAAGTATTGAGGAAAGGTCAGGCCGTAGCGGGCCAGGTCCCGCGCGAAGCGGGCACGCAGCGCGCCCATCAGCCGCAGCAGGCGCATGCTTAGATCGTCCCGGTGTTCCCGCGCGTCCTCCATAGGCCCATTGTTTTGCAGCTTGAAAATTTCACGGCGCAAAGTTTATCACTGAGAGGGGATTTTGTCAAGAAGGGAAAATCTGAGTTGGGACGACCGAAAATAATAAAAATAAAAACGTTTTATTTGGGGCCGCGGAAATGGCCAGAGGCCCTTGCAAAAACGCTACGGACAAAAGGGCCAAAGTTGAGGGGGACCTAAAAGGCCGGGGGTGGGGTGAGGGAAGCAGAACCTCCCTCCCGTAAATCTTGGCTCGTGAACTTTGAGAGGGGCCTGAAAGGAGCTGGAAAAGAGGGATAAAACGGCCTCTCCATTCGGGCGGTTCCAACCACCCTCTGGACGCCCCCTGCCCCCTGAGAGCATATCTGAAAAATGCTGAAGGCCGCATAGCACAGGCTATTAGCCTGGAGCACAGACGGTTAGCCTGTGAGAGGTGGCCTAAAACAGCTTTCTGAAGGATGTCCACAGGCCTGGTGGTCTGTGCTCCAGTGCTGCAGGTGCCCGGGGAACCCGAACCTTCAGACTGGTTTTGAGATGCGGGTAAAGTCAAGCAGATTCCCTCTTGACAAAAATTGAGTCTTGTATTAAAATCTTCAAGCGTCAGTTCAAAATTTTTGAGGAGGTTCCGATGTATCCAGCGCCCTCTCACTGCCCGGTCTGCCACGAGGAACTGCGCGTCGCCCGGATGGTCTGCCCCCAGTGTGGGACGGCGATAGAGGGACAGTTCGCCCTCAGCCGCCTGGCGGCGCTCACCCCGGAGCAGGCCGACTTTGTGGAACTCTTCCTGCGCTGCGAGGGGAAACTGAACCGGGTGCAGGAGGAACTGGGGCTTTCCTATCCCACCGTCCGCAGCCGCCTGGAGGAGGTCATCCGCGCGCTGGGGTATGAGGTGCGGGAGGAGCGAGAAGAGGCGGCAGGACGGCGCCTGGAGATCCTGCAGCGGCTGGCCCGGCGGGAGATCACCGCCGAAGAAGCCCTGCGGATGCTGTAGAGCCCCCAAGACCCAATCAGAAAAGGAGGTGAGACCATGACCTGGCTGGAGATGGTTGCCCACTACAAAGGGTACCGGAATTTGCTGCAAGAGAACGCGCCCTTCACTCCGTTGGTTTGGGAGCCGCGCGAGTTCCGAAAGGCGGGGCAGCGCCCCGACGGACGAGGCCAGCGGGTGCCAGAGCGGCCTCGCGCTCCGCGGAACCTCTCCGTCTGGGAGGCCCGCCAGAGTGACCAAACAGCCTTCGGGCCCAGACGCATTGTTGTGGAGTAAAGGATTCCGAGTAAGAGAAAATGTGGACACAGACCTTTGAAACTGACCTTTCGCCTGTTGTGGTTTTGGAAGAATGCCTGGGCGACCTGGCAGTTCAGGGGACCGATGAGCCCCGGATCACTGTCTCCCTGCGGGACGACGCGGAAATGCTCTCTTTCCGCCGGGAGGGGGATTCGGTTCTGCTGACCCTTCTTGCCGATGCCCAATTGACCTGTCCCCGGGGGGCCCGTCTGACCCTGGCGGCGGTGCGGGGCGACCTGCGGGTCCGCGAGGTCTCCGGCCCCCTGACAGTGGGCACGGTCTCCGGCGACGGGATCTTGCGCCAGGTCGGTTCCCTGACCCTGGGCGAAATCTTCGGCGACCTCTCCCTGTCCGACGCCTCCGGAGAGGTCCGCATCCGTGAGGTCTTCGGGGATGCCCGCATTCAGGAGGTGGATGGCTCCCTTTCTGTCCGCGCAGTGCGGGGGGACCTGCAGGCCGCGGGCCTGCGAGGCGGGGCGACGGTGGAGAGCGTGGGGTCCGACCTGCGGCTGCGCCCTCCCTACATCCCCGGCGCGACCTATCGTTTCGGCGTCAGCAGCACGGCCCGCATCGTCGTCCCCGCCAGCGCCAGCCTCCGCTTCGCCCTTCGCGCCGGTGGGCGGGTCCGCTCCACCCTTCCGGGTCTGGTCCTCACAGAGCGGGAGGGCATCTGGACGGGCTCGCTGGGGAACGGGGAGGCTCTTCTGGAGGTCGTCGCAGGGGGCCACGTTGTCCTGGTGCCGGAGGTGGCCGAGGAGGCCCGGTGGGAGACCTGGGCGGTAGGTTTGGAGGACATCGGGGCTGTTGTGGAAGCCCGTATCTCGGAGGCGATGGCCCTGCTGGAGGCCCGGCTGGAGGAATCGCTTCGTTCAGTGGACAAAGAGGAAATCCGCCGACGAGTGGAGCGGGCCGCGGAGCGGGCCCGTCAGGCGGCGGAGCGGTATGCCCGGGAAGCCCGGGAGGTGGCCCGCCGGGAGGCCGAACGGGCCCGACGGGAAGCGGAACGAGAGGCGGAGCGGGCCCGCCGGGAGGCTGAGCGGGCCCGGATGCAGGCCGAGCGGGCCGAACGACGCTGGCAGCGGGCCGCGGGCCGCCGCCCGGAACCTTCCCGACCTCCTGCCACCGAGGCGGAAATCCTGCGGGTGCTCCGCCTGGTGGAAGAAGGAAAAATCACTCCCGAACAGGCCGCGGAACTCCTCGCCGCCCTGGAGGGCCGCTGACCGAAACGCGGAACACGCCTTCCGTCATCACACTCACGGAGTCCGATATGAACCCCCTTGCTCGCCAACTTCGCCGCGCGGCCGGATTAAGCCGCAACGCCAAACTCTTCCTGGTCACGGTTTCCGTCAGCGCGCTGGGGAACGGAATCTTTATGCTGCTGCTGAACCTCTTCATCCTGGCGCGCGGCAACGACAAAACCTTCCTGGGCTTGCTGATGTCCACGACAAGCCTGACGGCCCTGGTCCTCGGCCTGCCGATGGGCATCGTGGTGGACCGGTTGGGTCGGAAATGGGCGATGGTGCTGGGTGCAGCCCTCTCCGTTCCGGGAACGCTGCTCCTAACTCTCTCACCAGTGGACTGGCCCCTACTGGTTGCCGCGGCCCTCTACGGGGCCGGCAATGCCCTCTACATCGCCGCTGGCCCGGCCTTTATGGCCGAGAATGCCACCGACGACGAACGCCCGACGCTTTTCAGCCTTCAATCGGGCCTTTCTTTGCTAATGGGATTTCTGGGAAGTGCCGTCGGTGGTTCCCTCCCGGCCCTCTTCGGCATCCTGCTGCAGGTCCATCCGGAAAGTGTAACGGCATATCGGGCCACCCTCCTGGCCGCTGAAGGAGTGATGGCCCTCACGTTGATCCCTCTGCTGATGATTCGGGAGAGGAAAATCCGTCCGGCCGGGGAACATCGTCCGCCCTCCTCGCTGCGGGACCTTCCCCTCCGTCGGGACGTGGTGGCCCTGCTGGTGCCTGAACTCATCATTGCGCTGGGAGCGGCGCTGCTCATCCCGTACCTGAACGTCTTCTTCAAAGAGCGCTTTCGGATTTCCGACAGTCTCCTGGGAATGACTTTCGCAGTCTCCCAGTTGCTGATGGGAGGGGCAACGCTCCTGGCGCCCATTCTGGCAGAGCGATGGGGCAAGATCCGCACCGTCGTCTTTACCCAGTTGGCCTCTCTCCCCTTCCTGTTCACTCTGGGATTTGTCCCGCTCCTTCCTGTGGCGATTGGGGCCTTCTGGATGCGGGCGACGCTGATGAACATGGCCGGTCCCCTCTACACCGCTTTCGCAATGGAGCGAGTACGGGAGAACGAGCGGGGGACCGTGGGAGCAATGATCGGCGTTGCCTACTCGGTGGGGCAGAGCCTCGGGCCCGGCATCAGCGGAGTGATTCAATCCCAGTTCGGCTTTTCGCCCCTTTTTGTGACCACGGGACTCACCTATCTGACGGCTTCGCTGCTCCTGTTGGCCTTCTTCGGACAGGCGGAACGGCCAGCGCTGCGGTCGGAGTCCTTTCCGGCAGGGGGTAAATGATGGCTCAACGGTCTCTTCCCTCCAACTGGGCTACTCGCTTCTTCACCATCTGGACCGGCCAGGCCTTTTCCCTCTTCGGGAGCATGCTGGTCCAGTTCGCCCTGGTCTGGTGGCTGACGAAGATCACCGGCTCGGCGACGGTGCTGGCGCTGGCGACGATGGTGGCCCTCCTGCCCCAGGTCTTTCTGGGTCCCTTCGTCGGAGCGCTCGTGGACCGCTGGAACCGGCGGCTGGTGATGATGGTGACCGACAGCCTGATTGCCCTGACTACCCTTGTCCTGGCCGCGCTGGCTGCAGCCGGGGCGATGCAGGTGGGACATGTCTTTCTGGTGATGTTCCTTCGCTCGGTGGGCGGGGTCTTCCACTGGGCTGCCATGCAGGCCTCCACTTTTATCCCGTCCATCGTCTATATGGAGGACCAGATGGCATCTGCCCCTGCGCCGGAGGAGCCGGCCGGGGAAATCGTCCTGTCACCTTCAGTGGCGGGAGAGGGGCGGGGGAACCCCCGTCCCAAAAGAGAATATTTTCGCTACAGCGACTTCTATCCAGCGGAGGCAGCAGAATGACCACAGAGGAACGGCTCAAGATTCTCCAGATGCTGGAAGAGGGCAAGATCACCGCAGAGGAGGCGGCTGCGCTCCTGCGCGCGATCGGGCAGAAAGTCGGAGCCGGCGGCCCTGGCCCTCGTCACGAGGGCCGCTTCCTCCGCATCCAGGTGACCGATATCGTGTCCGGGCGGAGCAGGGTCAACGTCACCGTTCCCCTGCAGTTGGTGAAAGTGGGCCTGCGCATCGCAGAGCGCTTCGCTCCGGACGCGGGCGTCAACTGGCAGGAACTGGAGGAGGCCCTGACCAGTAGCCTGACCGGGAAGATCGTGGAAGTGGAGGATTCGGAGGATAACGAGCGGGTGGAAATCTACGTGGAGTAAAGTTCCGCTTGCGCTTCTGTCCTCCTGGGAGTATACTTTCTCCGGGAGGGCCCGATGGAGGAGCGAGTCTACCGTGGAGAGATAGATCCCCAGGCCTTGGCCGACGCGCTGGTCCTTCAGTTCAACACCGGCGGCCTGATGGCCCAGCGCGTCGGTCAGGGGGATCATCTCCTGGTCCAGATCGCCACGCGAGATTGGGACTGGAGCGGGCCCCAGAGCGCGCTCACGCTGGGTATCAGCCGGGTGGAGGGCGGCGTCCGCGTCACGATGGGCCAGCAGCGCTGGCTGGGAGCCGTCGCCGACCTGGCCCAGACCGGTCTGATGGCCCTCATCAATCCCCTCTCCCTGCTTTCCCGCATAGACGACCTCGCCCGCAGCATCGCTGGCCTGACCCTCCCCCAGCAGGTCTGGCAAGCGGTGGAGCATTACTGCGCCAGTGTCGGAGCACAACCGGCGGGGGCGCTGGAGGAGGAAGACGTTATCTGCGCGTACTGCGGGGTGAGCAACCCCGTCGGCGCAGCGAAGTGCTCCGCCTGTGGCGCGCCCCTGGCGGAGGCCCGCCCCATCGTTTGCCCCCGCTGCGGGAAGCGCTCCGGCCCCGACGCCCGGTTCTGCAGCCGGTGTGGCGCCCCCCTTCGGAGTTCCGGCCCGTCGCCGACGCCGTCCCGGCCCTTTGAGCGCGGCCCCCGGCCAGTGTAAACCACGAAGACACAAAGTCGCGAGGGAAGTCTGCGGCTACACGACCTCTATCACAGCGCGCTTGAGGGTTGTCGCCAACCGTGTGCGCTTTGCAACAGATTCGTCCTCTGACGCTTGAGGAATTTGTCCAGAACCCCGTTCTGGTCAGCGCGGTGGAGCGGAACTTCCAGGTCGCTATCCGAGCGGCCTGGACCTCGCCAGCATCGTCCTGGCTGACCAGTGGTCAGTTTACCTTCAGGGTACAAATACCTGGAGGTGGGCCGCCGGAGGGTCTACCAGCACCTGCAGGAGCGCCTGAAAGACTTTGAGGAATTCGCCCGGTGCGTGAGTGAATGGATCCAGAACACAGGATCTGAAGCGGGTTTCAAGGCGATTAACTATCACCGGAGGCTTGTTATGCCCAACGATTTTCTCTTTCGCGGTGACCTGGAAGAACTGGACCCCTTTATGGCCGACCTCATCCGCTGGGAGCAGGAGCGTCAGGCCCGGAAACTCATCCTCATCCCCTCCGAGTCCTATGCCCCGAAGGCTGTCCGGGAGGCCGAGGGTTCCGTTTTCCAGAACGTCTACGCCGAGGGTTATCCGCCCCTGCGGATGACCCGCGACCCGGAGGAGCGGCTGCGGGACGTGGCCTGGCAACTGGCCTTCTACCGCCGCTACGCCGACCGCCGCTTCTACAAGGGCGTGGACTACGTCCACCTGGTGGAGTGCCTGGCCCAGCGCCGCTGCGCCGAACTCTTCGCCCACGACAACGTCCGCCCGGAGCACATCTTCGTCAACGTCCAGCCCCTCTCCGGTGCCGCGGCCAATCTCGCCATCTACCAAGCCCTGATGAAACCCGGCGACGTCCTGATGGGGATGGACCTCTTTCAGGGCGGCCACCTGACCCACGGCTCCGAGTTTAACTTCTCCGGTCGCTGGTACCGCCGGGTCTCCTACGGTGTGGACCCGAAGACGGAGCGGCTGGACTACGATGCGATTCGGGACCTGGCCCGCCGGCACCGGCCGCGCGTCATCGTTGCCGGATACACCTCCTACCCCTGGGCACCCGACTGGTATGCCTTTCGCTCCATCGCCGATGAGGTGGGAGCGTATCTCGTCGCCGACATTGCCCATACCGCCGGGATGGCTGCTGCCGGAGCCTACCCCAATCCCGTCGGCATCGCCCATGTCACCGTCTTCACCACCCACAAGACCATCTGCGGGCCTCGCGGCGCCTGCATCCTGACCACCGACGAGGCGCTGGCCCAGGCCATAGACCTGGCCGTCTTCCCTGGCGAACAGGGCGGGCCCCATGTCAACAAGTTCGCTGCGATGGCCGTCGCCTTCAAATTGGCCCAGACGGAACAGTTCCGCTGCCTTCAGCACCAGATCGTCGCCAACGCAAAGGCCCTCGCGGAGGCCCTTCAGAAGCGGGGGCTTCGGCTGGCCTACGGCGGCACAAACACCCACCTGCTGGTGGTGGACCTGAAGTCCATCCCCACCCGAACGGGCTATCCCGTCTGGGGAGAGCCAGCGGCCCGCATCCTGGACCTGGCCGGGATCGTTGTCAACAAAAACACCATTCCGGGAGACACGATGACTGCGCTGGCGACGGGCATCCGCATGGGCACCCCGTGGGTCACCCAGCGAGGGCTGGCCGAGGAGGATATGGAGACCCTGGCCGACCTCATTGCCCGACTCCTCTTCGCCATCCAACCCTTTGCCTACAATGGCCTGGTGGGCACCCTCCCGCGCGGGAAAGTGGACCTGGACGTCCTGGAGGAGGTCCGGGCGGGCGTGGCGAAACTGGCCGAGAAGGCCGGGATTGACGTAGAGTACACCCCTTCCGACTACCCCCACTTCTACTCCTTCGGCCCGAACGGGAAGAATCCTCCGGCGCTGCGGGTCACCGGCTGGCGGGCCCGGCAGTTCGTCCAGCAGGTGGTTACTGCCAACATTGCCGACCTGGAGCCGGGCGGGGCCAAAAAGGCCCGAATGCTGGATCGCCACGGCGGCCTCATCGCCGAAGTGGTCGTCCAGCGAGAAGAGCCGGACCCCTGGGGCCGGGATCGCTACCTCATCTTCCCGAAGGCCGACGGAGGCCGGGTCGCAGCGTGGCTCCGTGCCCTCTCCGACGGTTATGTCCTCTTTGACGAGACCGACCTCTACCGCAAGATTGAGGGGCCCGTGGTGGTGGAAGAGGTTCCTCACCCCTCCCCCGGCGGCCTTGCCACCACCTGGGGGTGGGGTGAGGCCGAGATAGACCTCACCAAACCCTACTTCATCGGCCAGCCCGCCCTCGCGAAACACGCCACACGCGACACGTCATACCCCGAATGGCGCTGGGAGGAGCGGGAGTCTACCCTCAAGCGCACCCCCCTCTACGAGACCCACCGGCGGATGGGCGCGAGGATGGCTCCCTTCGCCGGATGGGAGATGCCCCTCTGGTACACCTCTGTGGGGGAGGAGCACCGCGCCGTGCGGGAGACGGCGGGCCTGTTTGATGTGGCTCATATGGGCGTCTTTGAGATCGCTGGGCCGCACGCTACCGCCTTTCTGGATGCCGTCTGTACCAACTACGTCGCCTGGCTGGAGGATGGCCAGTCCCTCTACGGCTATCTCCTGGACCCCGACGGCAACGTTATAGACGACGTGATGATTTACCGCCGCCGGGCCGACCTCTATCTGATGGTCGTCAACGCCGCCAACGAGGAGAAGGACTGGGACTGGCTGAACGCGGTGAACGAGCGCCGGGTCCTCATTGACCGGGCTCGCCCCTGGGTGCGGATAGAGGCGCCGGCGATCCTGCGTAACCTGAAGGACCCGGCCTCTGGCGAGCGCCAGAGGCGGGACTTGGCCCTGCAGGGCCCCGCGTCGCTCCCGACGTTGCTGGCGCTGGCCGACGGGGACCGGTTCCGCACCGAACTGGCCCGCCTGCGCCGGACGGACCTGCTGGAGGGGTCGCTGGCAGGGATTCCTGTCGTCGTTGCCCGGACCGGCTATACGGGCGAGGAGTGGGGCTACGAGATCTTCGTCCACCCCGACCAGATGCCTGCGCTGTGGGAGAGGATTCTGGAGGCGGGGGAGCGGTACGGGGTCAAACCGGCGGGGCTGGGCGCGCGGGACTCCACCCGCACCGAGGCGGGGCTTCCCCTCTACGGCCACGAACTGGCGGGCCCCTTCAACATTTCGCCGATAGAAGCGGGCTTCGCCGGATACGTCAAGTACCACAAGCCCTTCTTCATCGGGCGGGACCCGCTCCTGGCTCGGGAAAAGGCGCGCGACCGGGAGGTCATCCGCTTCCGCGTCGCTGAAAAGGGCGTCCGCCGCCTGCAGACTGGCGACCCCGTGGTCAACCGCCGCGGGCAACTTATCGGTCACGTCACCAGTTGTTCTATTGACGTAGAGGGATACCTGGTGGGGATGGCGATCGTGAAGAAACAGTACAATGTCCCAGGGACGGAGATCGCCGTCTTCCCGCTGGGCGGGAAGTCCCTGGAGGAGGCGGTGGAGGCCGACCGGGCCGTTCTTCCGGTAGAAGCGACCGTGCTCTCTCGTTTCCGCGGCCGAGCGCTGGAAGCCCAGGTCTGGCGGACGGTGGAGGACTGACAGGAACGTGGAAAAGTGCGGATAGACTTGATCCAAAAAATTGCACCTGCTCATTTATGGAGAAGGAACGATGGAAGCAATGCGGTGTGATTACTGTGGTGAACCTATTGAAGGCGAGCCAATCCGGCGGGGGGAGCGGGTCTACTGCTCCGAAGCGTGTGCCTACGAAGCACTCCGCAGCAAAGATTGCGGCGGCCGCAGCGACTCCAACATCGCTCCCCGCATCACAGAGCCGATAAAGCGGTAGGCCGAAACAGGAACGCACAGCGGCCTCTGCTTCTTCCGGTGATTGTCCGGGCCGGTAATTCCCGCGCGTCAACTCCACGGCATGAAGATACTGTCCTGGCCGGAACGGTGAGCAGCCTCTGGCCCGGAGCGGCTCACCGGGCTGCGAAACAGATGCGCTTTTCGGGCTCTCTCCGCTGATCCCAAGACTGACGTCGGAGCCGGCCCTCAGACCAGCCGAGGCTCGCCCATCTCACTCTGTGGCTTCAACAAGGAGCGCTCCGGATCCTTCCGGGGCGCTTCTTCTTTGGGAGGCCAGGCCTTTTGTAACCAACTCTCCGCCGAGAAACTGTTCATCTCACGGTTACAGGTCAGTTACAGAAACGTTTTTTTGCCATTTTATCTATTGACGCACCATGTATCCCTCGTTATAATCGGGTTGGACGGGTTAGAGAATCCCTAATCAATCTCTATTTGGGGCGGGGAGGAGGAAAATGGATGTCTTCCGGATACCAAAAAGAAGGTGTGGTTGCGGTTATTCCGGCCTATAACGAGGCTCGGTTCATTGGGAGCGTGGTTCTGCAGGCCCGGAAATATGTAGACACAGTGATTGTGGTGGACGATGGCTCGGTGGACGCAACAGCGGAAATTGCTTCTGCCGCCGGCGCACTGGTCGTTCGGCACGAGCAGAACCGAGGCAAAGGGAAAGCCCTATGCACGGGCCTCCAGATCGCACGCTCTCTTTCTCCCCATGCTGTCGTTCTCCTGGATGGAGATGGTCAGCATCTGCCCTCTGAAATTCCCCGCGTCCTGGCCCCCATTCTCTCCGGCGAAGCGGACATGGTGGTGGGGTCCCGCTACCTGAACCGGAATTCTCAGGTTCCTCGTGTGCGCGTATGGGGTCACCGATTCTTCAATTTTCTGGTAAATCGCACTGCTGGTCTCCATTTGACCGACTCCCAGAATGGGTTCCGGGCCTTCTCGTCCCGTGTGCTGGATGCTCTCAACTTTTTCTCCAACGGCTTCTCTGTGGAGTCAGAAATGCAGTGGCTGGCCCGTCAGTATGGTTGGCGCGTCCAGGAGGTCCCGGTGACCGTTCTGTACGCCGACAAGCCGAAACGCTCCCCCTGGGTTCAGGGCCTAATGGTTCTGGATGGCTTCCTGCGTTTTATTGGTCAGCGGCGTCCTATGCTGACCTTTAGCCTGATAGGCCTGCTTTTTCTCCTGACGGGGATGGGATGGGGGGTCTGTGTGGTAGAAATCTACCGCCGAACCCAGTTGCTGGCTGTCGGCTATGCCCTGCTCTGTGTGATGTTGACCATTTTGGGGTCCATCTGTATCTCCACTGGATTTATTCTCCACTCTGTGCGCGAACTGATCACAGGCTTGTTGAAGAACACCAGTCAGTAAAAGCGCCGGAAGAACCGGAGCCGACCGCACACCACCTGGGGCGACGTCCTTGCCTCTCTCCAAGCAGATATGCGGGCCAGCGTTATCCTGGTGAATTACAACGGGCGTGCCCACTTGGAACGCTGTCTTCCCTCTGTGCTTTCTACGTTGACGCCGGAAGATGAATTGCTCGTAGTGGACAATGGGTCCACTGACGGAAGCGCTGACTGGGTGGAGAAAACCTTCCCCACGGTTCGCCTGATTCGGGCTCCTATCAACGGTGGATTTGGGTACGGCTGTAATTTGGGCGCCCATTGTGCCCGCGGGCGTTACCTGATTTTCCTGAATCCCGATACGACCGTGGCCCCCGGTTGGCTGGACGCTCTTGTGGCACCCCTGGCGGACCCTCAGGTCGCTCTGGTCACTCCCTGTATCCTGTGGATGGGCGCACCCGAAAAGGTGAATGCCGCTGGAAACGAGGTCCATCCAACGGGACTGGCGTTCTGTCGGGGCCTGGGGATGCCTGCGACGGCTTTTTCGGAGCCCGAAGAGGTGGCTGCGATCTCCGGAGCGGCCTTCGGTATCCGACGGGAACTGTGGGAGGCCTTGGGCGGAATGGATGAAACTTTTTTCCTTTATGTTGAGGACACCGATCTCTCGTGGCGTGCGTGGCTGGCCGGATACCAGTGTCTTTATGTGCCGACCCCAACGGTCTTTCACGACTACGCCCTCCGTTTCGGAGAAGGAAAATTCTTCTTTCAGGAACGGAATCGGTATCTTTTGCTTCTGAAACACTGGCGCTGGAAGACGCTTTTACTCTTGTTGCCCTCCCTCTTGCTGGCAGAAGTGGTCACCTGGGGATTCCTTCTCCTGTACTATCCGGGTCGGTGGAGAGAAAAACTGCGGGCCTATCTTTGGATTCTGCAAAACTGGCGCAAAACTCTGGACTGTCGGCGGAGCGTGCAGGCCCTGCGTCGGGCACGAGACCGGGACCTGCTCCTTCGCTGCACGCCATGCCTGGCCTACGAGCAAACCGGCCATACCCACACGGCCCGGTGGGCTCATCGGGTGATAGACCCTCTCTTCCGAGGGATGTACCAACTCGCGCTTCTCCTGGTCCGATGGTGATGAGATATGCGCATCGCTCACGTGACAGCCACTTTCCCACCTTACTATGCCGGGACGGGTCTGGTCTGCTTCTATCAGGCGGAGGGGCTGGCCCGGCTGGGCTATTCCGTGACGGTGTTCACTGCGGCATCTTCCTTCGGGAGCGCAGGGGCTCCAGCAGGCGTCGTTGTCCGGCATTTGCCCGCGCTGTTCCGAATCGGGAATGCCCCTTTTCTTCCGGGGCTGCTGGCGCTGCGGAACGTGGATATTATCCATCTCCATCATCCTTTCATCTTCGGAGCAGAAATGATCCGACTGGTCTCCGCCCTCCGGGATATTCCTTTTGTCCTGACCCATCACAACGACCTGATGGGCATCGGATTCCGGCGGTATCTGTTTGACCTGTACACGTTGATGGTGACTCCCTTTGTTTTTAGCGGGGCTCGTCGGTGGATTGTCGTCTCTCAAGACTATGCAGTTTCCTCCCGTCTGGCGTCGCTCTTTCGCCGTCGTTGGGACCATGTCGTGGAAATCCCCAATGGTGTAGATACCGACCTCTTCCGTCCTGATGCGAACGGAAGGCCTCTGCGACGTCGGCTGGGAATTCCGGAGGAGGCCCGGGTTCTTCTCTTTGTGGGTGCCCTGGACCGGGCTCATCATTTCAAGGGCGTTGACTATCTGCTGCGGGCTTTTTCCCGGATTCAGGCTACGGATGTGTGGCTGGTCTTGGTCGGCGATGGGGAGATGAGGCCCTCTTTGGAGGCTCTGGCTGGAGAACTGGGCATTGGGCCGCGAGTGCGCTTTGTGGGAGTAGTGCCTCATCGGGAGTTGCCCCCTTTCTACGTTGCGTCTGATCTGGTTGTTTTGCCTTCCTTTCCACCGGAGTCCTTCGGAATGGTTCTGATAGAAGCGATGGCATGCGGGCGCCCGGTCCTGGCTCACCACATTCCCGGAGTTCGTTCCGTCGTGACCGACGGGATGGATGGACTGCTGGCCCAGCCGGGAGATATGGACGATTGGGTGGAGAAAGCTCAGGCGCTTTTAGACGATCCCCAGCGGAGACGCGAAATGGGAGCTCAGGGGCGGGCAAAGGTGGAAGACCAGTTTGCCTGGCACCGGATCATTCCCCGCCTGGTGCGGGTATACGAGGAGGCACTCTCGTGACTTTTCCCCCTCATCCGCATTCTCCCGGATATCTTCCTGACTTGCTTCATCAATTCGCCTTTAATCTTTGTGCCGCCCTGGCTTATTCGTGGGGTGGCCCTCTCTATCTTCGTTCAGCGAATCCGTTCTTTGCTGCCGAACTGGCCCTGCGTCTGGAAAGTTTCTCCCAAACTTCCCAGGCTGGACGCCCCCCGATGTTGCTCTGGGCCGACCCCACTCCAGAGGATTTGCCAGAGATCGCAGGCCTTCTGGAGACGTTCTCTGCCGAAAGCGCAGTTCTCGTCCTTTCCGGGCAACAGAAGAAGATTTTCAGCAGGCTGCGCACCTTTAGAAACGTCTTTAGGAACGTTCGGGGCACCTCTCCTCGTCTGTCTTGCGCTGCTCCTGCCGCTTTTCTGAAAGAGACTTTGGAGTGGCTCGCCGCACAGGGGTTTCGGGAGAGAGTCTGGTATGGCATCGGTGGACCAGAGTACCGTTTCTGGAGCCGTCTGGCGTATTTGGCGGAGCGACTGGGGCGGGAGGACCGAGCCGACCAGTTTCGGGCGCGGGCCCGAACTGTGCTCCTGGTTCAGGGCGAAGCAGCCTCTTCGGCCATCCTGGTTCTGATCCTGGGAATTCGGAGGAACCGATAATGTTCTCCGCCGAGGGAAGGGATGTCTCTCATCAGGTTATGGCTTTTGCTGTGCTTCGGCTGGATGCCTGGCTGGAGACGATGCGGGGTCCGGGCGGCTATGGTGGGCCAGTCGTGCACTGGTGGCAGGACAACCTCCTGTATACTGGCCCCGGGCTGGACTGGCGCTACGAGGGGATTATCCTGGGTTACCTGAACCTTTACCAGGCCACGGCGGACGACCGGTGGCTGCAAAAGGCCCGCCGGGCGGGCGAGGACCTTCTCCAAGGACAACTTCCTTCCGGCAATTTTCGCTGTTCTCGCTTTGAGGCCAATCCGGGCACAGGGGGGACACCCCATGAGGCGGCCTGCGACATGGCTCTATTGGCCCTGGCACACACCCTGCAGGCGAGAGGAGACCCCGGGGGGCAAATGTTTTTGGACGCGGCTCATCGCAATCTCTGGGGCTACATCCTTCCCGTCCTCTGGGACGAGGACGTCCGGCGGTTCCGCAATCTCCCAGAAGACCCTACATTTGTCCCCAACAAAGTGGCGACGATCGCCGAAGCCCTCCTGGCCTGGGCCAGCCTGACAGGGGAAAAGGAGGTGGTCAACCGATACGTTCTACCCTCTCTGGATGCCCTTCTGGAGGCTCAGGTTCAGGCTCCTGGCTCCTTGCTGGATGGAGCGATTGAACAGGGGGTTCTGGGGACAAAAACGTCAGGTCGGTATTTTCCCTTTTACATAGCGCGCTGTATCCCGGCTCTGCTTCGTGGATATGAGCGAACGGGACGAGAGGTGTATCGGGACGCGGCGTTCCGCGCGATGGCTTTTATTCTGCGTTTTCGGTTTCCCGATGGTTCGTTCCCTCAAGTGGTCTATCGGAACGGGCGGATCAATCGCCATCCCCGATGGGTGGCAGGCGTGGGGGATATTCTGCGGGCGATGGAGGAGGTCCGTCGGTATGGGATGGATGTAAGCCCGGAGCCGACTCGGTCGTGGCTCCTCCGAGGATTGCACCTGCATGGAGGCATTGCAACTGCTCGTGGCTTTGGATGTATGGAAACACGTGGTTCCCTGCGGAGCCCGGATTTTAGGGACTTGCTCTCAGTCTGCGGCTGGGCCGATAAAGCCTTTCGCTATCTGACGGGAATATTGCGGAAGGGCAACCAGTTTCCTCCCGTGCACGCGCCCTCGGAGGTGGAGATGGATTGCGTTTTTCAGGGGCGGCGGTGTCTCTATCGGGAGACGCCCACTCTGCTGGAGGTCCGCGGCGAGCGGGGCTGGTATTACCAGTGGGTAAAGGGCACGCCCTGGGCGAGGAGCATCCTGGCCCAGGTGCAGAAAGGGTGGGGCCTGTGGTCGTGATGTCTTCCCTGCGCGCGCTGTGGCTCTGGGGAGAGGCTCACGTCGGATGGGTTCTGGCGGGAGGCCTCTTCCTGGTTGCCCTGGTCAATCTCCTCCTGTGGCGGCGCTATAAGTCCGTCCAGCGCGTTTCGTGTAGTCATCAGAAACAGAGTCAACTCTTCTCCCTCAAGCAGGGAAATCTCCCGCGCGTCAGCATTCTGATCCCGGCCTGGAATGAAGCGGACCATATCCGGGAATGCCTGTCGGCCATTCACAACCTCCGCTATCCGAATTGGGAGTTGGTCCTGTGTGCGGGGGGTACGGACGGGACGCTGGAACTGGCCCGACAATTTGCGCCATCTGGCGCAATTATCCTGGAACAGCAGCCGGGGGAGGGAAAACAGCGTGCCCTGCAGCGGTCTCTGAGATACGCTACAGGCTCCATTATCTTCCTGACCGACGCTGATTGTGTGTTGGATGACGAGACCTTTGAGCGCACCCTTGCTCCTATCCTCTGGGGTGAGGAAGTGGTAACGACGGGAACACGTCGGCCTCTGGAGGAGCAGAAATCCCATCCTCTGGTCGCCTTCCAGTGGTCTCATCACCTCTGGGCAGAGGCGGCATCGCCGATGTACGTGGACACGGTGGACGGCGTCAATGCGGCTCTTCGGCGCGATGTGCTGGATAGGGTGGGGGGCTTCTCTGTGCCTGCTCCTATCGGCACCGACTACACCCTTTCCCGACAACTGCAAAACGCGGGATACTGCATCCGCTTCGTGCCAGAAAGCCGTATTCAGACCGCATACTGTGTTACCCTGGGGGAATATCTCCGTCAGCGCTCTCGCTGGTTCCGCAATCGCTTTCTCCACGGCCTTCGGTATCGGCGCTGGCGCGAGGTCGCAACGCACCTCTGGGCAGCGTTGACTTCGCTGGGGTTGCTTGCGATCCCTCTGATGGGTGGCCTGAAGAGCCGACTTCTTTGGGCCCTTTGGTTGATCGCAATTTTGCATGTGCTTTTCAGCCAGATTCGCTTTACGAAAGCGGCTCATGCCCAGGGGATGCCCCCTCTTCCACACCGATGGCAGTATGGGCTATTCTTTCTCTACCTGGTCGTAGGTTGGGTCGCAAATGTCCAGGGCCTGCTGGATTCCCTGATTCCCGGACGCCGGTGGAGGTGGTAGGTGAACTCTGAGCGGGGGATGTGCCTGCAGGGGCTTGCGCGAAATGCCCTCTGGCTTCTGGGGGGCAACCTGTTGGCCCAGGCTCTGGGGGCGGCAACGGGATTGGTGTTGGCCAGGTGGGCTGGGCCGCATGGATACGGCCTGTACGCAACTGCTTTTTCCCTTGCGCTGGCCTTTACCCACGCAGCCCTGATGGGCCTGGACAGCGTTGTCCCGGCAGAAGTTGCGCGCACCCCCGACCAGAGCGGACGCGTGGTCGGAAGTGCTCTGGTTTCTGCTCTCCTGTGGTTTCCAGCCTTGATCCTGCTGATCCTCGGCATCGGAAAGGCTTTGAGATATTCTGCGGATATTCTCGTGTTGCTTCTCCCGGCGGCCTTTCTCGTGGGCCTGAAAGGGTTAGTCAACCTTTTCCGATCGGCTCTGCGTGGCCGGGAACGGATGGACCTGGATGCGGGGATACAAGCGCTGGAACAGGGAGCGGCGCTCTTCGGAGTTGGCGCGGCGTTGTTCCTCACTCTCTCGGTAGAGGCGGCAATATGGGCGATGGTGGGTGCCGAGGTTCTGGCATTGGCCCTGGCCGGAATATGGGTGAGAACTCTCGCTTGGCCCTGGAACTGGGACCTCCACTGGGCAAGGAAGATGATCGCCGCCGCATTCCCTCTGGGGTTGACCTTTACTCTCGTGGGCATCAACCTGCGGCTGGATATTCTTGTGCTTTCTCTGTTCCGACCCGCGCAGGAAGTCGGGCTCTACAACGCGGCCGCCAATTTGGTGATGCTTTCCCGTTCTGTTGGTCTGATGGCTGCGGCATTTCTGCCCCGTCTCTCCGCATTGGCGGGACGGGATGAAAGGGAGTTTGCCCGCCTGCGCGATCAGGGATTACTGTGGGTGCTCGTTCCCGGCATTGGCCTTGGAGTGACTCTGAGCCTGGTTGCCCCTTTTCTGTTGGCGTTTCTTTATGGCCCCTCCTTTCTCCCGGCCGCTCCCGTCCTCCGAGTCTTGGGTTTCGGGAGCATTGCGATGTTTCTGAACACCTACTTCTGGCAGGTGTTGATCGCCCGTGGCCAGGGGAAAATCATCGCGGGCACGACGGTCGGCGCCCTGCTCCTCTCTCTGGCATATGCCCTCGCTCTGGTGCCCCGCTGGGGAGCGATAGGGGCTGCCGGGGCTATGGTGGTTCGGGAATGGAGCCAGACTCTCTGGCTGACCCGACGGGTGCTTCAAACCCCGCCGTCCACATTGAGAAAGTCCGTCTGGGTGCCCTTCCTGGGCGCTGCGGCGGGAATGGCCCTGATGCTCTGGCCGGTCCGGGAAACGACAGGCTCCGTCGTCCTGGTCTATCTGGGCCTTGCCCTGACCATTTATCTTTTTGTCCTAACGGTGGGAGGAAGACGTGTGCTCCGCTTGCTGGGGCTGCTGGTCCCGCTGGGAATGAGCATCCTCTTCGTCAGACCGATGCCCGTCTATGCCCAGACAGGTATTCCTGTCTTTCAGGTCGTTCAGTCGGATACGGACGGCGATCGTGTTCCGGACCTGACTGTTGTGGACTGCGCCTTTGCCTCGTCCCGCGACCGTATTCTCATTGTGGATCGCGCTGGAAATATGAAGGTGGGCTCAGACGTCCTGCAGGTTGCCGACTTTCGCTATGACGTCTGGATTTTTGACGTTGGTGCGGATGGAACAGCACAGTTGGTCCTGATGTTTGCTCAGGAAGGGGAGAACCGGGTCGCTTATCTCTATGACGATCGGGACGGAGACGGACAGGTCTCCTACCAGGCCCGTCCCCGTTCCGTGCAGGTGACCGAATCTCCTTACTGGCATGTCCGGGCCGCGGCGCGCTCCGACTGGTTTCTTCCCGATGGTCGGGTCAATCCGGCCCTGTTCTTCCATATAGATGGATACATCCTGCGGTATCTGGAGTGGGGAGAAGCAGCAGTGGCCCCGGAGTGGGCCCGCCGAGAGGCGACAACGGATGGCCGGGTGGATTGGGAGATAGAGATTGCAGACACAGACAAAGACGGCATCGCTGAATATCAACTTCAGCGACTGCGAGCCTCTTCTCCCCCCGATGCCAACCTCTTCCGTTCTGTCCTCTATGTGAACGGGAGACCTCGGCGCCCTGAGCCCTACGCAGATGCCCTCTTTTGGCCCCTGCTGGTTGGCAAACACTTCTACGAAGCCTACAACTACTTTGACCGTCCACCCGTTGTGGCTGTAGATTGGGCTTGCGCTCAAATAGATCGGTTGGGAATTCTGGGATACCCCACGGAGCAGGGATACCACATCAACAGTTGGGTTCCTTGGCGAAAAGGAGAAGTCAACTACGCCAATTTTGAGAATCCGATGGCGTATTACGACCTGGCCCGGGATGCCGATGGCCGCCCCGAATTGATGGTTCGGATGGAAGTTTTTGCCGCGCACGATACGGCCTTTTCCCAGAAGGTGGCATTCCCCGGGAAGTTCCCCCGGCCGATTGTTCAGGTGGATTATTCCTGGGACCAGAACAACGATGGGCGCTGGGATTACGAGGTGAGTCTGGCCGGCTTTTATCCCGTAACGGAGACGGTCTCCTTCCCAGATTTCGCCGTCCAGACGGTCCCCTACGACCAAATCCCCGATTGGGTGATGGGACGGGGGTGGGCAATTGCGACATTTGTCGCGATGGAGAATGGAGGGTACTGGAGCAGCGAAGGGATGAGAGATTGGAATGTTAACCAGGGGTTTCGGGACGGGCAGTGGGTAGAACCTTCAGGACTGCGGGATCACTATCTGACCGGGCTGATAGAGAGGCCACCGCTGGAGAACTACACCGACATCCGCCAGGGAGGGCGGGGGGAATACGCCACCGAGCCCGTGGGCTATCCAGCGCTCTACTGGAGCCCCATAGACCACCGCCTTCACCTCTGGGGCGCACGGGGTGGGGTCTGGAATGTAGACGGTCAGGCCCGAGTCTACTATGCAGACCGAGACCGGGATGGCTATCTGGATCAGTGGCAGTACGTAGCAGCGGATGGACGAATCCAGCAATTGAACGTGCTGCCGGGATTGCTCCTCTATGCGGGAGATGGAGAAGTGGCTCTGAAGCAGGCCGAGGTGGAACTGGCGGCCTTCTCCGTATCGCCGCCCCGAAATTTTGACCAATGGCAGGCCCTGCAGCGACGTCTGGAGTCCCTTCCGGCCCCGGTTCCTGCCGATAACCTGCGCGGCCTTCTCACGCGCTGGGAAGGCCCTGAGACCCGAATCCTTGGAGCGAGGGTGCGAGACCTCCGGGTGACTCGTCGGGGAGTTCGGTTTGTTCTGGACCTCGCTCCCGGTGTGCAGGTGATTTCCCGGGATGTGGAGGGCTTCGTTCCCCCTTCGGCTCCTGGAGTCTACCGGGTCACATGGGAGGACGGACGCTGGTCGGTGTGGCCGATGACCCCTGCCACGCTGCAGATGGTCTCTTTGAAAGTAGAGACGACATGGGAAGGAGAAACGGCGATTGTCCGGGCTCTTCTCCGGAACTCTGGTCTGGAGGATGCTCTTCAGGTCTCTCTGTGTGCACAACTGGAGGGACCACAGGACGTTCAGCAGATTCTGACAGCGACACTTTCGGTTCTCCCCGCAGAGGAAGAGCGGGAGATTCTCTGGGGATGGCGTCCGGCTGCTGCGGGAATCTGGAAGGTGAGCGTTATGGCTCATTGTGAGGGGGAAGCGGTGCCGGTCCTGCTGGGTGCGACAGAAGTGCGTGTTGCCCGCCGACCGCCCCTTTATGCTCATTCATTTCTGGTCTTGAGCCCGCGCGCTCGGGCTGCGGTGGTTAGTCTGCTGGGGGCCATCCTCCTGCTGGCAGGTGGCCTGGCCGTCGTCTGGAGCCTGGAGGAGAATCGGGATGAACAAGAATAGGCGGCCATCGCAGATAGAAAGCCCGCAGAACAGGCCACAGACCGGCTGGTACCTCTTCTTGCTGGCCGGTTATGTTTTCCTGGCAGCGGGATATATCGGCGCGCGCTTCCTGTGGAACTGGACGTCTACCGACGACGCGCGGCTAACTGCTGCTGCGGAATCCATTCGCGCCGAAGGGGTGCTTTTGTCCTCGGAGGCATATCCCTTCGGCTACGGCTATCCGGTCTTCAACGTATTTCTCTCCTACCTGACCGGACTCTCTATTCGCACGCTGCAGGTTTACGTCCAGCCGTTTCTGGTGGTCCTGCTGGTTCCGTTGGCTTTTGTTGTTTACCGCAGCCTGACTGGTCGTCCAAAGACAGCGATGCTGGCCTCTTTCATGCTGTTTCTGCAACCGGAATTTCTTTTTGAATCCGTGCGCAGTAGTCATGCGAAACTGACGTGGGCGATGGCTTTGGGCCTGTTGTATACACTGACCACCAGCTTTCGCGAGGCCGGGGCCGGACGTCCCATTGGAAAATGGGTGATCCTCAGTTACCTTTTCGCCTTCGGACTGATGACTACCAGCGCGTTTTTTGCCTCCAGTTACCTTTTCGCGATCGCCTGCTCCTTCCTGGGATGGCAACTTTGGCGACGGTGGAGCCTTCGTCCGGAAAAGGGGGCTCCCCTGACGCGTCTGCTCTATGTCACGCTCTCCTGCTCTGCCCTATTGTACATTGTCATTTATTACGTGTATCCCCCCGCCGGGGAGCAACTCTCCCTTCTGCGTTCCATCGTGGATCAAGTCGCAATGCTGCTTCTGGGTGTGGACGTGGCGACCAATCCCTACCGATATATTCAAACGGCGTGGGTAAGCGAAGGGGTCTATATCGCCTTGACCCTTTTTAACTGGCTGGTCCTTCTTCTTTCTCTTGGTTCCTGGCTCCTCCATATCAATCGGGCATTGAAAGGGCAGGAAACCGTGCCTCCGGCTCAATTGTTTCTGTGGTTGCTGTATGGCGGTTTCGGCCTGTTTTTGGCAATTTCCGTAATTCTGGATTTGGCGGGGGTCCTGTCGGCGAATCTTCAAGTACGGGTCTTCCCCCATCTTATGATGATTGCGATTCCTCTGGCCGCGGAAGCGTTGGAGAGATGGGTTCACTGGATTTCCCGCAGGCCTCTGTATGGCCCGCTTCGGTTCTCCATTGGGGTTGCTGCGTTGATGATGGCCCTTTCGCTGGCTTCCCTACTAAAGGTGACCAACGAGCCTCTCCTAAGTCACAACTGGATTTTCTATACCGGTTCTGAGCGCCGAGCCGTAGAGTGGTTGAGCCGTTATGGAGGAGATATGGAAATCTGGATGGGAGTAGACGAACGGCTGGTGGCTCTGGCGGAGGCGAATAGCTTCTGGAAAGCCCGCCGCCTGAAAGCGAGATGGGGACATCCGACCGACCAGACCACCTGCTTCCTCCTTTCCGAAACGATGACGCTGCGGGCCTGGAGGACCGGTGCTGAACTTCCGGAGGTCTTCTCATATAACCGGATTTACGACAACCACTTTGCGGCCGTCTACTGTACCCGTTGAGATGAATATGGGTCCGGAGGGCGTCAACAGGCCGTTCGCCATTGAGCCTATCCGAAAACTCAGGGTGCAAGGAAGCGATGAAGCCCACTGTGAGCATTGTCCTTGTCGTCTATAACGGACAGCCCTACCTGGAGATCTGTCTGGATTCCCTGCGGCAGACGCTTCCCGCTGATGCTGAGCTCCTCGTGGTAGACAATGGCTCCACTGATGGCAGTCCGGCGTTAGTTCGGGAGCGGATGCCCGAAGCCCGCCTGCTGGTCAACAGGGCAAACCGGGGCTTTGCGAGCGCATGCAATCAGGTTGCTGGGATTGCGCAGGGTGAAGTCCTGATTTTTTTAAACCAGGACACCTGTGTGGAGCCCGGTTGGCTGGAAGCCTTGCTGGAGCCCCTCCAGAATCCCACAGTGGGTCTGACAACGCCCACCATTCTCTGGATGGAGAAGCCGGAGCGGATTCAGTCCTGTGGTCAAGTCGTCCACTATACCGGATTGGTCTTTGCCCGGAACTTCGGTGCCTTGCGGAGCGCGATCACAGAGACGTTTCCGACCGATGTAGCGGCTGTTTCTGGGGCTGCGTTTGCCGTTCGCCGAGACGTGTGGGAGAAACTGAACGGATTCTGCGAGGCTTTCTTTATGTACTACGAAGAAACCGACCTCTCCTGGCGGGCCCAGCGAGCCGGTTACCGCTGTCTCCATGTTCCGCTTTCCGTTGTTCACCATGCAGGTCGGCTGGACCGTCCGTCGCCTGTGGCGCTGTATTATTCTTTTCGCAACCGTCTTTTGATGATCTGGCGCAACTGGGGAAGGCGGACACTCTCGCTTCTGGGGCCTGCGCTGTATCTGGCCGACCGGATAGAGTGGGGATTAGCACTGGCGAGGGGAAAGGCTGGACTCGCGGCCAAATTTCGCGCTGGACTCTGGCTGCGGGCTAACCGTCGGGACCTTCTTCTCTGGGCTGGAGCCCAAGCAGGGAGCGACGCAGTAGACGCGGTGATTCTGGCCAACCGGGAATGGCGGCTTTCTCCCCATGTCCTTACGGGCGGATGGCTCGGAAGGCCCCTGATAGCCCTTTGCGAAGCCCTTTTCTACAGGTTCTGGAAAAGGGCGCTGCGGACTCTGCGCGCCGAGACGCCGGATGCTTCAGGCGTGCCTGATTACTGAGGAGGATAATTCTGGTGGTCCAACTGCTGGTGCGTCCATATCGTCACCGAATGGGATTGGC
Organism: Anaerolineae bacterium; assembly: GCA_025062415.1. Taxonomy (GTDB): domain Bacteria; phylum Chloroflexota; class Anaerolineae; order B4-G1; family DUEL01; genus SpSt-77. The sequence continues at coordinate 8,233 of JANXAH010000219.1, read as the reverse complement.
CCGCTACACCTTTTCCCTCTGCGAGGCTCTGGAGCGGGCGGGGCGGCGGTTTCACTTGGCGACGCCGTGTTATCCCTGGCCTGTACGGGCAGCCCATCGCGTGTTAAAACCCCTGGGGTTGGATGTGCAGACCTTTTTCACCACCTATCCGCTTGCAGCGAATCTGAAACCTGGCGTTCCAACCCATCTGACCGTTCAACAGATGGCGATCCTTCTGGCGGTACGCCCGGACCTGCATCCGGTAGCGGTGACCGTTCACGACGTGATTCCTTATCTGACACGCCGTGTTCGGAATCTCCGGGCCTACCGGCATTTCTGGGAAGAGTGGTTGGACGTGCTGGCAACGCGCACTCTTCGGAAAGCGGAGATATTGATCGCTATTTCAGCCTCCACACGGGATGCGGTGGCTTGTGCGTTGAGGTACCCGGTAGAGCAAATACGGGTGATCCCACTGGGGGTGGACCACACTTTTTTCGCTCCTTGTCCAGTTCCTCCCGAATTTGACGCTCGCTATGGTCTGGATACCCGATGTCGCTACGTGCTCTACGTGGGGTCGGAGAATCCCCGCAAGAATCTTCCTACGCTATTGCGGGCCTTTGCGCGTCTTTACCGGGATTTACCCAATGTTCGGCTGATTCGGGTTGGAGCAATTCAGTATTTCTCCCACGCCCGCCAGTTACAGCAGGAGATCCGAGCATTGGGGTTAGAGAAAGCAGTTCTTCACTTTCCGACAGTGTCCGACGAAGACCTGGTCCTCTTTTACAACCGAGCAGACCTGGTAGTGGTTCCTTCGCTTTATGAGGGCTTTGGATTGCCTGTTCTGGAGGCGATGGCCTGTGGGACGCCAGTCGTTTGTTCTAACGCAACGTCGTTGCCGGAGGTAGCGGGGGACGCGGCTCTGCTGGTATCCCCTCTGGACGAGGAAGAATGGACACAGGCGATGGCGCGGCTTCTCACTGATAGGAGCCTTTGGGAAGACCTGCGAGCCCGTGGGCTGGCGCGTGCCCGTCTCTTTACCTGGGAGCGGACAGCCGAAGAGACGCTCAAGGTGTACCAGGAGATGGAAGAAATGGTGGGACGGCTTTGAATGTTCCTGAACGCACGAGGAACAAAGGGGGGAACCGGATGGTCCGGTATACGTTTCTCTTTGTCCTTCTCCTGTCTCTCCTATTGATGGTTCTAAGTTTTTCCCGAGCGCCGCTGCCAGTTCCGTTGGCAGGATTGCGTCCACTATCAGGGCTGGCGATGGTTCTATTCTGTCCGGGATACGTGCTCCAGATCGCTCTCTTTCCCCGTCGGAACGGTCTTAGCGGCGCCGAGCGATTGGCCCTTTCCGTTGGAATTAGCCTGGCGCTTATACCTCTGGTGGCAGTATTGCTGGACCAACTTCCGGGAGAAATTCATTTCGGGTTGGTTGTGGGCGCAGAATCTGGGATGACACTTCTCTTCCTTGCTATAGCGTGGGCGCGCTGGCATCGTCTGCCAGGGGAAGTACGCTGGGAAGAGCCTTTCCGCGCGCTCTCTCCCGGAACTCGCCTTTCCGCCTGGCTGTACATTGGGATGAGCGGCGTACTGACCGCCGGGCTTTTGTTTCTATGGGGAATGATCTCTCTTACTGGAACTCAGGATAACACGACCGAGTTTTACCTCCTCAGCGGGGAGGGACAACTTGGTCTCTATCCCCGCCAGGCACGGGTGGGCAGGCCGGTGACATTGACGGTGGGGATCGGGAACAGGGAAAGCGTCCCAGTGGTGTATTACCTGGAGGTGATGGAAGGCGGGGATCTCCTGGCTCAGGTTGGCCCGCTTCGTCTGGCACCGGGCGCGGTGTATGAAAACCCTGTCTCCTTCGCTCCGGTACGGGCTGGCGACCGCGTTCAGGTGCGGTTTCTTCTCTATCGGGATGGTCTGCAGATCCCCTATCGGACCCTGTGGCTATGGCTGAGAGTAGAAGAATGACGCTGATGACCTGGGAGGAACAGCAAATCCAGACAGCGATAGCGGCCCTTCGCAGAGGCCAGCGAGGTCTTTCCCGAAAGCTGCTGGAGGGGATCCTCCGGGTGTCGCCGAATTCGGAACAGGCGTGGTTCTGGTTGTCCCAAGTAGTGGAAAAAGCGGAGGAAAAGAGATTCTGCCTGGAGCAAGTTCTCTCTCTCAATCGTCGCAATGCTCTGGCCCGACGAGAACTGGCGGTATTGGGGCCAGGACCCTCCCGGTCTCCGCTGAAAGAGGAAGCCTACCTGCAGAGAGGGGACAAGTTCTTCTTGTCTCTGACGGCGGGGTATGTGGTTTTGCTCGCTGCGGCGGAGATTCTGGTTGCCCAAATGCAGCCCTACGTGGGCTTGATTTTGCACAGTCTTTTGTTGATAGGTGTTATGGCATATGGCGCTCGTTGTTGGAGTGGGCCCGCTTATCGCTTCTGGGTTGGAATGAGCCTGCCCCCTCTGATTCGTCTGGTGAGTTTCTCCCTTCCTTTGTCGCTGGTGCCTCTGATGTATTGGTATCTGTTAGTCAGCGTGCCCCTCTTCGGTGCTGTTTTTGTGACTCAACGATTCCTGCTGCGTGTTTCCTGGGATCGGGTGGGTCTACACAGCAAGGGGCTTTTGCCTCAGATAGGGGTTTCTCTGCTGGGAGTGCCTCTGGGGATGCTGGAGTACTGGATTCTGCGGCCGGCGCCGCTGGTTTCGGGTCAGAGGGAAGAGGAATTTCTCATCGCCGCGCTCATTCTGCTGGTTTCCACGGGCTTCCTGGAGGAACTCATCTTCCGTGGAATCCTACAGCATGTGGCAACAGAGATGATGGGGAGGTGGGGTATTGTATATATTTCACTGGTTTTTGCAGTCCTTCACATTGGCTACCGGTCCGTAGGCGACTTTTTCTTTGTCCTGGGAGTAGCCCTGGTGTTTGGCTGGTACGTCCACCGCACGCGCTCTATTGTGGGGGTTTCGCTGGCTCACGGGTTGATCAATATCTGGCTTTTTTTGATTGCCCCGTTTCTTATTTGAACAACTCAGCAATTTTTATAGCAACCAGGGTCAGAAATGCGAGAATCAGGGGGATGATGCCCACGTTCAGGGCTCGGTCCAGGGCACGGGCCCATCGCTCTCGCGCGGTGGCTGCCATCTCCTTTTGAACCAGCAATGTAAACATCGTCAGGAGCACAATCAAGGCCAGGGAACTGGCCATCGCCACTGTCGTCAGGGTTACCACAGTAGATGTGGTCACGGTGGAAACCATCTTCTTCCTCCATGAGGAGACTTCCGGCAAAATTGCATACGACGCAGTTGCCGTTTAGTGAATCCTTATGTCATTTTATACCACTGTGGGGTGTTCTCTTTTGTTTCGCTTCGGTTACGGACTCGTTTCGGGTCGGTAACGCGCGGCAATGCGGTTGACAAAATGGTGTACCCGGCGTATCCTATAACAGGCCATCTCTGTTCTTTCGTGTAGTCAAAAGGTGATGGCTGTGTCCGCCTGTCTTTTCGTATAGTCATCAAAGGGGAAGGAATCATTCTCGGAGCAAATCGGACGGTGAGAACAGATTTTCAGGCTATACGAAGCGGTCGGTTCTGGCTATTCTTTTTGCTTTTCTTCTTTGTTTCCACTTGCTGGATTTCTGCCTGCAGCAGGAAATGGGAAACGCCCGGAGTAGAGCGGGGAGAAAGGACCCTGGTTGTGTTCCATGCCGGCAGCCTGACCTGGCCTGTGAAAACCATCGGAGAGGCTTTTCAGGAAAAATATCCCGGTGTCTCCATTCAGGCGGAGGCCTCGGGAAGCCGGGAGGCCATCCGCAAAATCACAGAACTGGGCCGGGCGGCCGACGTCCTGCTCTCTGCCGACGCCCGATTGATTGACGAGATGATGATTCCCCACTTCGCCGATTGGAACATCCGGTTCGCTCGCAACGAGATGGTCGTGGCCTACTCCTCCCAGTCCCGCTTCGCCGACCGAATCGGCCTGGAAAACTGGTACGAAATTCTCCTGGAAGAGGGAGTTGCGTGCGGTTCCTCCGATCCCCGAACCGATCCCGTCGGATACCGTGCCCGAATGGTCTGGCAATTGGCAGAAAGGTACTACGACGTCCCCGGGCTGGCCTCGGCCCTGGATAAGCGATGCGCCCAAGAACATGTCCGCCCCAGGTCAATGGAACTGGTCGTCCTGCTCCAATCGGGCAACCTGGACTACGCGTTCCTCTATCGCTCCGTGGCCCAGCAGTACGACTTGAGGTTCGTCCCGCTGCCCCCCCAGATCAACCTCTGCTGTCCTGAATACGCCCCATACTATCGGCAGGCGACGGTGGAATTCCAGGAATCGGGCAACACTGTGGTGATCCCGGGTGAGCCCATCGTTTATGGCGTGACCGTTCCCAAAAATGCCCCTGATCCGGACCTGGCCGTTCTGTTTGTGCGGTTTCTCCTGGAGCCGGAAGCCCGGGACCTGCTGGAAAAGATGGGCCAACCGGCCATTGTCCCCCCCGAAGTGCACGGCAGGGAGAATCTGCCTGCTCCGTTAAGGGCCCTGTTCCCATAGAAGAAAGATGAAAATTCACCGAATGTATCTCACTTTTGGCCTCCTCGGCTCGCTGCTGGTCGTGCTGATCGCGTGGCCTCTGCTCAAGACTGTGCTGTTCAGCCCGCCCGCGCTCCTCTGGCAAACGCTGCTGGAGCGGGAGGTGCAGGAAGCCCTCCTGCGGACATTCTCCGCCTCGTTTCTGGCAACCTCCCTGGCCACCGTTCTGGGCATTCCTCTGGCCTACCTCCTGGCTCGCTCCGACTTTCCTGGCAAAAATCTGGTAGAGGGTATCGTCAACCTGCCGATTGTGATTCCCCATTCCGCTGTCGGGCTCGCTCTGCTCCTGGCCTTCGGGCGTCCGACGCTTCCGGGACAGGTCTTTGAGAGATTGGGCATCCGCTTCGTCTCCGCCTTTCCCGGTATTGTGCTGGCGATGCTCTTTGTTGGACTCACGTTTCTGGTCAACGCGGCCCGGGAAGGGTTTGAGAGTGTGGACCCCCGGCTGGAGAAGATCGCCCGGACGTTGGGGGCCTCGCCCTGGCAGACCTTCTGGCAGATCTCCCTGCCCCTGGCCTGGCGGAGCATCCTCTCCGGGATGATCCTGACCTGGGCCCGAGGCCTGAGCGAGTTCGGCTCTATTGCCATCCTGGCCTATCACCCGATGGTCGCCTCCGTGCTTCTATATGAGCGGTTTGAGTCTATGGGCCTGGCCCGGGCTCAACCGGTGGCGGCCTGGCTCGTCCTGATCTGCTTGGGCGTCTTCGTCGTTCTGCGGCTGATCGGCGGCCGGAAAGAACCCCAGGAGACGCCCCCTCCTCCTTTGACCGATCTCCCCCCTTCTCCCAGCAAAGAAAGGGCGGTTCGTCTGGACAAATCCGCTGGGGGGAAAAACAGCCCTCCTTCCGGGCCGCAGGGGCGAGAGGAGAAAAATCCCCCCTTGAGCCTCCTGGTCCGAGGCTTGCAGGTAGACGCAGGGAACTTTTCCCTGCATCAGGTAGACCTGGAGATTGCGGCCGGGGAGTACTTTGTTCTCCTGGGCCCAACCGGGGCCGGAAAGACGGTCTTTCTGGAGACGGTCGCCGGGCTTCGTCGCCCTGCCCAGGGATATTTGTATCTGGGCAAGAGGGAGATCACCAGACTCCCTCCGGAGCAACGGGGCGTGGGGTTTGTCTACCAGAACCAGTCCCTCTTTCCCCATCTGACCGTTGCGGAAAATATCGCATTCGGGCTTCGCCTGCGAGGGCTCCCTCCGGGAGAGGTGGCCCGGCAAGTGGAGGAGACCGCAGGCGCTCTGGGCATCGGACACCTGCTTTTTCGTCTCCCCCGAACTCTGAGCGGTGGGGAGGCTCAGCGGGTCGCCCTGGCTCGGGCTCTCGTCCTGAAGCCAAGTTTGCTCCTGCTGGATGAGCCCCTGAGCGCACTGGACCCCGGCACCCGAGAAGCGTTGCAGGAGGAACTCCGACGCCTCCATCGGGAGCGCGGAACGACGACGATTCACGTCACCCACAACTTTGAGGAAGCGGTCTCCCTGGGGAACCGGATCGCTGTCCTGCAGTTGGAGGAAAAGGAAGGCCGGCGATGGGGTCGGATCGTCCAGGTGGGAACTCCGGAGGAAATCTTCCGTCAGCCCGCGACGCCCTTTGTGGCCCAATTTGTGGGAGCAAAAAACCTCTTCCGGGGAACAGCCCTCCGGGCAGGGGAAATCACGTGGGTGGAAATAGAAGGAGGCCTGCAAGTTGCCGCAACGTCCAACCGGGAGGGACCGGTCCACCTGATGGTTCGGCCGGAGGACATTTTGCTTTCCACCGTTCCGGTCCGCTCCAGTGCCCGCAATTGTTTTCGGGGCCGGATCGTGGAGATTCGGGATGGGGGGGCCATCCTCTATGTGGTCGTGGACGTGCCCCCGCGGTTCAATGTTCTCATCACCCGCCTTTCCCGCGAGGAGATGGGCCTGGAGCCAGGGATGGAAGTCTACCTGGCGTTTAAGGCATCGGTAGTCCACCTCTTGTAGGGACAGGATCGCAGGGTCACAGGAAGCACGTCGCAGGGCCGCAGGGCGCAGGGTTATATCCCAAAGCGTGCGAGTTCCAGTGCGGTGGCGTCCGGGAAGGTGATGGGGCGACCGAAGGCCACGTACTCCGCGGCCAACAATCCAGCCACAGGGGCCTGCATCAGCCCCATGCCGCCCCAGCCGACGTTCAGCAGAAATCCATCCAGCGAGGGCACCGGGCCAAGGATGGGCAGTCCATCGGGGGTAAGGGGCCGAATGCCAGTCCACGATGTGAGGATAGAGGCCCGCTCCAGCACGGGCAACCGGTGAACGGCGATCTCAATCATCTCCGGGAGCAACTGACCGCTGAGGTCCACATCCAGTCGGTCCACCGGAACAACGCCCATACCGATGAGAAGCCCCGGACCTTCGGGACGGAAGTACCACTCCCGTCCAACGTCGTCCACAAAGGGCCGCCCGAAAGGGATGAAGGGGAACGGAGCGGTGACCCAGATGCAGCGAGCCCGGTTCAGGATGGGGAGTTCTACTCCTGCCCAGCGGCCCACCTCTGGTGCCCAGGGGCCAGCAGCGTTGACGACAGTCCGGGCCGCCAGAAAGCCCGCTGTGGTCTCCACGCCCTCTACCCGTCCCCGTCGCACCCGCAGGCCAACAGCACGCACGCCCCGAAGCAGCCGCACCCCCTTCTCACGCGCCCGCTTCAGGTAGCCCCACATCACGCTGTGCGGGTCCAGGGTGCCGTCCTCGGCCGTGTACGCGCCCAGGGTCAGGTCGTCTGTTCGCATTTCTGGGTAGTAGCGACGGATCTCGTCTGGAGAGAGGACCTCCACTGGCACACCATGGGCCTGTAGGAGACGGATTTTTCGCTCCAGTTCCGGCGCACCTGCCGCGTCGGCGATGCTTAACCACCCGATGCGGCGAAAGTCGCAGGGCGCGCCGACCTCGTCCTCAAACTGCATGTAGCGGGCATAGGAGTGGCGGATCAGGCGCAGGCTCCAGTCGTCGTCGCAGGAATGGGGGCTGAGCATGGCTGCCGACTTGCCGGAAGAACCGCTTCCAACTTCCTCCTGCTCCAGGACCATCACGTCGGTGATGCCCAGTTGGGCCAGGTAGTAGGCCGTGCTGCAGCCAATTACCCCTGCGCCGATGATGATGACGTCGGATGTATTACGTATTGCGTGTTCCGTCATGTGCGATTCTGCTCTGCGCCGATTAGAAATCGGCCTCCCTGGGCCTTCGGCCCTGCGTCCGCCTGCGCGGACGCGGAGGGCCCCTGTCGGCGCAGGCAGACATCCGGCCGGAGGCCAGAACAGGCTGACTTCCTCAGCGCCGATTGGAAATCGGCCTCCCTGGGCCTTCGGCCCTGCGTCCGCCTGCGCGGACGGAGAGACCACCGTCGGCGCAGGCCGACATCCGGCCGGAGGCCAAAGAAGGCTGACTTCCTCATCGCCGATTGGAAATCGGCCTCCCCTGGGCATTCCTGCCGGCATCAATCTGCGTTGACGCTTTTCTCAGCTTCAAGTTTTACCTCTTCCGAGACGGATTCCAGTTCCGGGATCAGCGTGCCGACTCGGTGGTGCTCTTTCTGCCGCTGGACGTAGGCGACGATGCGTTCCACGTCCCAGCGACTGACACTGAAGGCGCCGTAGAATCCCTGCCACTTAAAGCCCTGCTCAGGCTTCAGGGCCTCGTTGACAAATCGGGATGAAACTC
>JANXAH010000215.1 GCA_025062415.1 Anaerolineae bacterium | reverse complement strand
CCCCGCCCCCCCCCGCCCGGCGCGCGGGGCGCCCCCCCCCCCCGGGGCCGGGGGGGGGCGGGGCGCCCCCCCCCCCCCCCCCCCCCCAAACCCTTATTCCGCCTTTTCCTTTTGCCACACCATCGGGCAGGGATGCAGTTCATATCTCCCCTTGACACAGAGGATTTTTCTGGTAACCTGTACCAGGAGCGAAGCATAACCCGCATGCCGCAGGAGCGCTTCCCAGATGACCCGAATAGAACCCGAACGGATTCGTCTCCTGAACGCCCGAACCTTCGCTTCCGGCCAGTACATCCTCTACTGGATGCAAACATCCCAACGGGCTTTCTGGAATCCGGCGCTGGAGTTCGCCGTGGACCTGGCGAACGAACGGGGGCTTCCCCTTCTGGTCGCCTTCGGCGTAACCCCCTACTATCCCGAAGCCAATCTCCGCCACTACGCCTGGATGCTGGAAGGCCTTCGGGAGACGGCCCAGGCTTTGCGGGAACGGAGGATCGGGTTTGTCCTGCGGCTGGAGTATCCGCCGGACCTGGCTCTGAACCTGGCCCGGAACGCAGCCGCCATCGTGACCGACCGAGGGTATCTCCGACACCTGCGGGTCTGGAGACGATACGTGGCGGAACGGGCCCCCTGTCCGGTGATAGAAGTAGAGGGGGACGCTGTGGTACCGGTGGAGGTGGCCTACCCCCGCCAGGCGGTACGAGCCAGTGTCCTTCGTCGCCGGATTCATCTTCTCCTCCCTCGCTTCCTCCAACCTCTCCAGGAACAAGTTCCCCGTATACAGGCCGACTTTGACGAGCCCTCCCTGGACCCGACCTCCCCGGAAAAAGTCCTTGCCCTGCTGGAAGTGGACCGAACCGTAGAGCCCGTGGACTTCCCTTCCGGAACCAGTGCAGCGCGGGCACGCCTTCGGCGTTTCGTGGAGGAAAACCTCCCCCGCTACGCAGACCTCCGCAGCGACCCCCGTCAGGACGTCACTTCCGGCCTCAGTCCGTACCTCCACTTCGGTCAGATTTCGCCAGTGGAGATCGCCTGGGAGGTCTCCCACATCGGCGGTCCAGGGGCAGAGGCGTTCCTGGAGGAACTGATCGTCCGGCGGGAACTGGCGCTGAACCTCGTCTGGTACAATCCGGACTACGACCGCTTTGAGGGACTGCCCCGCTGGGCCCGGGAGACGCTCCGGGCCCACGCAGCAGATCCCCGTCCTGTCCTCTACAGCCTGGAAGACCTGGAATCAGCCCGGACGGACGACCCGATCTGGAACGCGGCCCAGTCCGCCCTGGTTCGGACCGGCCGGATGCACAATTACCTGCGAATGTACTGGGGAAAGCGGCTCCTGGTCTGGACGGCGCAGCCGGAGGATGCCCTGCGCATCGGCCTATACCTGAACAACAAGTATGCGTTGGATGGACGGGACCCCAACAGTTACGCCGGAGTTGGTTGGTGTCTGGGCCTCCACGACCGGCCCTTTCCGGAGCGGCCTATCTTCGGAAAAGTGCGCCCAATGACTCCGGAGGGATTCCGGAGAAAGTTCGGCTAACTCTTTAATGGAGGCAAGCATGCGGATTGTCGTTTTGGGCGGATGCGGAGATATGGGGAGCCACGTTGTCCGGGACCTGTTGGCCCACTCGGACGCGCACGTGGTCATCGCCGACTATCGTCTGGAAAAGGCCCGGGAGTTCGCGGCCGAACTGGGAAACCGGGCCGAGGCGGCCTTCGTGGACGCCGAAGACCCGGCGTCGCTGATCCGGGTTCTGGAGGGTGCCGACGCGGCCGTCGGCTGTATTGGCCCCTTCTACCACTTTGCCCCCAAACTGACCCGCGCGGCCATCGCCGCGCGCGTCCCCTACGTTGATATCTGCGACGACTGGGGCCCCATAGAGGAACTGCGGGGGATGGACGGCGACGCGCAGGCGGCCGGGGTGACCGTTATCAACGGCCTGGGGTGGACCCCCGGTATCACCAACCTGCTGGCGAAGAAGGGCGCAGCGCTCCTGGACGAGGTGGAAGAAATCCGGATGTACTGGGCCGGTGGCGCCGCCGACTCTCAGGGGCTGGCCGTCGTGATGCATGTTTTCTACGCCATCACTGGCAAGGTTCCCACCTTCCGCGATGGCCAGTGGACGATGGTCCCGGCGGGAAGCGGAAAGGAGATCGTGGAGTTCCCGCCGCCGCTGGGAAAGGTGGAGGTCTTCCACTGCGGCCATCCGGAACCGCTGACCGTCCCCCGCACCATCCCGGCCCGAACGGTCTTCCTCAAGGGCGGCCTGACGCCTCGCTGGAACAACCGGCTGGGAGAACTCCTGGTACGGCTGGGGCTGAGCCGGAGCCACCGCTCCATCGTCCGGACCTCCCGCATGATTCACCGGCTGGAAGGGCTTATCGGGACCGGAGGTGTACCCTTTTCCGGGGCCCGCGTGGATGTTATTGGTCGCAAAAGTGGAGAGCACCGCGCCATCCGCTACGCCGTTGTGGACAAAATGGGACGTCTGACGGGCATTCCGGCGGCCATCGGGGCGGTGATGCTGGCAAGTCGGGAGGTCATCCAGCCAGGAGTCCACGCCCCCGAAGCGGTGCTGGACCCGGATCCGTTTCTGGAGCGGCTGGCCCTCCGGGGGATCCGCGTTGTGGAGTTATAGACGGCAGCGGCGTGCCAGGCGCTTTGAGAGGGCCCGACGCGTTCTCACGAAAGCGCGTCCCGATAGGCCTCCAGCGTCCGTCGGGCAGTCTCTCCCCAGGAGAAATGGGCAGCCCGGACCAGCGCTCGGCGGCATAACTGATCCCGGAACTTTGCGTCCTGTGCCAGTTGGAGGATAGCCCCGGCCATTCCCTCGGCGTCGTCGGGCGGCAGCAGGATCCCCGCGTCTCCGACGACCTCCGGAAGAGAGGCGGCATCACTCCCCACCACGGGTGTCCCGCAGGCCAGGGCTTCCAGCGGCGGAAGCCCAAACCCCTCGTACCGGGAGGGAAAGACAAAGGCGACGGCGCCCCGATACAGGGCGGGTTTTTCCTCCTCTGTCACGGGCCCGATAAAGCGCACCCACTCCGGTCGGAGCCCCAGTTCACGCGCCTGTCGCCGGGGATCGGGCGCAAAGGGGGTATCCCGTTCCGGGAGCCGTCCGGCAAGGACCAGAGGACATTCCTCCCCCAGTACTGGCCCTACCCACCGGTAGGCCGTCAGCGCGGCGACGACATTCTTGCGGACGTCAAACCCACCCAAGTAAAGGACATAGCGGCGAGGGAGGCTATAGCGGGCCCGTATCGTCTCATCTTCCGGCTGGGGATCGGGGGAAAAACGAGCATCGGCGGCCAGGGGGATGGACCGGACGCGCGCCGGGGGGAGACGCAGGTGGGCCAAAATGTCCCGCCGGGAGGACTCGGAATCGGTCAGGACAAGCGCGGCGGAAGGGGTGGCCGCGCTCACCAGCGCCGTGTAGAGTCGGACCAACGGCCCGCCCCGGTAGGGACGCAGAAGCAAGGGGATGAGGTCGTGGATGGTCACCACAGTGGGGATGGTCGGTGCCAGCGGCGGGCCCCAGTAGGGAACATGGGCCAGGTCGGCTCCCAGGCGACGGGCCTCGCGGGGGAAGACGATCTGCTCAAAGTGAACTTTGCCCAGGTCTCCCCGCGCGCGGGGGAAAATCGGAACCACCTCCACTGACGGGTCCAGCGCGGTCAGGTTCTCGGCGAGACGACGGGTGTACTGCCCGCTCCCCGTCTCCGGCTGGTCCCAGAACCAGGCGTTCAGTGCGATACGCATAGCCCCTATCCGCGAAAGGCAAGGAGCGGCGGCCGAAGGCCGCCGCTCCCTACTCTTCTTCACCGTCCACCGAGAATCTGCCGCCTGCGGGAGGAGAAGGGAAGGACCAGCAGAAAGACTGCTGTACAGACCAGCACCATCGCCGGACCGGAGGGCAGGTTGAGGTAGTACGAAAGGTACAGGCCGGCGACGGCGGCAAAAAGCCCGAAACCGGCCGCCAGTGCCATCATCGGCAGAAACCGCCGGGTCAACAGGTAGGCCGTCGCAGGCGGTGTGACCAGCATCGCCACCACCAGCGCGACCCCCACCGTCTGCAAAGAAGCGACGACGGTGACAGCCAACATCACCAGGAGCAAGTAGCGCAGGAACGTCGTCGGCAGCCGAAGCGTCCGGGCCAGAACGGGGTCAAAACTCATCACCAGGAACTCTTTGAAGAAGGCTGCGACGACCAGGAGCACCCCCCCTCCCAGCGCCAGCGTCAGCCAGAGGTCGGCAGGGGAGACGCCCAGAACATTCCCGAACAGAAAATGGGTGAGGTCCGTGGTGTAGGTCCGGACCGTGCTGAGCAAAGCGACGCCCAGGGCGAATGCGCCGGAGAAGACAATACCGATGGCCGTATCCTCCCGGACGCGATTCTGGAGGGAGCCAATGGCGAAAGCGGTCACCAGGCCCGCAGCCAGCGCGCCGGCCAGGAGAGGCCAGCGGGCCAGATACGCGATCGCAACGCCGGGAAGGATCGCATGGGCCAGAGCATCCCCGAAGAAGGCCATCCCCCGCAGAACGACGTAGGTCCCCAGCACCGCGCAGGTCACCCCCACGGCCAACGCTGCGATTAGCCCCCGCACCATAAAGGGGTAAGTCAGTGGTTCCAGCAGCCAGTTCATCACCGACGTCCTCCGGAGCAGTGGACATCACCCACCAGCATCAGGCCTCGCTCGTGTTCCCAGATGGCCAGTTGTCCACCGTAGGCCCGCTGGAGCGTCGCAGGACAGAGCGCCTCCCCAGGTGGTCCATAGGCGATGATCCGGGTGTTCAGCAGAAGCACCCGATCAAACCGGCTGGCTGCCAGAGTGAGGTCGTGGGTCGCCAGAAGGACCGTTACTCCCCGCGCTTGAAGGCGATCCAGAAGTTCCAGAATCGCCTCTTCGCTGGCCGCGTCCACACCGGCAAAGGGCTCATCCATCAGGAGCAGGGGGGCCTGCTGGGCCAGCGCGCGGGCGATGAAGGTCCGCTGGAGTTGTCCCCCGGAGAGTTCGTCCAGCCGACGGTCTGCCAACTGCAGCAGTCCTACCTCCTCCAGGGCCTGCCGGACAACCTCCCGGTCACGCTGGGAGGGCCAGCGCAACCACCCCATCTCCCGCACGCGCCCCATCATCACCACGTCCGCCACGGTCACCGGGAAGGAGAGGTCCACGTCCTCCCGCTGGGGGACGTAGCCGACAGGGACGCGCCGTCGGAACGGGTCACAGCCGAAAACCTCCACCCGTCCCTGCTCCGGCACGAGCAATCCGACGATGACCCGAAAAAGGGTGGACTTCCCCGCGCCGTTTGGGCCAACGACGGCCACCCGTTCCCCCTCCTGGACGGAGAAAGTCACGTCCTCCAAGGCCGTACGCCCGTTATAGGTGACGGAGAGGCTTTCCACCCGCAGGGCTTCGCATTCGGCCATACATTCACCAACGGCGACAGGCCCCCCTCGCCGTCCTGGCGGAGGCAGTTAACGGTTAAAAGAAAGGCTCCGCCGGGCAAGAAAGCCCGACAAATTCTGGACCCCTCCGAACCCGCAGGCCCTGACAATGCGCGATACCGCAATGAGCGATATGCGATCCGCAGCCCGCATTAATACAGGAACATTGGCTTACCGTGGGCGTGGAAGACCTTAGGGCGGTACTCGTCCACATCGTAAAGGGCACGCACGTCCACGTGCTTGGTGCCCAGAGTGGGTGTCGCTGCGTCCACGTCGGTATAGCGGCCCTCGCGCAGCGCGACCATCCGCCCGAACTTCTTCTCCTGGATGAGGTCCATAGCGACGTTGGCATAGTTGACTGCGACCATAATGTCCAGGGAGTCTGGCTCTCCGGACCGCATCAGGTAGGCCAGTTCCTGGCACATCGTGCCCTCACCGGTAATCTGTTCCAGCCGCTTCGCAGTGATGGCACCGATGCCGCCCAGTTTCTTGTGCCCATAGGGGTCGGGCGCGCCGGACTGGATGACTTCCTTGCCGATCTCGCGGGCACCCTCGGAGATGGTCACGATGGCATACCGGCTGGGGTTGCTGTACTTATCTTTCAGGAGCAGGTGGGCCAGTTTCTCAATGTCAAAGGGGACCTCGGAGATGATGGCTCGGTCGGCCCAAGCCAGATAGGCGGAGATCAGGGAGGTCTCGCCGGAGTGGCGCCCGAAGAGTTCTACCACACAGATGCGCTCGTGAGAGCCCGCGGTGGATCGGAGCTGATGGATGAAGCGAACGCTCCGGGTGACTGCGGTGGAGAAGCCGATGCAGTAATCGGTCCCAAAGACGTCGTTGTCCATCGTCTTGGGGATACTGATGATGGGGAAGCCCTCCTTGTGGATGCGAGCCGCATATCCCAGCGTATCCTCCCCACCGATGGGGACCAGAACGTCCAACTTGAGGTACTCCAGGACCCGCAGGACGTGTTTAGTGAAGTCCACATAGCCGTTGGCGTCCACAGGGAAGGCCTCCGGGCTCAGGAAGGGCGGCGCTTTTTCGGGGGCCACACGGCCAGGGTTGGTACGAGAAGTATGGAGAAAGGTACCACCCGTGCGGTCAATGGTTCGGACAACGGCCTTATTCAGGGGGATAACGTGTTCGCTCTGGGTGGTGGGGTCATCGGGGTTGAAGAAGAGCAGGCCAGCCCATCCCCGCCGAATGCCAAGAACTTCGTGCCCTTCGTCCACCGCCCGATACACCAGGGCCTTTATGCAGGGATTCAGACCAGGGACATCCCCTCCTCCAGTGAGCACTCCAATGCGCATCTTCGCCTCCTCGCCGAATCTGAAATCTGCGACTTGTTGAGGGTGTATCTTTGTTATTCTACCACAGAACGTTTCACACACAACTTTCGGACATCTTGACTTTACCCATATTTCAGGGTGTGTCCTAAATTTGTCGGAAGCCGGAGATCCCTCATCCCTCCCCCCGCCTCCCTTCCCTATTCTGATCAGGGGTCAGGAGAGAGGGCGGCGGCTCCGCCGCCGCCCTCAAACCCCTTCCCTTCTCCTGAAGTTTGGCCATTTTCGGGAAGAGGAGGGGAGAGTCGGCGCTCCCCAAACAAGCGCTCAACACTCGCTGTAGCCGCAGGTGTAGCAACGGCGGCATCCCTCCTCACTCACCAGGGTGGCGTTGCCACACTCTGGGCAGAGGTCTCCGATAGGCAACAGCGGCATCTGGACAGCCTGAGGGGTTTCCCGCTCCTCCACCGGCTCCGCCATCCCCAGAAATTCCGCCAGAACCTGGGCCACGCCATCAGGGAGGGATTGGACCCGGTCGCGGCCAAAGCCGGTGGGACGCCCACCCCCAATGCCCCGCAGTTGTCGGACTACCTGCTGCAGCCGTCGGCGCGCGGGGAGCGGAGAAGGCACCCGCAACAGGAGGGAGATAAGCCGCCCGATGGCTTCCGCTACCGCCGCGGTATCGGACCCCGCCTTTCCCACGTTCAGAAAGACCTCAAAGGGCTCCCCCTCCCCGTTGGTATTGACGGTGACGTAGGCTGTCCCCAGAGGCGTCGTCACCCGGTAGGTGCGGCCCTCCAGGACGTGCGGACGAGGCCGGATCTGAGTGGTGAGCCCCATCTGCTTCATCATCTTCTCCTGCTTCACTTTCTCCGTCTCCAGGACCACCTTTTCGCGGGAGCCGGTGACGTAGATAGTCAGCCCCTTGCAGCCCAGTTTCCAGGCCAGCAGATAGGCTTTCGCCACATCCTCCACCGTGGCACTGGAGGGGAAGTTGATGGTCTTGGAGATGGCTGCGTCCACAAAGGCCTGGAGCGCCGCCTGCATCCGGACGTGCTCCTCCGCTGTGATGTCTCCGGCGACGACGAAGACGTGGCGAATCTCCGGCGGGACCTCCGGGACGTCCTGGCAACTGCCGTTGAAGAGGACCTGGTCCAGGATGCGCTCCCGCGTCGGTTCGTCTATCCTGGCCCGCTCCAGGGCCCGCAGAAAGAGGGGGCTCACATAGCGGAGTTCTATCTCCTTCCCCTCGTCGTGGACCTTGCGGGTGTAGGCCAGGGCGAAGACGGGCTCACAGCCGTAGGCCTCGCAGCCCGCGACAGTGGCGATGGTCCCCGTCGGCGCGATGGTCAACTGGGCCGCGTTGCGGATACCGTACTGCCGGATGCCCCGGAGAATCTCATCCCAATCCAGCGGGGGGCGCCCCCACCGCTCCAGACGGGTGTAGGGGACCAGCGGCGTCGGCGGCGTCCAGATCAGGCGGTCCGGATCGTAGACGCTGCCGTGGATAGCGGGGAAGGGGCCTCGCTCCCGTGCCAGCGCGATGCTGGTCCGCATCGCGTGATACCGGATGAATTCCATCACCTGGGAGGCCAGTTCCAGGGATTCCTCGCTCCCGTAGCGGATGCCCAGCAAATACAGCAGGTCGCCCAGGGCCATAATGCCCAGACCGATGCGGCGGGTGCGGTGGGCCGCCTCCTTCAGTTGCGGGATAGCGGGGACATAGGCGTTGACCTCCACCACGTTGTCCAGAAAGCGAACCGCTTGTTCCACCGTCTCCCGCAGGAGGTCCCAGTCCACGGCGGCGCGGCCGTTGCCGTCCATCCGAACGTGGCGGGCCAGATTGACCGAGCCCAGACAGCAGTTCTCGTAGGGAAGCAGGGGCTGCTCACCGCAAGGATTGGTCGCCTCGTAGGCACCCAGGTGGGGGCAGGGATTATCGCGGTTCATTGTGTCCAGGAAGAGGATGCCGGGCTCGCCGTTGCGGTGGGCCTGTCGGACAATTTTGTCAAAAAGGTCCCGCGCGCGCACCTTTCGGTAGACTTTGATGGGAATCCCGGTCCGCTCCGCTTCCTCCAGGGTCCCGTTGAAGGTCCGGTAGGCCGGATGGAGGACGTCGGGGAAGCGGAGTTCCCATTCCTCGTCATTCTCTACGGCTCGCATAAAGGCGTCGGTGACGCCGACGGAGATGTTGAAGTTGGTGATGGCGTGCTCGTCGGTCTTGCAGGTGATGAACTCCTCAATGTCGGGGTGGTCCACCCGGAGGACGCCCATGTTGGCGCCGCGGCGGGTACCACCCTGACTGACGATCTCGCAGGCCAGGTCGTAGACCCGCATAAAGCCCACAGGCCCGGTGGCCTTCCCACCGCTGGAGAGGACGACGGTGTCTTTGGGGCGGAGCCGGGAGAAGGAGAAGCCAGTCCCGCCACCGGTCTGGTGGATGAGGGCCATATTGCGCAGGGTCTGGAAGATGCCGTCGTCCCGACGGCCCATATCATCGCTAACCGGGAGGACAAAACACGCGGCCAGTTGCCCCAGAGGGGTCCCTGCACCGGTGAAAGTAGGGGAATTGGGGACGAAACGGAAGGAGGTGAGCAGGTCGTAGAAGACTTCCTCCACAGCGCCCACATCGCCGCCCCAGGTCTCTTCGGCGAGGGCAATGTGGTGGGCCACCCGCCGGAACATCTCCTCCACAGTCTCTGCGGGCTTTCCGTCCGGCCCTTTGCGCAGGTAGCGCCGTCGGAGAACCTCCAGGGCATTAGGGGTAAGGCGGGATTCCAGAGAGTTGGGAGATGGAGAACCAGACGCTCTTTTCGGAGCCATCTTTATTTCCTCCCTGTGGGGGTTTGAGATTCCTCCAGCAACCGATTGATCTCGGCTCGGACGGCCTCCAGGTCTTCCAGACCCAGGTAGACGATGGCATAACGGATGTAGGAGACCGGGTCCAGTTCCCGCAGTTCGGCGATAACCCGATCGCCAATCATTTTGCTGGGGACCTCGGTCTTTCCGGTCTGGCGGATGTAGTCCTCCACCCGATCGGCGAGCCGCTCCAAGTCATCCGCGGAGATCGGACGGCGTGCACAGGCGATACGGACCCCTGCCAGGAGTTTTTCCCGACTGAACTCCTCCCGACGGCCGTCCCGCTTGATGACCAGGGGAGTGGTGAGGACGGCCCGTTCCAGGGTGGTGAACCGCTGCTGACACTGGGGACATTCCCGACGCCGCCGGATGCCACGCGCGTCGGGGTCGGTAGAGAGAACTTTGGTGCGGCGAAAGCCGCAATACGGGCATTTCATCGTTAGGTCTCCTTTCGTAGCCGAGGAACAGCAAAAGAAACCGGCGATAGAGAAACGCTCTCCGGGTTCCCTGGTCTCACTGGTTCGTGCTAATGTCGCCTGGGCTTGAGGCGAGTACGTCGGAGTCGCTATCTGGTGTATGCCCAGATATGGAGTTTGGATAGCATTAAAATCCCATATTTGGGGGTATGACAGGTGGTGGCCTTTATTATACCACGGAGTCCAAAGCGCGCAAGGCAGACCGCAGACCGCCAGAGCCTTGCAGGAATCATCCGAACGTGCTATAATACTTCTGCACAACCACATCCGAATGCGAGATTATAGAAGAAAGTGGGGCTCTGTCCCACTTTCTTCCTTATATGGGGTATGTTCGTGGAGGCGAAGGTGAATGAAAAGTGAATTGCTGCTGGCGATCAATCAGATTTGTGCGGAGCGGGACCTCCCTCGCGATCTCGTTCTGGAAGCGGTCCGCACGGCCATTGCGGAAGCGTACCGCAAGGATGTCAACGCGCCCAAGACCCAGAACATCACGGCCCAGATTGACCTGGAGACAGGGCGGGCGCGTATCCTTGTGGAACGACGGGTGGTCGCTACGGTCACGGATCCGGTAACGGAGATTACGCTGGAGGAGGCGCGAAAACTGAACCCCCGCATCCAGTTGGGGGAGACCATTATGGTGGATAGCACGCCCAAAGACTTCGGGCGAATTGCCGCTCAGGCCGCACGCCAGCGAATTATTCAGTGCATCCGGGAAGCAGAGCGGGAGGTCCGCTACACCCATTTCGCCCAGCAGGCCGGGGAGATCGTCCAGGGGGTCGTCCAGAGTGTGACTCCCCAGCAGGTGACGCTCCACATTGACCGGACGGAGGCCATTCTCCCCCAGAAAGAGATGATTCCGGGGGAGCGATATAACCTCCACGATCGCATTCGGGTGTACATTTTAGAGGTCCGGCGGACGCCCCGGGGGCCAGAAATCATCGTCTCCCGAAGCCACAAGAAGTTGCTCCAGCGGTTGCTGGAACTGGAGGTTCCGGAAATCGCCAACGGGGTTGTGGAAATCAAGGCGCTGGTCCGGGAAGCGGGGTCCCGATCTAAGGTGGCCGTTGCGTCCCGCCAGCCCGGTGTGGACCCGGTCGGGGCGTGTGTGGGGATGCGAAGTGTACGTATCCAGTCCATCCTGCGGGAACTGGGCAACGAGAAGGTGGACATCATTGAATGGAGTCCCGACCCGGTCACTTTCATCGCCCGCGCCCTGGGTCCGGCGAAGGTCCTCAGCGTGGTCCTGGACGAAGAGGCTGAGGGCGGCAGGATGGCCCACGTCGTCGTTCCAGACGACCAGTTGTCCCTTGCGATCGGGAAGGCCGGGCAAAACGCCCGCCTGGCGGCCAAACTGACGGGCTGGCGGATTGACATTCAGAACGCGACCGAGGCGGCCCAGTGGGCTCTCCGGCGGGTCAACGAGGACCCGGACGTGCTTCCTGCGCTGGGGCCGACGGCAGACCTGCTCCCCCAGGTTGAAGCCGCGCTGAAGCGTCATGCTCAGGAAGGCGGTCCCTATACCGCCGAAGAACTGGTGGCGATGCGACAGGTTATAGAGAAGGTGCGCCAGTACTACATCAACCGTCGCCAAGAGAAGCGCCGCCAGAAGGTCGTGAAGGTCCGGCCCGCCGCCCGCGAACGGGAGGAAGCCACCCGTCGGGCCGCCGTCCAGGAAGCGCTGGCGCGGATTCCATCCCAGGCTTATCAGGTCCCGGTAGAGAGGCTGGGCCTGAGTGAGCGGACGCTGAGCCACCTGCGGCGACACGGAATGACAAACGTCGGGCAACTGATGGAGCGACTCGCCGAGGGCGAGGAGGGCCTTCTGAAGTTAGACGGGATCGGGGCCAAGGTTCTGAGCGAAATTCGCTCCGCGCTGGAGAAACTGGAACTGCCGTCCGCTCCGCCGGAGGTTCCGGAAGTTGTCCCAGAAGAGGTCCCAGAGGCTCCTCCGCAGGCCCCGGCGCCGGAGGTTCCACTTGCCGAGGGAGAGATCCCGTTACCAGAAACGGTTCCCACCGAGGAACCGGCCCCGATTATGGTGGAAGCGATACCAGTTCCCGCAGAGCCTCTCCGAGAGGGCGAGCCGTCGCTCCCAGCGGGCGTAGAGATGCCGGTGCCGGTACCGGAAGAGCCGGAGTTTCCCGCAACGGCGGAGGAATCCCCGCTGGAGCGCGCTGAAGTCTCGCCGATGCCCTCCGCTGTGATTCCCGAATTTGAGGCGGAACCGGAGGAGTGGGAAGAGGAGGAAGAAGAGGAATTCGTTGTTGAGAAGAAACTGAAGCACCAGCCAAAGAAGCGGAAGAAGAAGCCGCTTCGCGAGTATATCTACGACGAGGAACTGGGACGCACTATCGCCATTCGCCGCCGCCGGCGGGGCGACGAGTGGGACGAATTTTAAGGATCGTCCGCGTCCGTCGGCGCTGATCCGTCTGTTTGTGAGAACGCAATGTCTAAACCATCGGGGCGACCCAAACATATTCCACAGCGGACCTGCGTGGCCTGCCGAACCGTCCGCCCGAAGCGGGCATTGATCCGGATTGTCCGCACGCCGGAGGGCGAGGTCCGAGTGGATGAGCGGGGCAAGCAGAGCGGTCGGGGTGCGTACCTCTGCGCGCAGCGAGTCTGCTGGGAAGAAGCGCTGAAGCGCCGCCGCCTGGATGCTGCATTGAAGGTCACGCTGGACGACGCGACGATGGCAGCGCTCCGCCAGTATGCGGAGCAACTGCCGGAGCGGTTGGAGGAGTGAGGGGATTTTGCGGCGGGCAGCCAAACTGCCCGCCGTAAAATCCCCCCGACAGGTACTCGTTGCTGGAGATGGGTCCAAGGAGGGGAATATGGTGGTGAAAGAAGCACCGGTCAAGGAAAAAGCGAAATCCCAACCGCGGGTAATAGAACTCCCGGCCTCGCTGACCGTCCGGGAACTGGCCCAGCGTCTGGGCGTTAGCCCCATTGACGTCATCAAGCGGCTGATGTACAACGGCATTATGGCCACGATCAACCAGCAAATAGATTACGAGACGGCAGCCATCGTGGCCTCCGACCTGGGCTTTGAGACGGTGGAGGAGCGCGCCCCAGAAGAGGCCGTTGAGGAAGAAGGTGTTTCCCCCCTCTGGGCTCGTCTCTACGCGGGAGAAGACCCGGCCAACCTGCGCCCGCGCCCGCCCGTCGTCACCGTACTGGGGCATGTGGACCACGGGAAGACCTCCCTGCTGGACGCTATCCGCAAGACCAATGTCGCCGAAGGGGAGGTGGGCGGTATCACTCAGCACATCGGCGCGTACCAGGTAGAACACAACGGACGGCTGATCACTTTTCTGGATACTCCCGGACATGAGGCGTTCACCGCGATGCGGGCCCGCGGTGCCCAGACGACCGACATCGCCGTTCTGGTCGTCGCCGCCGACGATGGCGTGATGCCGCAGACGGTGGAAGCCCTCAACCATGCCCGCGCTGCACGGGTCCCTGTCATCGTTGCCCTGAACAAGATAGATAAGCCCACCGCCCAGCCCGAACGGGTCAAGCGGCAACTCAGCGACCTGGGGCTGGTCCCTGACGAGTGGGGCGGTGACACTCTGGTCATCCCCGTCTCTGCCAAGAAGCGCATCGGCATAGAGGACCTGCTGGAGGCGATCCTTCTGGTCGCTGAGAGCCAGAATATCCGGGCCAACCCCAACCGCCCCGCGGTCGGAACCGTCCTGGAGGCGGAACTGGACCGGGCCAAGGGCCCTACGGCGACTGTCCTGGTCCAGAATGGAACCCTGCGGGTTGGAGACGCGATCGTCGCTGGGACGGTGTACGGCCGGGTGCGGCGGATGCTGGATAGCAATGGCAAGCCCGTTCGGGAGGCGCCTCCGTCCACTCCCGTGCAGGTCATTGGCCTCTCCGGGGTCCCGGAGGCGGGGGATATGTTTGAGGTCGTGGCAGACGAGAAGACCGCGCGCGCAATTGCCACGAAGCGGTTGGAGGAGAAGCAGGCCCGTGCCGCCCGGGCCGTCCGGGCCCTGACGCTGGATGACCTCTCCCGCAGCATCCGCCAGGGCCAGGCGAAGGAACTCAACCTGATCATTAAGGCCGATGTCCAGGGCTCCATTGAGCCCATCGTCACCTCCCTGAACCGGCTGAGCACGGACCAGGTGAAGGTCAACATCATCCATGCGGCCGCAGGGGCCGTCACCGAGTCGGACGTCAACCTGGCGATCGCCTCCAAGGCCATCATCATCGGCTTTCAGGTCTCCGTGGACCCTGCTGCCCGACGGCTGGCGGAGAGCGAGGGCGTGGACATTCGCCTGTATGACATTATCTATGAACTGGTGGACGAGGTAGAACTGGCCCTCAAGGGTCTCCTGGAGCCGACCTACGTGGAACGGGTCATCGGAAAGGCGGAGGTTCGGGCGACCTTTGACATCCCGAAGGTGGGTCGGGTCGCCGGGTGCTATGTTCTGGAAGGAGAGATTCGCCGTAACTCCCGGGCGCGCGTCTATCGCCAGGGCGAACTGAAGTTTGACGGGCCTGTTGCGTCCCTCAAGCGGTTCGCCAAAGACGTCCGTGAGGTAAAGGCGGGCTACGAATGTGGTCTGGGTTTGGAAGGGTTCCACGATTTCGTCGTCGGGGACGTCATTGAGTTCTACGTGAAGGAACGGGCAGAGGTTCAGCCGACGATCGCTCGGCCTGCCACTGCCATTGGGAGATGAGCCAATGGGGAAAAAATACCAGAAACGGGCCGCCGACCTGATTCAGACCCACCTGACGGATCTGCTCCAGACGCAGGTCAACGACCCGCGCGTGCGGATGGTGACCATCACGGGGGTGGAAATCACGCCCGATGCGACGCGGGCCCACGTCTATTTTACGGCCCTGGGAGACCCGGAACAGCAGGCGGCAGCAGCCGCAGGGCTTCAGAGCGCTGCGGGGTTCCTGCGCCGGGAACTGGGACAGCGGCTCCGGCTGCGTCACACTCCCGAATTGGTCTTTCACTGGGATACATCCATAGAGCGAGGGGAGCGAATAGACAGCCTGCTGGACCGTCTGCGGGCGGAGGAGGGCCGAAACGAAGGAGAAGCGTGAGCGAGGAAGTGCCAAACTTTTCTCCTCAGGTGCAATTGGAGCGGATCGCGGCATCCATTCGCCAGGCCCGGCGGATCGCTATCGTAACGCACGAACGGCCTGATGCCGACGCGCTGGGATCCAGTCTCGGACTGGCCCACGCGCTTCGGAAAATTGGAAAAGAGGTCCAGGTTCTCTCATACGACTATATCCCGGAAAACCTGCGTTTTCTTCCGGGTATAGAGACGGTGGTTCGGGGTAATCCCGGCCCGGAGACCGACCTGGTCATTGCGGTGGATGCGGGGGAAGCCTCCCAGATTGGGGAACGCCTCTACAACGAGATTCTTCGCCACCGCCTTCCCCTCGTCGTTGTGGACCATCACGAGAGCAACACGGGCTACGGTGCCGTCAGCGCGATTTTTCCCCAGAAGGCTGCCACTGCCGAGGTTGTGCTGGACCTGATTCAGACGCTGGAGATTCCCCCGGACCCGATTATTGCGACCTGTCTGATGGCGGGGATCATTTTTGACACGCGCGGGCTCTCCATCCCCGATACTTCACCGGAGACGCTGGAGTCGGTAGCCCTGCTGATGCGCAGCGGTGGCTCCCTCTACCAGGTTATGGCAGCCTACAGAGGGCAGCACCGCTCTGCGGCACTGCGCCTCTGGGGCGAGGCGCTCAGTCGGCTCCAGGTCCGGGACGGGGTCGGCTGGACCGCCGTTTCGCGAGAGATGTACCAGGCGACCGGGACCCGTCTGGAGGACACCGAGGGTCTGGCGAACTTTATTCTGGATGCCTCGGATATCCAGATTTCCCTGGTCTTCCGGGAGAAGCCGGAAGGTGGGCCTATCCGGGTGAGCGGACGGGCTCGGCCTGGCATCAACCTGGTTCCCCTGGCCCGCGCCTTCCGCGGCGGCGGGCATAAGATGGCCGTTGGGTTTGACGTGGACCTTCCGCTGGAGGAGGCGGTCCAGGCGGCGCTGGCGCGGCTTGTGGACCTGCGCCGCGCAGGGCTCCTGGAGGATAAGCCAACGGAGGGAAGATGACAACCGAATGGCTCCACAGAGGCTCAGGACAACTCCTGGCCGTCCTTCCAGAGCCGGACGTGGAGGCTCTTGCCGAGACCATCGTCGCCTTCGCCAACACCGACGGGGGGACCATCATCCTCGGCGTGGACGAGAAGACGGGGCGCTCCACCGGGGACCTCTACCCGGAGGATGTGGACAGCCTGCTGCAGGAAGCCCTCCGACGCTGCCGGCCGCCGGTGGAACTGGAATGTCGTCAGGAGGAGATCGCCGGAGGCTTCGCCTTTTTCATTCGGGTCCCCCGAACGGCGGAACTGCACAGCCTGATAGACGGCCGGGTCCTCGTCCGCCGACAGAGTGAGAACCGCCCCCTCACGGGCGAGGAAATCCGCCATCTGGCAGCCACCAAGTCCGGCGGCGATTTTGAAGCGGAAGTGGTCCCCGGCGCCCGACGGGACGACCTGGACGACGGGGTGGTGGAGGAGTTTCTCCAGAAGTGGCAGGAGAAACACCGCCGTCCGTGGTCTCGCCCTGTGGAGGACCTTTTGATCCGCATCGGCGCGCTGACCGATACGGGTGAGGTCACCGTCGCCGGGATGCTCCTCTTCGGGCAGGATCCCCAGGCCTTTCTCCCCCAGAGCGGTCTGGTCTTTGTGAAGTTCCCCGGCACCGAACCCCGCAGCGAGGAGGGCGTCGCCGGATATAGCCGCCGGGAAGATATCGGCGGCCCGCTCCCCCGGATTATCCAGCGGACCTGGGCCGTGTTGATGGAGGAGATGCGGATCGGCGCTGTCATCAAAGGCCTGGAGCGCAAGGAGCAGACGGAATATCCCCCCGCCGCGGTCCGGGAGGCACTGGTCAACGCGGTCGCCCACCGAGACTACCGGCTCCGGGGCCGCCGGATTGAGGTCCGGATGTACTCCGACCGGCTGGAGATCATCAGCCCGGGCGGTCTCCCCGGCTACATCACCCTGGATAACATCGTGGAAGAGCACTTCTCCCGTAACCCCCGCATCGTTGGCGGCCTCTATTACTGGGGGTACATTGAGGAACTGGGGCTGGGCATAGACCTGATGATAGAGGAAATGACGGCGGCCGGGCTCCCGCCCCCGCAGTTTGACGCCAAACCCCATCTTTTCAGCGTGACCCTCTACAACCGTCGGGAACGGGCTCCCATTGCCCCCTGGGAGCGGACGATGAACGAGCGCCAGAAGAAAGCGCTGGATTACATCCGGCGCTACGGCCGTATCACCAACCGCGAGTACCAGGTCCTCTGTCCCCACGTTAGCCCCGAAACCCTTCGCCTGGACCTGGCCGACCTGGTGGAGAAGGGGATCCTGTTGAAGGTCGGAGATAAAAAGGGGACGTATTACATCCTCAAGTAGCCTCCTTTGCCCCTCACCAAAGACAAGATAATTCCGCAGGGTAATCCCGGATCATCCCCTGGATAACTGAATCGGTGGGACGCCGAGGGGACGCTTTTCGGGGATTCCGGGCCGCCGGGGGTACTTGTCGGGGGTAGAAGCCCGTTTGTCCACAATCACCAGATAGCGGGTCTCCGCCAGGCCGTGTAGGCCTACCGGGACCAGTTTCCGCACCTCTCCTCCCAGAATCCGGATGGCCTCCTCGGCGGAATGAACCTCTGCCGGGGCGTTTTCCCCCTTCTGAGCCAGCATCGCTCCTCGGACACGCACAAAAGGAAGCAGATACTCCACCAGCGTGGGCATATCGGCCAGGGCCCGGGCGAGCGCCCAATCGTAGGCCTCTCGGTAGCCGGGCCGGTGGGCCAGGTCCTCCGCCCGCCCCCAGATGATCTCCACGTCCCGCAGGCCCAGTTTTCGGGTGATGTGCTCCAGGAACTCCACCTTCTTCCGGGTCGCCTCCAGCAGGGTCAGCCGCATCCCCGGGCAGACGATGCGCAGAGGAAGACCCGGAAATCCGGCCCCGGTGCCCACATCTATTACCCGTGCCCCCGCCTGGAGTTCCGCCCGCGGCAGAACCAGCAGGCAGGATAACGAATCCAGAAAGTGGCGGACCTGCACGCCCTCGTAGTCGGTGATGGCGGTCAGGTTGAACCGCCGGTTCCACTCCACCAGTTCCTCATAATAGGTCTGGAAGAGGGCCAGGTGGCTTTCTTTCAGGGTTATGCCCAGTTCTCGGGCACCGCGAAGGAGTTTGTCCATAGCGTGTTACGGGCTACGTGTTGCGTACTGCGTGTTGCATATAGCGTGTCAGGGCTGGGTCGGATAAACCGCCAGGTGGGTGAAGCCAACGGAGAGCGGGCGCGGGTCGCTGCTGCGAAGGGTTGGAACATCGGCGGGAGCCATTGCGTACGCAAAATGAAAAGAGAAAACGTTGTACTTCCGCAGCAATTGCGCCGGAACGCTCTCCCGGAAATCGGCCCGATCACAGGTCTCAAAGGTCACCGTTTTCCAAAGGAGGCCGTTGATTCGGATTTCTATCCTCTGTTGCTTTTCTGGAACGCAGAGGGGAAAGGCCGAAAATTCCAGCACGGCACCCGAAGCCCTCTCCGTCCAGAAGAGGAGGTCCGACCGCTCCCCTTCCGCCCAGATGCCCCAGTCCTCCGGCAGGGCCCAGCCGTTCAGGAAAACAAAGGATCGGGCCTCCGAAGAGGAGGAGCGGAAAACGCAGATTTCAGCGGGCCAGGGGGATGCTTCTGCCGGGGGCACAAAGCACCCGATAAGCGTCAGGAGAGGCGAAGCAGCGGCCCACTGATACAGTGTCTCTGCGAGAGGGCCATCCCGATGGACCAGCAGGTACTCCATTCCCAGTTGCTGGAGTTCTCCCACCGCGAAATCAAACCGACCGTTCAGCATGGAATCGGTTAGGGCTCCCAGGTGGGGCGGCACCCAGGAGCCATAGCCGTGGAGGATCGGACGGTTATGCAGAAGGGTCGCCCAGAGTTCACGCGCGTTCCAGGCCATCCCCGTTCGGTCCAGGGAGAAGAGGGCCCCCTTCGGCGGTTGCTGGGCCAGCCATTCCAGGGCTGGATGAGGGGAAAGGGGCTTCCAGGCCACGGGGGTCAGGATATACTCGGCGGCCCACAAAGCCCCCAGAGCCCAGCGGGCTGCCCTGGGGGAAATTCGGGAAAGGCCATATCCCGCAGCCAGGAAGAATCCCGGGGCGGCGACGAACAGGTAGCGAACCATCGCGCGCCCCCCTTCTGCGAAGGGCAACATCACCCACAGGAACCCCGGAAGGGGGAGCAGGTCCTCCATTCCAGGCGGAGGAAGCGGCGTCGGAAAAAGACCGGGTTTCAGGAAATGTCCAACCCGCCAGAGCAGGCGGTGAAGTGGCTCGGCCCAGGGAACATGAACCAGGTGGTTGCGCCACTTCAGGTAAATCCCCAGCGACAGACAAAGCCCAACCAGCGTTGTCCCCAGCAAAGGAACAAAAAGGGGATGCCTTTGCCGCAGAGCGATGAAAAACCCCACCAGGCTCAACAGAAACGGGGTTGGCCCCAACATCGCCAGACTCCCCTCCAGGGCCTGGGGGTTCAGAAAGGTCTCCACCTTTCGCCCCCACCACAGGTGATACGGCGAGGGAAGAGGCCAGAGGTCCACACTGGCCGAGTACATATAGAGGTCGTACAGAGAAAAAGATACCGAAATCTCCCGGATGGCCTGAACGAAGGAAATCCCCCAGGGCAAACTGACCACGGCAGCCCCTGCAAGCAGGGCGAGGACAAACCCTTTCTGCGACCACCCTCGCCTCCCCAGCAGGAGAGCGACCAGCAGAAATCCCAACCAGAAGAAGTACAGGGAGAAGAGGATGGAGGTTCCCCAGAGAAGTCCAATACCCAGTCCCTGGCGCCATCGCAGTGGGGAAGGAGCACGGGAGATGCGCAGGAGCATAACCCAGAGCCCCGTCAGAGCGACCAGGCCGAACAGTTTGTCTATATGCTCGCGCGCCTGGAAGAACTGCAGGGGAAAGAAGGTCAGGCTCAGGGCAGCCAGAGTAGAGGGAAAGAGGGGAAGGCCTATTCTTTTTCCTGCAAACAGGGCCCCACCGAAAATCCCCGTTAAGGCCGCGATGGTCAGGCCGTTGAGAACAGCGACGCGGTTTTGGAAGAGACAGAAAGGAGTGAACAACAGGTTAGCACCCATCCAGTGGGGGTAGAGACGGATGTCCAGGCCGAAGGGGTAAAAGACCTGGGGGGCATACAGGAAAATTCGCCCCTTCGCCAGGGCCTGGCAGTGCTGTTCCACGCTCCAGAGGATTTCCAGCGGGTCCCCATAACTGGTGAATCCCTTGTCCATCCCCCTCAGGGGGAACAGCCACAGGACCAGGGCCAGGAAGGCCAGCCATGGCCCCACAGATTCCAGGAAACGAAGGGCTCGCCGCTCCATCTGCACCTCCCCCCTAAGGCTGGGGTGTCGGAGTGGGTAAAGCCTCTGGCGGAAGGGGGGTCAGAGGAAGGCCGAAGTAGGCCTCCACCACCTGCCGGGCCATCGGCGCGGCTACAGTGGAGCCCTCCCCGGCGTTCTCCACAATCACAGCAAAGGCGATCTGCGGATTGTCGGCAGGGGCAAAGCCCGCAAACCAGGAATGGGGTACCTTTCCCGGATTCTCCGCGGTTCCTGTTTTTCCGGCTACCGGGATACTCATGCCCAGAAAGCGATGGGTAGCCGTACCAATAGGGGCTGTCGTGACCCGCGCCAGCGCCTCCCGGATGACTGCCAGATGTTCTGGGGAGACGGGGAGCGTCCCCACGGCCTGCGGTCCAAAGACCATCTCCGGCTCGCTCCCCGCCGCTGCAATGCGGGCCACCACGTAGGGCTGGTAGAGCGTGCCGCCGTTGGCGATCGCCGCCATCATTCGCGCCACCTGCAGCGGCGTCGCCAGCAGGTCCCCCTGTCCAACGGCCAGGTTGACCGTGTCTCCAGGCCACCACGGAGTTCCAGACGCCGCCTGCTTCCAGGCCGGGTCGGGCATCAACCCCGGCACCTCCGGAACTCCGACAAGGCCAGTGGACACTCCCAGGCCGAAGGCCCGTCCGAAAGAGGGGAGCAGGTTGGGGTCTATCCGGTCCAGCGCCTGCCCGACGGTGAAAAACGTCGTGTTGCAGGAAGCGGTCAATCCGTCCTTCAGGTTGATGGAGCCATGGGCCTTCCAGCACTGTTTTCGGTAGGCGGCCCCCATTCCCTCCCAGTAGCCAGGGCACCAGAAGATGCTGTCGGGAGCCAACCCACCTCTCTCCAGACCTGCGGCCATCGTCACAATCTTAAAGACTGACCCGGTGGGATAGGTCCCCTGCGTAGCCCGGTTCAGGAGGGGACGATTGGGGTCGGAAAGGATGGCCGCGCGCTCTGGCCCGCTCCCTGGTCCCACAAAAATGTTCTGGTTGAAACCGGGGCCACTCGCCATAGCCAGGACCGCCCCGGTATGGACGTCCAGAACGACGATGGCCCCGCGCCGGTTCCCCAGAATCTCCTCCACTTTCTGCTGGAAATCCCGGTCCAGGGTAGTGTAGATGGCCCGGCTGGGAACGGCATCCCGGTGGGCCAGGACGGCCAGCGTCTGGCCAGCGGGGGACATCAGGTAGAGGGTGCCGCCGTGCCGTCCGGCCAGGTAGGGCTCCCCCCACGCCTCCAGCCCGGCGACGCCGACCCATTCGTCTCCCCGGTATCCCAGACGCCGGTAGGTCTCCGCCTGCTCCGCCGGGATGAGCCCCACCCAGCCGACGACGTGGGGCGCAATGCCATCTCCCCAGTAGACCCGCCCCGGTTTCTCCCGCGCCTCAATCCCCGGCGTGTTGAGGAGCAGGTCGGCGTTTTCCACACTCACCTGGGCCGGGATGTCGGCGATGGGCGTCCACCAGTCGGCGGGGCGACCAGCATAGCGGGCCCGGACGGCTTCAGGAGACAGGCCGGTCAATTGAGAGAGAACAGCAAGAACAACCCCCTCATCCCGAATGCGGCTGGGGACTACCCCCACGGTGACAATTTTCCCCTCCGTCGCCAGCGCCCGACCGTTCCGGTCATAGATGTTGGCCCGCGCTGGAATGTGGTAATCCATATAGAAATAATTTGCATCTCCGAGCCCCGGCCAGATGAGATCGCCGGGCGTTCCCTCCACCCACCAGTGGCCGTCCCGCAGGACCAGGGAGATGAGGGTATCGGTGACCAGGCTCCCCACCAATGCGGTCTCCCAGGAAAGGCGAGCCGCGGCCTGCGCGCGAGGCCCGTCCTGCAGGAGGGCCTGGAGGGTCGCCGTGGCGGTGAGGACGGTAGCCGTCTGAAGCGCGGTGCGATATCGGGACGTGAATTGCTCCAGAGGAATCACCGTCTGAAGGGAGGGGGAGAGAAGGGCGTACATCGTCTCTGGCTCTCCCTGTTCCCAGGCACGCAGGAAGGCGGCAGCCGCCATCTCCGGAGTCTCCGGGATGGGCGTCGGGGTCGGTGTGATGGGCAGAGGGGTGGGGTCTGCGGGAATAGGGTTGGAAGGACCCGCACATCCACCCAAGAACAATACCAGCACCAGAAGCCAACGAATCCGCCGAATCACACCAGAATTATAGCAGTGGAGTAAGAAACGTGCCAGAAAGCCAATTGCCTCTTTCCCCGCTTCGTGGTATAACTTCCCCGGAGGCTTGACCGGAGTCCCGTGATCCTGCTTCAGGATGCCCAACCTGCGCTTCCTCCAGGAACGGTCACCTGGGCCGAAATAGACCTCTCGGCCATTGCGGCCAACATCCGGTCTTTCTGCCACTTTGTCGGCCCGCGGGTCCAGGTGATCGCTGTCGTTAAGGCCAACGCCTACGGCCATGGCGCAGTTCCCGTCGCCCGGACGGCGCTGGAGGCCGGGGCCTCCCGACTGGCAGTCCACCGGCTGCTGGAGGGGGTGGAACTGCGGCAAGGGGGAATTACCGCCCCTATTCTGGTGATGGGGTACATCCCCCCCGATGGCGCTGAGGAGGTGGTCCGCTGGGGGCTGACACCGACAGTCACCACGCTGGAGGTCGCTCAGGCCCTCTCGGCCCGCGCCGTCGCTGCTGGAGCGACGATCCCTGTCCACATCAAGGTGGATACCGGGATGGGCCGCTTCGGCCTGATGCCCGACGAGGTGGTTCCCTTTGCCCGCGCCCTCTCTGCCCTCCCTGGTCTCTCTCTGGAGGGGGTTTTCACCCACTTCTGCACCGCCGACTCCGCCGACCCATCGTACATGCGCCTCCAGTTCCGGCGGTTCGTGGACGTGCTGGAAGGACTAAATGGAGCCGGAATCCAGGTTCCGCTGCGTCACGCCTGCAACAGCGCAGCAACCATGCGCTTTCCGGAGGCCCACCTGGACGCGGTCCGGCCGGGCATTGCGATTTACGGGCTGGACCCCTCGTCTGAGTGGCCGCCGGCCTTTCCCCTGCGGCCCGCAATGACGCTGAAAAGCCGGGTGGTCCGGGTTCGGACGATTCCCGCAGGCTGGGGCATCGGCTACGGCCGGACCTTCATCCCGGACCGGCCGATGCGTGTGGCGCTGCTGCCGGTGGGCTACGGCGACGGCTATCATCGCATCCTCTCCAACCGGGGCGCGGTTCTGCTCCATGGCCAGCGCGCGCCTGTGCTGGGACGGGTCAGTATGGACCAGATTGTGGTGGACGTCAGCCACATTCCCCAGGTACAGGAGGGGGATGTAGCGGTGATTTTCGGCCGTCAGGGAGACGCCGAACTGCGGGCCGAAGAGGTCGCGGCCTGGGCGGAGACCATCAACTACGAGATCACCACGTCCCTCCTGCCCCGTGTCGTCCGGGTTTATGTGTAGCCACGAATTTCACGAATTGCGCAAATTATAAGCCACGAATTTCACGAATTGCGCAAATTATAAGCCACGAATTTCACGAATTGCGCAAATTATAAGCCACGAATTTCACGAATTGCACGAATTATAAGCCACGAATTTCGCGAATTGCACGAATTATAAGTCACGAATTTCACGAATTGCACGAATTATGCGAAGTACTCCTGGAATTCGTGAAATTCGCGAAATTTATGAAATTCGTGTCATTCGTGTAATTCGGGGCAAACAACGTACGGAGGAGAACCGATGCCACGCGTGCGCAACTTCGTCTCGGAACGGATCGCTTCTGTGCCCCCTTCGGGCATCCGCCGGTTCTTTGACATTGCGGCGACGATGGAGGATGTCATCAGCCTGGGCATTGGGGAGCCGGATTTCACCACGCCGGAGCCGATCCTGCGGGCTGGGATTGAGGCCCTCCAGCGTGGGGAGACCCACTATACGTCCAACTCTGGGCTGATGGAACTGCGCCGGGCCATCGCGGAGCACCTGGACCGCCTCTACGGGCAGACGTACAACCCGGCCAGCGAGATTCTCATCACCGTGGGCGTCTCGGAGGCGCTGTACCTGGCCTGCGCGGCCATCATAGACCCCGGAGACGAGGTGATTATCCCGGAGCCGTGTTTTGTCTCCTACGCGCCGGAGGTCGTCTTCGCCGGGGGAGTACCGGTTCTGGTGCCCACTTCGGCGGAGAACGGATGGCAGGTGACGGCGGAGGCGATAGAAAGGGCCATTACCCCGAAGACGAAAGCCCTGCTCATCGGATACCCCAGCAACCCCACCGGTGCGGTGATGAGCCGGGAGCGGCTGAACGAGATCGCCGCCGTCGTCAAACGGCACGACCTGGTGGTCATCTCCGACGAGTTGTACGACCGGCTGGTCTACGATACTCAGCACACCTGCTTCGCCAGCCTGCCGGGGATGTACAGCCGGACGATCCTGCTGATGGGCTTCTCCAAGGCCTACGCGATGACCGGTTGGCGGATCGGCTGGGCCGCGGCGCCGGCGGAGATAATGGAGATGATGCGCCGAGTCCATCAGTACACCATTATGTGCGCGCCCACTGTGGCCCAGTACGCGGCGCTGGTCGCCATCAAGGAAGGAGAACCCTTCGTGGAGGAGATGCGGCGGGAGTACGACCGGCGACGCCGGCTCATCGTCAGTGGCCTGAACGAGATCGGGTTGACCTGCGTGGAGCCAAAGGGCGCGTTCTACGCCTTCCCATCCATCGCAATCACCGGGATGGACGACAACACCTTCGCGGAGAAACTGCTCCAGGAGGAGCGGGTGGCTGTCGTGCCAGGCAGCGCGTTCGGCCCCAGCGGCAAAGGGTTCGTCCGCTGCTCCTACGCAACCGCGTACGAAAAGATTGAGGAAGCGCTGGAGCGAATGCGACGGTTTGTGCGGCGGTATGGATAGGCCGCAGGGCACAGGGACAGCGGCAGAAAGACAGGATGTGGAGCAACAGACTCAACCCGCGAGGGATATTTACGTTTCGCCGGTCTACGCCACGCGGGAGGACCTGGAGGGACTTCCCCCTGCTCTGATTATCGTAGCGGGCAAGGACTCGCTGCGCGAGGAGGGGTTAAGACACTGTGAGTTATTGAAAGCCGCTGGCGCTGTAACGGAATGCTACGAGTACCCCGATGCGCCCCACGGCTTCACTTATCAGCGTTCCCCGGATGCAAGGGACGCGCTGGATAAAATGGCGGCTTTTTTGAAAAAATACCTGATGGTAAGAGCAAGTTCGTCTTCTGTGAATGAGGAGGAACCGTGGAATACGAAGCGGTGATTGGTCTGGAAGTACACGCGCAGATTCATACCCGTTCCAAGATGTTCTGCGCCTGTCCGGTGGTGGAAGATACGGGCGACCTGCCCCCCAACACCTACGTCTGCCCGGTCTGTACAGCGATGCCGGGGACGCTGCCGGTCATCAATCGCCGCGCGGTGGAACTGACCCTGATGACCGCGCTGGCCCTCAACTGCGAGATACCGCCCGTCTCCTTCTTTGCCCGCAAGTCCTACTTCTACCCCGACCTGCCCAAGGGCTACCAGATTTCCCAGCACGGGCTCCCGCTGGGGGTCAATGGGTACCTGGACATCCGGACGGAGGCCGGGCCCCGGCGCGTCCGCATCAACAATGTCCACCTGGAGGAAGACACCGGCAAACTCTACCACGTGGGCAACGTCACGCTGGTGGACTTCAACCGGGCCGGGGTACCGCTGATAGAGATCGTCACTGAGCCGGATATGCGCTCCGCCGAGGAGGTCCGGGAGTACGCGGAGCGGCTGCGGGAGATTCTGGTCTACCTGGGCGTCAACTCTGGGGATATGGAGAAGGGGGTGATGCGCTTTGAGGCCAGCGTCAGTGTCCGCCCGAAGGGGTCAGACGTCCTGAACCCGCGCCATGAGATCAAGAACCTCAACTCCTTCCGCGCGCTCTACCGGGCCGTGGCCTACGAGATCGCCCAGCAGATAGAGACGCTCCGGAACGGCGGACGGATCCTCCAGCAGACGATGGGCTGGGACGAGGGCCGGGGGGTCACCTATGTCCAGCGCAGCAAGGAGTATGCGGAGGACTACCGGTACTTCCCGGAGCCGGACCTGCCGCCGCTGGAGATTCGCCGTGAATGGTTGGACGAACTGCACCGGCAGTTGCCGGAGCTTCCTGCGTCTCGCCGGGCCCGCTTTATCCAGGAGTACGGCCTGACTCCCTACGAGGCCGACCTCCTGACCGCTGACCGGGCCGTTGCCGAGTACTACGAGGCGGCAGTCCGCCTGGGGAAGACCAGCCCCAAGGCGATTGCCAATTGGGTCACCGTGGACCTCTTCCGGGTGATGAAAGAGACCGGGAAGAGCATCGCCGAACTCCCGGTGAGCCCCGAAGCGCTGGTGGACCTCATTGGACTGGTAGAGGCTGGAACCATCAACCTCAACACCGGGCGGGAGGTGCTGGACGAGATGGCCATCACGGGCAAACCGGCCCGGCAAATTGTGGAGGAAAAGGGGCTGGCCCAGATTTCGGACGAGGCAGCGCTGCGGACGGTGGTGGAGCGAGTGCTGGACGAGAACCCAACGCAGGTGGCCCAGTACCTGGCGGGTAAGGAGCAGGTGGCAGGCTGGCTGATGGGGCAGGTCATGCGGGCCACCGGAGGCAAAGCGAACCCGCAGGTGGTGCGCGCGCTGCTGGTGGAGGCACTGAACAGAAGGAGGAGCGGTTAGATGAACCTGGCCGAGAGTCTACGGGTAGCGTTGCGGGCGCTGGGGGCAAACAAGTTGCGCTCGGCGCTGACGATGTTGGGGATTGTCATTGGCGTAGCGGCGGTCATCACACTGATGGCCGCCGGTACAGGTGTTCAGGTTTTCGTCACCGAGCAGTTTCAGGGTATCGGCTCCAACCTGCTCTTTGTCCTGCCCAATGTAGGACAGGGCCGGGGGATGGATGCCCGGTCCATCCCCCGTCCTCTGACAATAGGGGACGCGCGGGCCCTGGCAGACCCCCTCCGGCTTCCCGACGTCGCGCGGGTGGCCCCTCAACTGGACCGAACTGGAACGGTAGCGGCGGGTGGTCGGCAGATGGTGACGACGATCCAAGGGGTGACACCGGAATTTGCTGCTGTTCGGAAGTGGGAACCCATCGTTGGTGACTTTTTCACGCAGCAGGACCTGGAGGGACGGGCGCGGGTCGCCGTCCTGGGACAGACCGTCGCCGAAACGCTTTTCCCGGAGAACCCCTTCCCCATCGGGGAGACGATCCGGATCAACGGCGTTCCCTTTCGCGTCATCGGGGTGATGGAAGAGAAAGGTGGGACCTTCTCGGATCAGGACAACACGGTCTTTGTCCCCTTGACGACGGCCCAAAGCCGCCTCTTCTCCGCCCGTGCGCCCAATGGGGAATACCGGGTCTCCTACATCCTGGTGGAGGCAGTGAGTGCGGAACGGATGGATGCTGCGGCGGAGCAGATTCGGGCCGTGCTCCGGGAGCGCCACCGCATCGTCTTTGAGGATGAGGACGACTTCATTGTCCTCAGCCAGGCGGACCTCATCCAGACCTTCGGGAACATCACGGGGGTTCTGACGATTTTCCTGGGCGCGATTGCAGGGATCAGCCTGCTGGTGGGCGGCATCGGGATTATGAACATTATGCTGGTCTCGGTGACGGAGCGGACGCGGGAGATTGGCCTGCGGAAGGCCGTCGGGGCGCGACGGCGGGACATTCTGGTCCAGTTTCTAATAGAAGCGGTGGTGCTGGCGCTGGCGGGTGGGGCCGTTGGAATCGCCATCGGGTTTCTGGGAGCGCAGGTCATCTCCCTGCTGGTGAAGGATTTTCGGTCCATTGTCACTCCGCAGGCGGTTCTGCTGGCGACGCTGGTCTCGGCCGCGGTGGGTCTGGCCTCCGGGATGTATCCGGCCTGGCGGGCCTCCCGTCTCCACCCCATAGAGGCCCTGCGGTACGAGTAGGGGGAGGGCCACCGGGGGCGGCCGCTTCGCGGCCGCCTCCGGTGATCTTATCCCCAATAGCGCAGGATATCGTCCAGTTCCCGCTCCTGCTCCGACGACAGCGGCGGGACTTCGTGTTCGGCAAGGAGCCGCTCTGCCTCCGCCTGAGCCCGCTCGGCCATCCCCTCTCGGCCGGACTGGTCCCACTCCCCCCAGGAGCGGCGCTCCGCCAGGCGGGATAGCAGGATTTCCCCTGCACGCAGGTACCGGGCCGTGTGGCGTTGCCCAAGAAAGTTGCGGGGCCCCTCCATCACCGCAGCGATGACCTCCACAGCCAGCGCGTCTTCGTCGACCGCAAATCCCCGAAGGAGTCGCCGGATGGACCGGGCGATCTCGTCGTCGCAGACCATCTGGGCGTAGGAGCCCATCACACCGGCCTCCATTTCCCCGATGCCAGAGAGTTCATCCGCCCCAGCGAGCGCAGGGAGAACGGCATTCAGGGCCCGTTCAAATCCGCTCTGAATGTCCAGCGTGTGGGAGTTGGTGGAGAAGCCGTAGACGTTAACTGGGAGGCTGTATCTGTGGGCAATCTGGACAGTTGCGGCGGAGACCAGCCCCAGTTCCACGCCACCCCAGACGGCTGTCCCGGAGCGAGGCTCCATCATCGCCAGCCGCCCGCAGTAAAAGATGGGCAGACCGGGCCGTATCAATTGGGCCAGCACGGCGGCCGTCAGGACTTCCGCATTCTGTTGGGCCAGCGCACCAGCGAGGGAGAGGGGCGCGGTCGCACCGGCAATGGGGCAAGGGAGAGGGCCCAGGGGGATGCCCAGCCGCGCCGTCTCTATAATAGCCCCTACCACGTCGTCGGGGAAAAAGAGAGGACTCACAGGAGAGATGCCCAGCGTGAGCACCTCCTCCGGCGGTCCGATAACGGAGGCCATCCGGGCGATAGCCCGCACCTCTTCGGGGGTCTGTATGCCGGGGCCATGGACCGGCTTCGTGGTGTGAGAGAGGGTATGGCGGTACATCGCCAGGGACATCGCTGGCCCGGGCACATCCTGCGGAGTGAAGAAGGGCGTGATAGTGGTGACGCTTTCCAGTGCGTCCAGAAGCCGGGCGCTATCCTGTACATCCCGGATAGTGGCAGGGCGACGCTGCCCAGTGCGGGGATCATAAACCTCTCGTGCGCCGCCGAGGTTGTGCCAGGAGAGAGCACCGTTTCCCAGGGTGACCGTTTGCCCGCTTCGCCCGCGCAACGTAACCTGCGGCGGGCACTGCGCGAGGGCCCACTCCACCAGGTCGGACGGGATCCGTACCCGGTCTCCATAGATGATGGCTCCGGCCTCCGCCAACTGTGCCCGTGCCCCCGGGTGGGTAAGGACCACGCCCGTTTCCTGGAGGATACGGAGGGTAGCCTCGTGGATGGCCGCGATTTCCACATCAGTCAGGACACGGAATTGGGACTGGGGATAAGTCATTGGCACCTCCACCCCGACAGAGAGGCTCGCCGAGCCTCCCACCACCGGGGAAGGACCTCCCCGGCAGGGCCGCGTAAAACCTCATCGGCCAGTGACGTCAAGGGGGTATCTGCTACGTTGACCTCCACCAGGTAGGCGCCGCTTTGTTTTGCAATGACGGGCAACGATGCTGCCGGTTGGACCAGGGCAGAGGTCCCAATGATCAGCATACAGCGGCAGCGCTTGGCAGCTTCCCAGGCCTGCTGCAGAACGTCGGTAGGTAGAGGTTCGCCGAACCAGACAACGTCGGGGCGGAGCAGGCCCCCACAGGCGCAGTGGGGCGGGATTTCCGGCAGCGGGACCCGTCGGTCTTCTACGACCTTCCCACAGCGGGTGCAGCGAACTCGCCAGATATTGCCGTGGAGTTCCAAGACCTTTCGGCTTCCCGCAGCCTGGTGCAGGCCATCCACGTTTTGAGTGATAAGGATGAAATCCGGAAGCGTTGCTTCCATTTCTGCCAGAACCCGATGGGCCGGGTTGGGCTGGCATGCGGCGATGCGCCGACGGCGCCAGTCGTACCATTCCCAGACCAGGGTGGGATTGCGGGCGAAGGCTTCGGGGGTTGCCAGGTCCTCTGGGCGGAAGGTCCGCCAGAGCCCCTCCGGCCCCCGGAAGGTGGGGACGCCGCTCTCTGCAGAAACCCCAGCCCCGGTTAGAGCGACAATGGAGATTCCCTGCACGAACATCTTCATATTGATTGAAAACACAGAACCCCGCCCAGGGCGGGGTTCTGTGTTGCTCTGAGTTGGGTCCTTGACGGTGGAGTGTTACCGGCTCATTGCGCTGGTAATGCGGGAGAAGACGTTGCTGACCTGGCCGCCCAGCACAGTGAGAATAACGATCACCACAATGGCAACCAGAACGAGGATCAGCGCGTACTCCACCAGGCCCTGGCCTTCCTCACGAGGCAGATACAGCATGGTGTCACCTCCTTCCTTTAAAGGTTTCTTAAGCCTGCTTTCATTATACTGGTCCAGACTGGTTCGTCAATAGGAAGTAGGTACTACCCACTGTTGGTATCTGTCGGCGGAGTGAGGAGAACAATGACCACGATGGCAACTAAAACAAGGATCCACGCGTACTCCACCGGGCCCTGGCCCTCCTCACGGGGCAAATACAACACAAAAGACGGGAGATCACTCCGATGATGGCGGCCGGAGTGACGGATCATATGTGGACCTTTCAGGAGTTATTGACCTACCGGGTGCCACCCAGGGCTCGGGGAAAATTGCGTCAATCAACGAGGAAAAGTAGGCGCCAGTTACCACGTAGACAGAGCGGGCGATGTTTTCCGAACATAGTATATTGCGCAAGTTGATCTATCAACCCAGCAGAGGTGCCAAAGTGGGGATTGAGTTTCCGACGGCAAAGTATGACGGGCTTGAGGCAGACAGGAAAAGAGTCCCCGGGGGCACTCCTATGCTACCAGAAACGCCCTTTTTGGTCTGAGAGAATTCAGGCTGGGGCGGCAGGATTCGAACCTGCGGATGACGGATCCAAAGTCCGTTGCCTTACCGCTTGGCTACGCCCCATCACCACTATAATCTTACCACGTTTTGATCAGATGGCAACTGCAGCCCCTA
>JANXAH010000212.1 GCA_025062415.1 Anaerolineae bacterium | reverse complement strand
TAACAGCCTGCGTTACAGGTAACGCAGGCCGCCAGGCCTGCATCTGGACAGGCTAACAGCCTGCGCTACAGGTAACGCAGGCCTCCAGGCCTGCATCTGTACAGGCTAACAGCCTGCGTTACAGGTAACGCAGGCCGCCAGGCCTGCATCTGGACAGGCTAACAGCCTGCGCTACAGGTAACGCAGGCCTCCAGGCCTGCAAGATGCAGGCTAACAGCCCGCGCTACAGGTAACGCAGGCCTCCAGGCCTGCAAGATGCAGGCTAACAGCCCGCGCTACAGGTAACGCAGGCCGCCAGGCCTGCAAGATACAGGCTAACAGCCTGCAGGTAACGCAGGCCTCCAGGCCTGCAAGATACAGGCTAAAAGCCTGCGCTACAGATAACGCAGGCCTCCAGGCCTGCATCTGTACAGGCTAACAGCCTGCGCTACAGGCTAACAGGCTAACAGCCTGCGTTACGGGCTAACAGCCTGCGTTACAGGCTCACAGCCTGCGTTACACGACCTTCGGGCTTTTCAGCCCCGGAAAAGACGAGAAACATCCCTGGGCGATGGTTTTAACCCCAAAGGGGGCTTTGCAGCAGAGCCCGACGGTTTACCGCCATTCAAAGATGACGCCTCCACCTGTGTTCTCACGCGATTTCGGCGGTGGGCAGGGTAAAGGTCACCGTCAGGCCGCCACCGGGGGTAGGTTCGGCCCAGATGTGCCCCCCGTGGGCTTCCACGATATGCCGGGCGATGCTCAGCCCCAGGCCACTTCCCCCCGTCGCCCGTTGCCGTGAGGAGTCCCGGCGCCAGAAGCGCTCAAAGAGGTGGGGCAGATCGCTGGCGGGAACGCCGGGGCCATTGTCGGCCACGGAGACCGCTACTTCCCGGCCACGAGGGACCACCTGCACTGCGATGCGCCCTCCTGGGGGAGTATAGCGGAGCGCGTTGGCCAGCAGGTTCCCCATCACCTGAGCCAGCCGGTCCCGGTCGGCCAGGACCAGGGGAAGCGCAGAGGGACGTTCCAGCGCCAGGGTGATCTGACGCTCCTGGGCCTGAAGACGATGGGCCTCCACGACCTCCTCCAGAAACGCGCCCAGGTCCAGCACCGTCCGGTTCAGGGTCAGTTCACCGGCGTCGGCCTGGGCCAGGAGCCGCAGGTCCTCTACCAGCCGGGAGAGGGTCCGTACCTGGGCCAGCGCGGCCTGAAGGTTCTCCCGATCGGTCGGGTAGATACCGTCCACCATCGCCTCCAGAGTGCCCTGGAGAACCGTCAGAGGGGTCCGCAATTCGTGAGCGATGTCGGCAGTCTGGTTGCGGCGGGCCTCCTGGGCACGCGCCAGGCTCTCCGCCATCTGGTTGAAGGCCCGAGCCAGTTGGGCGATCTCGTCCGACCCGGTCACTGGGGCACGGACGGAAAGGTCCCCCTGGGCGATGGCCTGACTGGCCGCGGTCAGGCGGCGGAGAGGGGTAGTGATGGAATGGAAAAGAAGTCCCCCGATCGTCAGGGCTGCGCTCAACGCGCCCACCGTCGCCAGGATCAGCGCAATTCGGACCCGTCTCAGGAACGCTTCCTGAGCGGGGTCCAGGGCTCCCGGTAATGCGCCTACCGGCACCAGGTAGCCCACGACTTCGCCGTTTACCTGGATCTGGATGCCCGTCTGGAGTTCCCGACGGCTGACCTTTCCACCGGGCGTGCCGCGGGTATCGCCCACGATGTTTCCCTGGGCGTCGGTGACGACGAAATCCACGGCCCAGCGGGCTCCAGGCGGCATCATTCTGCCCATCCCAGGCATCATCATCCGCGGACGGGGGAGGAACGAGAGGGCCTGCTGAAGGCCGTCCCAGGAACCGTGGACAGCGTAATACTCCGCCAGCGCAAAGGAAATCCGCTCCCAGATGCCGCCCCGCGCCAGGGCATAACGCCGAAACTCCTGCTCCGTCGCCCGGCCCATCAGGATGGCGACAATACCAATGGCCACAATCACGACGGCCAGGAAGGCCAGCATTCCTTTCCAAAAGAGACTACGCATCTTCCATCTCGGGATTCAGCCGGTACCCCACCCCCCAGACGGTGAGGATGTAGCGGGGATTGGACGGGTCCGGTTCAATCTTGCGCCGCAGGTTCTTGATATGGGCGTCTACCGTTCGTTCGTAGGCATCAAAGGCTATGCCCCGGACAGCTTCCAGAAGGTCGGCGCGGCGGAAGGCCCGGCCCGGCGCACGCATCAGGGTCTCCAAGATGGTAAACTCCGTGGGAGTCAGGTCCACGGGCTGCCCGTTCACAGTCACCGTGTGGGTGGAGCGGTCCAGGACAATGGGACCAACGCGGAGAACCTGGGGGACCTGCGGAGAGGCCTGGACGCGGCGCAGGACGGCCCGCACCCGGGCTACCAGTTCCCGCGGGCTGAAGGGTTTGGTGACGTAGTCGTCGGCGCCCAGTTCCAGCCCGACAATCCGATCGGTCTCCTCCACGCGGGCCGTGAGCATAATGATGGGGACGTTCTGCTCCCGCCGGATGCGGCGGGTGAATTCCAGCCCATCCATTTTGGGCATCAGGATGTCCAGGATAATCAGGTCGGGCCGCTCATGGCGCGCGACGTAAAGGGCCTGCTCTCCATCCGAAGCGGTCACAACGTGAAAACCCGCCTCTTCCAAGTAGGCCCGGACCAGACGTACAATCTGCGGTTCGTCGTCCACGACCAGAATCGTCGGCATCCTTGTCTCCCAATCCCTCAAAGGGCACACCTGAAAATTCAGATTCTCAAGGGGTCTGCGGCGCCGTTGTGTCCTTAAGAGCATGTCTGAAAAATGCTGAAGGTCGCGTAGCACAGGCCGTTAGCCTGCCTGTGATAAGTGGCCTGAAACGGCTTTCAACGATATTCACAGACCTGACGGCCTGCGCTACAGTACCGCAGGTTTCCGGAGAACCTGAATTTTCAGACTGCTCTAAACGAATCTGGCAATTCATCATAGGGCAAAGAACCTTGCTCATTATACCTTATTCATCCCAAGGAGCAAACATTGGGGACCTGGGTTGGGATATAAAGTTGGAACTCTTTGCCCCCTTTTGACGTCTTAAAGGGATGAGGGACGCAAATTTTACATGGACTTTACCCACATCCCAGGGTGTGTGCCAATTTGTCGGATGTTGGTCAGCGGCCGATGAGCGCTGGATTCCACACCTCTCCTCCGGTAGCGTAGCGCCGGGGGAAGGGTGAGGCAAGCAGAAGCCCCTCCCCTGAAGTTTGGCTCTTGAACAATTTGAGAAGGGCTTGAAAAGGGCTGGAAAAGCGGGACAAAAAGTTTGGGCGATCCCAACTAACCCCTGGATGCCCTCTGAGATGTGGATAAAGTCAAGCAAATTTTACCGATAGACAATCCGCTCTCTCTATGGTATACTGCAGTCTGAAGCCCAGAGATAACCTGCCGGGCTCAGTTGCGAAGTCCCCTTCAGGGGCTAAAACTATCGCCCAGCGGCGCATTCCGTCCGTTCCAGGGCTCAAAAAAGCCCGAAGGGCTTTGCATTTGAGCCCGAACGTTTGCGTCTGGGCCTGAAGTGATTAGTGGTGTAAGTCCGGACCTTCGCGTCCGGGAGCGAGATGTGCCTTCTGCGAAAGGAGTTACTATGAACCGTAACCGCCTCTGGACCCTGCCGGTGCTGATTCTTCTGCTGGTGAGCACAGTGCTTTCCTGCGCCCCGCCCTTCCTGCGCCGCGCCACTCCCACCCCCACGACGCCACCTCTCCCCGCTACCCACCCCCTCCTGCTGGTCCGCTCCCCCGCGCGCGGCGAGGAGACGCCGCTGGACCGGCCCCTCCGCCTGGTCTTTGACCAGCCGATGGACCCCGCTTCCGTCCAGGCCGCCTTCCAAATTGAGCCGAAGGTGGAGGGCACTTTCTCCTGGCCCGACCCGGTCACCCTGGTCTTCACCCCCAAAGATCAGTGGAAACGGGCCACCCGCTACCGGGTCAAACTGGACACCACCGCCAAATCCGCCGAGGGCCTGCCCCTGAAGGAGGAGGTGGAATTCACTTTCGCCACCGTCGGCTACCTGGAGGTGGCCCAGGTCCTGCCCGGGCCGGGCACGCGCGATGTCCCTCCCGATACCCCGGTCACCATTATGTTCAACCGGCCCGTCGTCCCCCTGCAACTGGTCAGCGCGCCGGCGGCCGATATGCCCGTCCCCGTCGTCTTTGACCCGCCCGTGGAGGGAACCGGCGAGTGGGTCAACACGTCTATCTACGTCTTTAAACCCAAAACGGGCTTCGTCCCCGGCCAGACCTATCGGGCCACCGTCCCCGCGGGCCTCTCAGACACCACCGGCGGCGTCCTGGAGGAGGACTTCACCTG
The DNA here is from genome assembly GCA_025062415.1 of Anaerolineae bacterium. Lineage (GTDB taxonomy): Bacteria > Chloroflexota > Anaerolineae > B4-G1 > DUEL01 > SpSt-77. Next base: position 7,215 of record JANXAH010000212.1, on the reverse strand, counting down.
GGAGTTCACCATTGAGTCCCCCTACATCCTCTTCGTGGAGCCCACCGCCGGCTCCACCCTGGTCCCCCTCACCCAGACCGTCAAAATCACCTTCAGCCAGCCGATGGACCGGGTTTCGGCCCAGGCCGCTTTCTCCCTGAAATCCCTGCCAGGTGAGACCCGCGTCCCCGGCCGCTTTGAGTGGAGCGAAAACGACACGGTGATGACCTTCATCCCCGAAGGACGGCTGGACCTGGATACGGAGTACCTCATTGTTCTGGATGAGACGGCCCGCTCCGCCCAAGGCGCGGCTCCGTTGAAAGAGCCGTACCGAGGGTCCTTCCGCACTGTCCCCTACCCGCGCATCGTCAGCACCGCCCCCAGCGACGGGGATAAGTACGCCAGTCCCGGCACCGAGTTTCGCATCAAATTCTCCGCCCCCATGGACGTCTCCACCCTGATGCCCAACATCACCATCATCCCCAAGCCGACCCGCGTCTACACTTACTGGGACCCGTGGGAGAACGCGTTCGTCCTCAACTGGGAGCCTCCCGCGTCCACGTCCTGGGAGGTCCGCCTGGGCGGTCGTATGGCTGACCCCTACGGCAACACCATCGGCCAGGACACGGTGGTCCGCTTCACCACCCGTCCTATGGACCCCGCCGTCTACCTGCAGGTGCCGGGCAACATCGGCCTCTACAACGCCTATACGTCTACCTACGTCTATGTCTCCTACCTCAACGTCTCCCAGATAGATGTCTCCCTCGCCCGCCTGACCTGGGACGAGTTCCAGCGCCTGACCACCGGCGACTGGTGGGGGGCCTGGGAGAGTTTCCGCCCAAAGGAAGAGAACATTCTCCGCCAATGGACGATCCCGGTGGAAGCGCCGCTGAACGAGGCCCGCTACAAACGGATTGACCTGACGGAAGACAGAAGCCCCCTCCCGCCCGGCCTCTACTTCCTGCAGGTCTCCTCCCCGGAGATCCGCCGCCAGGGCTGGAGCCCCACCCGCCACATCCTGATCGTCTCCCGCATTCACCTGACCCTCAAACTGGCTCCGCGAGAGGCCCTGGTCTGGGCCACCGACCTGGCCACCGGCCAGCCCGTCCCCAACCTGCCCATCACCGTCCAAGGTGGTGGCGTGAACGCGCGCGGCACCACCGACGCCGACGGCGTCTTCCGCACCGGCTTCCCGCCCCTGGAGGACCTCTGGAGGGCCTTCCTGGCCTACTCCGGCGCGCCCGGAGAGCCGAATTTTTCCGTTGTCCACATAGACTGGTACAACGGCATCGGCCCCTGGGATTTCGGCCTCGCCTCGGAGTTCTACATCCGCCCCTACCGCATCCACGTCTACACCGACCGGCCCATCTACCGGCCCGGCCAGCCCGTCTACTTCCGGGGCGTCCTGCGGGCGGAGGACGACGCCCGCTACACCCTGCCCCCGACCGGCGACACCGTCTCCGTAGTCGTCCGCAACGACCAGGGCGAGGAAATCTACAAAGATACCCTGCCCCTCTCCGACCTGGGCACCTTCAACGGCCAGTTCACCCTGGCCCCGGAGGCCGGCCTGGGCTACTACTGGATTGAGGTCAACTACAAGAAACAGACCGACGGCGTCGGCTTCCAGGTGGCGATGTACCGCCGCCCGGAGTTCCAGGTGACCGTCACCCCCGACAAGGACCAGGTCCTGACGGGCGACAAGATCAACGTCTCCGTTCAGGCTACCTACTTCTTCGGCGGCCCCGTCGCCGGCGCGAAGGTCCGCTGGACCCTGATGACCCAGGACTCGTGGTTCCGGCCCGACGTCCCCGGCTGGTGGGACTGGACCGACACCAGCCGGTGGGACTGGTGGGCCCCAGAGAAAGTGCCCGGCTACGGCCGCGTGATCGCCGACGGCGAAGGGACCACCGATGCGGAGGGTCGCTTCGTCTTCACCGTCCCCGCCGACATCCGCGACGCCCTCTTCAGCCAGCAGTTCACCATTGAGGCCACCGTCACCGACGTTACCGACCAAACCGTCTCCAACCGGGCCCAGGTTCTGGTGCACAAGGGCCTCTTCTACATCGGCCTGCGGGTCCAGCGGTACGTCGGCGTGGAGGGGGAGGAGCAACCGGTGGACATCCGCACCGTGGACTGGGAGGGTGACCCCGTCGCCCGCGTCCCACTGACGGTTACCCTCAACCGGCGAGAGTGGCTCAACGTCCAGGAGGAGGACGAGTACGGCAACGTCTACTGGACCTGGACCGTCTCCGACACCGTCGTCGCCACGACCACGGTGACGACGAACGACAAAGGTGAGGCGACGGTCTCTTTCGTCCCGCCGTCGGGCGGAAGTTACGTCATCAAGGCCGAGGGGGCCGACGCAAAGGGCAACCACATCCTCTCGGCGACCTGGCTCTGGGTCTCCGGGCGGGAGTACGTCTCCTGGCGCCAGGAGAACAACGACCGCATCTACCTCATCGCCGACAAGCGGGAGTACCGCCCCGGCGAGACGGCCAAAATCCTCGTCCCCTCGCCCTTCCAGGGCCAGGTAACCGCGCTGGTCACGGTGGAGCGCGGCCACATCATCCGCCACTGGGTCCAGACCCTGGCGGGCAACGCGGAGACGATAGACCTACCGATTACCGCTGAAATGGCCCCCAACGCCTTCGTCTCCGTCGTCCTGGTCAAGGGCGTGGACGAGACCAACCCCGTCCCCGGCTACCGGCTGGGCTATGTCTCCTTCACGGTCTCCACCGAGAAGCAGGAGTTGACCGTCCGCATCACCCCGGACCGGGACATGGCGAAGGGCGAGCACTACAGCCCGCGCGAGACCGTCAACTTGAACATAGAAGTGACGGACTCCGAGGGCAAACCGGTGGAGGCGGAGGTCGGGCTGGCGGTGGTGGATAAATCCGTCCTGACGCTGGCCCCGCCCAACGCGCCGTCCATCGTGGAGGCCTTCTACGGACGGCGCGGCCTGGGCGTCCGCACCGCCGATAACCTCTCCATCTCCGTGGACCGCATCAGCGTCCGCATCGCGAAGGAGGCCAAGGGCGGCGGTGGCGGCGCCGAAGCGGCCGTCATGGGCGCGGAGTTCATCCGCCAGGAGTTTCCGGACACCGTCTTCTGGGCGCCTTCTATCCGCACCGACGCGAAGGGCCGGGCGTCCGTCTCCTTCAAACTTTCCGATCAACTGACCACCTGGCACATAGAGGCCCGCGCGGTCGCGCAGACCGCCGGCCTGCTCGTCGGCCAGACAGAACTGGAGATTCTCTCCACAAAGGACCTGCTGGTCCGGCCGGTGACACCCCGCTTCTTCGTGGTGGGCGACCGGGCGGACCTGGCCGCCGTCGTCCACAACAACACCGATCGCTCGCTGGAGGTGGAGGTCTCGCTGGAGGCGCCGGGCCTGCGGATGCTGGGTGAGGCCCGCCAGAAGGTGACGATTCCGGCGAAGGGCAAAGTACGGGTGGAATGGCCTGTGGAGGTGCCGCGCGACTTTGCGGGCGACCGGGTGGACCTGGTCTTCCGGGCTCAGGGCGGCGGCCTCTCCGACGCCACCAAACCCCCAGCGGGCCTCCCGCCCGACCAGTACCTGCCCGTCTACCGGTACTCGGCAGTGGAGATCGTCGGCACCGCCGGGCAACTGGCCGAGGCCGGGAGCACCCTGGAAGCGATTGTCCTCCCGCCGACTATAGACACGACCCAGGGCGACCTGACCATAAAACTGGAGCCGTCGCTGGCCGCCGGGATGACGGGCGGGCTGGACTACCTGGAGCATTTTCCCTACGAGTGCACCGAGCAGTTGGTCTCCAAGTTTTTGCCCAACGTCCTGACCTACCGGGCGCTCAAGGAACTGGGCCTGGCGAAGCCGGAACTGGAGGCCAAACTGCGGGAACTGGTCACCTACGCCGTCCAGAAACTCTACCAGTACCAGCACCCCGACGGCGGCTGGGGCTGGTGGAAGAACGACCATTCCAACCCGCTGACCACCGCCTACGTCGTCTTCGGGCTGGTCAAGGCGAAGCAGGCCGGCTTCGCGGTGGAGGAGAAGGTCATCCGCGATGGTGTGGACTACCTGCGGTTGCGGATCAAGCCAGTGGACGAACTGAAGAGCCCCACCCAGGCCAACCGCCAGGCCTTCATCCTCTACGTCCTGACGGAGGCCGGGCGTCCCCGCGAGGCGGACCTTTCCAACCTCTACGAGGTGCGCGGGCGGTTGAGTTACTACGGGCGAGCATATCTGGGCCTGGCGCTGGGCATCCTGAATCCCCAGGACCCGCGCCTGAAGACCATCATCGCCGACCTGACGAACGCGGCAGTGATGAGCGGGACGAGCGTCCGCTGGCAGGAGACGGAGCCGGACCGCTGGAACTGGAACACCGACACCCGGACGACGTCCATCGTGCTGGCCCTGCTGGCCCGCTTTGACCCCAATAACCCCCTGGCGCCGGGCACCGTCCGCTGGCTGATGCGGGCCCGCACCGCCGACCACTGGGAGACGACGCAGGAGACGGCCTGGGCACTGATTGCCCTGACCGACTGGCTGGTGGCGACCCGGGAACTGGAGGGGAACTACGCCTGGGGCGTACGGGTCAACGGCCGCGACCTGGGCTCCGGCCAGGTGACGCCGGAGAAAATCCAAGAGGTGACGGAGTTGCGAGTGGCGGTCAAGGACCTTTTCGTGGACCAGGCGAACCGGGTGGAGATCGCGCGGGGCGAGGGGCCGGGCCGGCTCTACTACACCGTCCACCTGCGCGGCTACCTGCCGGTGGAGCAGATCCAGGCCCTGAACCGGGGAGTCATCGTGGGCCGGGTCTATGAGCGGGCGGACTGCGAAAAGAACTGCCGGCCCATCACCGAGGCCCGCGTGGGCGACCTCATCCGGGTCCGGCTGACCATCATCGCGCCGACGGACCTGAACTACCTGGTGGTGGAGGACCCGATCCCGGCGGGGACGGACCCGGTGGACACCAGTCTCCAGACGACGAGCGTGGTGGGCACCCAGCCGGAGTTTGTCCGCACCGACTGGGACCGCCGCTGGGGTTGGGGCTGGTGGTGGTTCGCCGACACCGACATGCGGGACGAGAAACTGGTCCTTTTTGCCACCGAACTCCCGCGCGGCACCTACGAGTACACCTATCTGTTGCAGGTGGGGCTGGCGGGGGAGTACCGGGTCCTGCCGACGACGGCCTACGAGATGTACTTCCCGGAGGTGATGGGCCGGGGGGACGGGCTGGTGTTCACGGTGCGGCGGTAGCGCGGATTGAAATCTGCCTCCCTGGGCGCTCAGGTTGCTTCGCTACGCTCGCAACAGGCGCCGGGTGTCGGCCTGCGCCGATTGGAAATCAGCCTCCCTGGGCGCTCTGCGCCGAGCGTCGGCCTTCGCCGACGGCCAGAGATCGGCAAAGGCTGGCCATCAGCCAGGGGCCCCGACGAGGCCACCTTCCCTCCTCACTTCGCTCGGGGGAGAGAAATTACAACCGACGATAACCGATACGCGATCAGCGATTCGCAAACTGTGAAAAGAGGACCCGATGGACCGCAGGACTGGCCTTCTGGCCATCGCAGTCTTGATTGTCCTGGTCGTTCTGGCTGCCGTCTTTCTGCTGTTTCTCGTGTCCCCCTCCCCTTCTCCGCTTGCCTCCCCGTCTCCGACTCTTACGATGCCTGCCCCCCGGCCTGTAACCGCCGCTTCTCCAACAAGTCCGCCCTCCCCCTCCGCCCCTTCACCGAGGCCCACACCGTGGCCGACGCCGACCTTCTACGTTACTCTCTACCCTTATTCGCTGGACTCCCTGGAAGGCTGGTCGTTCTACACCGATACGCAACTTAAGATTGCATTTCCGTATCCAGCGCAACCACCGAGAATCGATTATAGCGAAAGGTTGCAAGCCACATTTATTACTATTCAAGCACACTGGGATTCAACAAATCCCCGGGCCCATGCGAATATCGTTATTATGGTATGGAAATGCTCTGACCACGTGCCGTTAAAGGCATGTGTTGCGGATATGGCTCAGCGTGATACTGGGAGCCCAGACGGCTATGGGCAAATTGTTGATCTGTTCGTCGATCAAGATTTAGTGGAAGCCTTGAAACGTGCTGGCGCAGAGGAGGTAGTAGTATTTGCGCCGATGGGGAATCCGACATACTTTGCCCGTTATCGAGAGCAGGTTTTTGCTTTTAATCAGGGTTATGAAAGCTGGAGTGAGGCACAATATCGCATTTTTCAACTTATTATTAATAATATTAGATTTCTACCTTGACGCATTTATACATGCTTGGAGGAAATGATGCCCTTACAACGGCTCCTCCTGCTTACCGCTGCGCTCTTGGGGAGTACGATCGGGATTGCTCTGCTATCCTACCCATATCTCTATGCTCAGTCGACCAGCGAACCGGATGCCGCTTCTGCTTTTGACTTCCCGTTAGGTGCGCCCGATGGGGAAGGATATGCCGTTTGGGTAGGCTTTGGGATCCAGAACTCGTACTTACCCGATCAAAGGACCTGCTTTCTGGACATAGATAACTCACACGTAGACCAACGATTCCAGGCAACTACCCCGATTCCGAGTATGATCATATCGGGTGGCCTGAACTATTCCACGTCGGTATTGATTGGATCCGCAGCGATGGTCCCGCCGAAACCGCAGGGGATGGAGTGACTGCAGTCTGTATCCTCTCTTTACGGGCATCTGTCCAGCATCATGGTCAATGTAGATCAAGTTATCCAAAAGGGTACCGAAATTGGTAAGGTTTATGATGATGGCAGTAACTCCCATCTGCACTGGGAAATTCGCAAATTCGTCAATGCAAGTGAACATTTATTCCAAAATGAGAAACACCCGGGCCACCGGTTTTGCTTGCCCAGAAGCGGATATGGTGGAGTGGGATATACTTTTCCCGAACTACCCGATGCGTGGGGCTACCTGAATCCTGACGACTTTGTCCGCAACCATCGTCAGATTGAGACTCCAACCCCAACCCCAACTCCTCCTCCACCGCCTCCCACATCCACTGGTTCGGTGGATGTGAGAATCCGGCCAACTCCCATGCTGGGTATCTGTCCGTCGGTGGAGTTCAGCGCCTATATCTCCGTCACCCTGGGAAGGGTAAACTATGCGGTCGTAGAAGGGATTGTAGATGGAAGTCCGGTCGTTAATGAAATCCCTATCCATCTGGAAGCCGGTGCAGAAGGCCGGGCAACCGAGGTGCACCTGCTTACTGTTCCCCCTGGCGGGATGGTCAGTG
>JANXAH010000143.1 GCA_025062415.1 Anaerolineae bacterium | reverse complement strand
CCTATTCTACACTATGTCCCAAATTCCGCAACACCAGCGGCAGGTAGAGCCGATGGGGCAAATCCAGGACCACTGTCATCGTCACCGGAAGGGTGACCTGGGGCCGCGCGGGGTCGTTCGTGCGAATCCGCAGCGCTGCCGAGTGCGGGCCCGGCGCCATTCCCCCCGAATCAAAGGCCACACTGACGATCTGACGGCTCCCCGGCGGAACCACACCCGTGGTCGGATTCTCGGAGAGCCACGGGATGTCCACGCTTCCTATTCCTTCCACCCGTACATCGTCCAGCCCCACCTGCGCCCCGTTCTGGCCGTAGTACTCAAAGCCAATGCGCACCGGCCCACCGGGGAGTTTCGGCGTCAGGTCAAATGTACTCTGCGCCCAGGTCCGGTTGGAGGGCCAGGCATCGTCGGCCTTGCCAAGATATACGTCGTCTGCGCCGCCCACGTCCCCCACCACCAGCCAGACGAAGAGATCGCAGTAGTTGTAAGTGTCCCGGCATCGGCCCGGGTCGCCGAAGGACCAGAAGGAGAGGGTCGCACTGGACAGGTTCATCTCCGGGGTAAGAAGCCATTCGTCTTGAGGCTGGTTGGAAGATGATACGGACGCTGCGTAGGAGCCGGAGCGCGCGCCGCTGCTGAGCACTTCCCAGTTGGCGCCGGCGTTCTGGACCCATTCGCTCCAGCCCGGAGGCGGCACCTGGCCGCTCTCAAAGCCCTCGCTCAACAGCGCCGTTCCCGCCCCCGACCACTCCTCCAGCGCAAAGGTCAGGGTCAGGCCGCCGCTGTTGGAAAGCGTCAGGGGCAGAGTGGCCGTGAGCCCCCGGGTCAGGACGACGCTCAGAGAGGCCGGCGCGTAGGTCAGCCGGGGCGCCGTCAGATAGAAATCCAGCCGGACCGTACTGCTCTGGACGACGTTCGTTGTGGAGACCGCCGCGCCGTAGCCGCTCAGCGTGGCAGTGAAGACGTGCAGGCCAGGCGGCGAGAAGAGGGTGTAGAAAGAGTCGGGGACCGCCGGGTCCTCGGTGACGGCCGTCGTTGTGGTGTAGCCCCCGTCGCTGGAGACCAGGGCCCCGGCCAGCGGCGCGCCGGTGTTGCCGTCGTAGACGTTGCCGACCACCAGGCCGCCGGGGCGGGGAACGCACCCGCCGCCCAGGACCACGTCGTCTATGTGAATGTCGTTGCCGTAGCCGCTGATGCCCAGGAAGCCCACCCGCAGGTCCGGCTGGTTGCCATAGGCGCTCAGGTCCACCACATGCTCTTTCCAGCCCGTAGAGCCGTCGTAGCGGGGGATAGGGGAGCCGACGTTGGTCCAGGATGCCCCGCCATTCGTGGAGACCTGAACCTGGAGCCGGTCGTTGGAGGTGCTGTAGCCCGTGTCGTGATACATCCAGAACCGGAGGGTGGGCACCCGATTTCGCATATCGGTTCCCACCGTCCGGTAGAGGCGGGTGGAGGAGCCGCTGCTGGCGCTGTAGGAGTTGAAATAGGCCAGGTTGGGGGGACTGTGAGCGCTGGCTCCGGAGGGATGTACCGTGCCTGCACTGGTGGCCCAATCTCCCGCCGTCCCGCTGACATCTACTTTGGCCCAGCCCGTGGGCAAGGCGGGCGGCGTGGCGGAATCAAAGTTCTCCGCAAAGCCGATGTCGCCATAATATCCCGGCGCGTTACAGGCGACAGGGTCCACCGTCAGCGTGAAGTTCTCGGTGCGGTTTGCGGTCAGCGGGCCAACGGTGCGGGCCAGGGGCAGGTAACCCGTCACCCAGGCGCGGGCGGTGAGGATATAGACCGTCCCGCCGGGCAGGGTGGTGCTGTAGAAGCCGGAGACAGGATCCGTCCAGAGCCGCGCGCTGTAGAATACGCCGTCGGTGATCTCCAGGCTGGCGTAGAGGGGCCAGCCCGCCAGCGCGTCGGAGACGGTGCCGGAGAGGACGTACCGGGGCGCCGGGGTTAGGGAGAAGTTTTGGGTTGTTGTCATTCCGGCGGTGACCACCACGCCGGTGGCAGTGGAGGGGAGATAGCCGAAGGCGGTGGCCGTCACAATGTAGGTGGCTGCGGGGAGGGTCAGGGAGTATAGGCCCCCTGCGCCGGTGGTCGCGGTTCCTGTCCGGGTGACGCCCGCCGTTGCCACCACTCGTGCCCCCACAATGGGATTGCCCGTGCTGGCGTCGGAGACCGTCCCCCGCAAGAGCCCCGTGGGCTCCGGGATGGCGTTGTAGACCACCAGCGCGAAGTCCTGATCGGTGGGGTCGGCGTTGCCCGGGACGCCGTCCCCGGCGATGTTGGTGGCGGTGATGGTGACGGTGAAGGAGCCGCTCACCCCGGCCGGCAGGAAGACGCTCTCCACGTTGTTGCGGGGGTCGGCGGAGCCGCCGGGGATGGACGTACCGCCGGAGAAGACGTTGCCCCGGTAGGTCTGCCCGCCCACGACGACGGCCAGGTCCAGGTTGTTGACGTAGGCGTTGCCGGTGGTGGGGCCAGGGGCGTCTGTCCAGGCCAGGGTGACCCGGAAGGGTTTGCCCGAATCGGCCACACTGCCGGAGACGGTGTAGACCTGGCCGCTGTTGCCGAAGATGTGGGTCTGGTCCACCAGCACCCGGGGGGTATTGTCAAAGGCGCGGCCCAGGTGGACTTCGCCGAAGCCCTGGGAATTGGAGGGGAGGTTGCCCCCGGCGCCTGTGCCGGTGAGGTAGCGGGTGGAGTTGATCAGGTAGGCTTTGACCATCGCCGGGCTGGGAGGCTGGCCGCTTCCGTAGCGGGTCTGGTACCAGTAGTAGACGAGGGAGGCGGCGCCCGCCACGGCGGGGGTGGAGTGGCTGGTGCCGGAGGAGGCGGCGTAAAGGGTCTGGCCGGAGGGCCAGTACGGATCGCACACTCCCTCACCGTTATAGTTGGGGGATTGGGAGGCCGCACCGGCGATGTGGGTGCCCGGAGCGACGAGGTCGGGTTTGACCCGCCCGTCGTCGGTGGGGCCCCGGCTGGAGAAGGAGGCGATGTCCTGGGCACTGTCGGCGCCAGATGAGTTGACGCCGCATCCGTCCGTCCAGTTGGGCCGGTAGTTCTCCGCTGCGCCCACGGTGATGACGTTCTTGGCGGTGCCAGGAGGGCTTACCGTGTTGCTGGATGGACCATCGTTCCCAGCGGCGAAGATGATGCTCATTTCTTGATTGCCGGTGACGGTTGGACGCGCGTCGCGCACCAATCGGTCATATTCTTGAGCGAGAGCATCGTAGTTGCCACCAGCTTTTTCCTCACCCCACGAGTTGGAACTGATGCGCGCGCCCAGGGAGTAGGAGTTGTTAATCAAAGAGGTGTTACTGGCATCGGTATCCCAATCGCCCGCGTTGTTGAACACCTTAGACCCGGCCACCCGACCGAAGGGGCTGATCCCCAGGCCGTAGTTGTAGCCACCACTATCCTCGTAGGGGAAGCCGGTGCGGTCGTTGTAGCCAACGGCGATGGAGGCGTTGATGTTGCCGTGCCCGCCCCCACCATCTGCGCTGGGGTCGGAGGTCCAGTTGTAGTTGTAGACCAGCCGGTCGGGGTTGGCGGTGTTGCCCAGGACGTAGAAGTCGGAGTGGGTGGGTGTGGTGTCGCCATCATCTATACCGTCGTCGGTGATGTCTATGATGGGGTAGGAATCGGGAGTGTTCGGAAAACCGCGCGCAGTAAGCCATGCCAGGTAGCCCGGGCCGGAAGGCTGAGTGCCGGCCGCGTTCAGGTTCCCGGCCAGAATCTGGCACTGGATTTCGTCCAGCATCCGGTAGCGGGGGAAGGGCTCCACGTTGACGACGTCCGGCAGGGAAGCCAGCCAGGGGAGGTCTTCCGCGGCGACACGCACTCCCAGGTTGCGGTAGACCAGGACGGGATAGGGGGGGCGCAGCACGGCCCGGGCACGGGCCAGGATGGCCTGGAGGGTCTCTTCGGCGCCGGGGTGGTCGTAGACCTGGACGGTCACCTCCACCTCGGCGGGGAGGGCGTCGGGGTCGGCCAGGGCGGGGTGGAGGGCGTAGGCGGGGTGGTAGAGGCCGGACCAGCGCAGGGGTGCCGCGTCGGCCAGGGCTCCGACGGCCCGGTCATCCCCCCAGACCAGGTAGGCGTAGTCCGGGATATAGGAGATGACCCCCAGGCCAGCCTTCTCCATCGCCGCATACCACTCGTCCTGGATAGGGCCGGGGAACTGGACCAGCCGCAGGCCGGGCTGTCCAACGGTCAACAGGCGGCGCATACCGGGTGGGACCTGTGGCTCCCCGGCCAGGGGGTCAAAGGAACCGGCGCGGAGGTGGAGGTAGACTTCGGCCCCGTGCCGGGTACTTCCAGAAGTGCCCGGTACGTCGTCCTGCGCGGCCAGCCGGGAGGTCCATACCCCGGCCGGACTGGCGATCAGGGCCAGAGAGAGCAGGAGGGGGATGATGATATGGAGAAGGGTGAGGCGGGATGGATGGAACTCCATCGTCCTCCTCGCAGGCAAGATAAATCTTGCACACCCTCACTGACACCAGAAACGCCATTCGTCTCCTTCTGAGAGATCGTAGATGCCGCTGGTGCTGGCTCCGCCGCAGCCCCAGGCAGTGTAGGAATAGGTGCCCGGGATGACCTGGATGGTGTGGCGTCCTGGGGTGAAGGTGAAGCGGTAGGTGGCCGGACCTGAGAGGTTCAGGGTCAGTATGCCGCCAGTGTCGTTGATAATGGTGATGGTGACTCTGGGGCGGGCATCCGGCGTGGGGGTGGGTTGGGCCACTACAATCATCACGTAGACCCGGTCGCCGAAGAGTTGACCATTGGGCCTGCGCATCTGCCAGAAGCCCTTGTAGGTGCCGGGGGCGGTAGGGGCCCGCATCGGAACGGAGATGTCCACCGTCTCGCCGGGGCGGGCCGGGGGGACCTCCACACTAGCGGGGGCTCCCATCTGGTCGCCGGAGACAAAGACCCAGCGGGTACCGGTCTCCCATGCCCGACACCCACTGGAGCGCACCCGCCAGGTCTTGGTGAAGGATGTGCCAGGGGCAAACTGAGTTCCGTCCGGGACGTTAACGTCGGCCACGAAAGCCACATCCGGCAGGCAGGGAGTGGGGGTGGGTGTGGGCGTTGGGGTGTGGGTGGGTGTGGGCGTGGGGGTCGGGGTGGGCGTCGGCGTGGGGGTGGCGGTCGGCGTCGGCGTAACGGTAGGGGTGGGGGTGGATGTCGGAGTGGGAGAAGCCAGGAAGGGAATGGCCGCCAGTCCCTGCTGGCTCAGCAAGAAGCCGCCTCCAATCAGCGCGCCACAGAGGAGGAGGGCACCGACCCCCAGCAGAATCCAGAGAAGGGGAGATCGGGCCCGGCGGGGCGCTGCGGCGGCAGGAAAGACCGGTGGCCTGTCCGGATACACCGGCGCGGTGGTAGGCAGGGCGGGTGCCGACGGCGATGCGGGGATACCCCATGGCATAGAGACGACCGTGTCCCCCGGCTCCCTTCCCACCACCTCCAGCACTGTCTTCCCCATGCGGACCCGATCGCCGGGACGCAGGGGAGTGGGGGCAGTGATGCGCCGTTCATTGACCCACGTGCCGTTGGTGCTGTTCTCGTCCCGGATATAGGCCTGTCCACCGTGGACCCAGACGGTGGCGTGGTAGCGGGAGACCTCCTCGTCGGCCAGGACCAGGTCGTTGCCCGCCGCACGGCCGATCCGCAGGCCGCCCTCGGGGATGGGGTAAACTTGTCCGCTGAGATCACGCAGGGAAAAGGTCATGGATTACCTCATTGGTCGGGGTGAACAACGGGCCAGGCAAGTCCGGAAGTATCGGCACGTTGCGGTGTAGCTCTCTATGAGCCATTCTGACTGCCCTTCTTTACCTGCACCGGCCTCCCGGATACATACATTTGCGCACCACAATGTTATCCACATAGACACCCTCGGGGTAGGTTTCAGATTCGTCGCTGTGGAAATAGAAAGCGATCCACACCCGGGAGCGGTCCAGCAAGTCGCCGAGGGTGGGGACATCGGAGAAATCCAGCACTTCTTCGGACCAGTCCCGATCACCCGAGGTACATGTGCCGAAAAAGTCGTCACCATTGGTGGAGGCACCCCAACAGAATTCGTCAAACCAAGTTTCGGTATTCATCCAGTATTGGAATGTCATTTCAGCGGCGGTGGCCCCATCCAAGCTGAAGGGGCCATAGTGCATCCCGACAGATATGCCGGTGGGGTAGTTACTCCCACAGTCCAGGGATTCTCCCCGACCGCCGCCTCCCACCGCCCAGGCACTGTGGCTGCCTTTGTAAGCGCGACAGTTGCGCTTTCCCCATGTGTAGCGGTTGTCGCTTACCAATTCCCATTCGCCGGGGAAATCCCCCTCAAAATCCTCGCTCATCACAATAATCCAGGCATTAGAGGGGGTGGGAGTCGGTGAGGGCGTAGGGGTAGCAACTGGGGTAGGGGTTGGGGTGGGAGTCGGCGAGGGGCGGGGGGCGATACCCGGTAGAGGTACCCGCAGGGCCACCAGGATCAGGATGATGGCGCCGCAGAGGAACAGGAGCGCTCCACCCCCCAGGCCTAGGATGAGGGGGAGGCGTGAGCGACGGGGCGGCGCGGCGACGGGGGAGACCGGCGGCATAGATGGGTACGACGGCGGAGCGGCGGGTGGGACGGGCGCTGACGGGGGCACAGAGACGCCCCATGGCATAGAGACGACCGTGTCCCTCGGCTCCCTTCCCACCACCTCCAGCACCGTCTTCCCCAGGCGGATGCGGTCGCCGGG
>JANXAH010000105.1 GCA_025062415.1 Anaerolineae bacterium | reverse complement strand
CCTGAAAGCGAGGAAAAGGGAAGTAATCGTTTAGTCCCACCTTCTGCCGTCTGGCGGCTGCACTCCCTCAACAGATCGCGACGCTGTCGCACGGGATCAGGACCGTTTTCTCAGGCGCGGACCATTTTCGCTGCGGTGGGCGAGAGCCGCCTTTTCAGGCCGCGGAAACGGTCAGGAGCCTATGCGGAGACGCCACAGGCCGAAGTTGAGGAGAAAAGGGTTTGCGGCGGACAGCAAAGCCGTCCGCCGCAAACCCTTTCTGCGTCTTCCGCCCAAAGTTTGGCCATAGGTTCTATTTTTTCATCTATTTACAGAAGACGACCCGCTGACCTGTCCGGTCGGTATGAGCCACGTGGGTTTTCCCCTCGGCCTCTAAAACGACCCGATAGCCCGGCGTGATGACCTGAGCGTACATCATCCCCGGTTCCGGACACCCCAGACTGGTGTCGGGCCAGTCCACCATCTCCCAGGAGACCACAGTGATGGCCGACTCCGGAACCTGCAGCCGTTCTGCCAGCGCCTTGATCGCCGCCCGAACCGCTCCCGGCATAGCAGCCTCCTCCGTCGCGGGCGAAGCGACGCCCTCCGAAGGACAAAAGACGACCTGTCGCCCTGTCAGGTCGGTGTGAACCTCAAAGGTCTCCCACGCGGCCTCCAGCACCACCCGATAGCCCGGCGTGATGACCTGAGCGTACATCATCCCTGGTTCCGGACAGCCCAGGCTGGTGTCGGGCCAATCTACCTGCTTGAAAGAGAGCACCCGAATCACCGACTCTGAGATGCCCAGCCGCTCCGCCAGGGCCCGCACCGCCGCCCAAACCGGCTCCGGCACCGAGGCCTCCGGTGTGGAGGGAGGCAGCGCGCTCTCCGGATAACTGAACCAAAGCGCCAGAATCTCCAGAAGGTTCTGGGCCTCCGCCGGAAGCTGGCCCTCGTGAAGGACGACCGCAAACCCTTTATCTCCTTCCTGCACGGTCAGCGTGTACTGAAGGCCATCCGGAACCGGCCCGCCGACCTCCTGATCTGCGAACGGCCGGGCAGCCTTCAAGAGAATCTGGACGTCGTCGGGGTACCTGGAGAACCGCATCGTCCGCCGGGCTTTCCGGTCCACGAAGACGGCCGCGCCGTTGTCAGCTACGACCAGTTCCTGATCAAACCCGGCGAAGCCTCCCGCCCGGCGGATACGAAGACGGACCCCGCTGGGAAGG
Source organism: Anaerolineae bacterium (assembly GCA_025062415.1). Lineage (GTDB taxonomy): Bacteria > Chloroflexota > Anaerolineae > B4-G1 > DUEL01 > SpSt-77. Next base: position 3,165 of record JANXAH010000105.1, on the reverse strand, counting down.
CCCTGACGAACCTCCCCATCAGAGATCACAAGATAAGGCTGTCCTGAGTCCGTTCGCTCCACCCGCCCCCGCAACCGGAGGACGGTCTCCGAGCCTATATCCCAGGCGGGCGGAAGAGGGAGTTTCTCCATTACGTCCGGACGTTCCAGAGTGTAGAAGATGGCCCCTGTCGGGTCGGCGATGACCCGGTCGCTGCGAGTGCGAGGCGGGAAGGACCCCACCTCCAGCAAGAGGTCCCAGCCTCGATCGTATCCTTCCACAATCACTTCTTTGCCCACATACTCCTCCGGCCGACTCAGGATGTCGCCGATAGGCGTGACGCTCTCAGTAGGAGGCGTCGCCGTCGGCTCTGTTTTAGCGGCCGGCGCACAGGCCGAAAGCAGAAGCGTCAGTGCAAGGAGAAGAAAGAAGGCTCTCTTTCCCATCCTTCCACCTCCTTGAGATATGCGGAAAAGCTATACCCGTCCAAACTACTGGGCGCAGCGCAGGCCGCTGGACCCAACGGCCTGCGCCCCTTCCTCCCTCCGGGACAAGCGGTTTACCGGATTTCATAGACCACCTGGACACTCACAGTGACGGAGAAGGCGCCGGGGGTAATGGTCGGCCCGCCGCCGCCCCGACCCTCCGCCATCACGGGAACGGCCACAGGGTATGCGCCTCCCTCCGTCACCAGCACGGGCTTGCCCAACGTGACTCCCAGGACCCCCGCCATCTGCTGGGCCTGAGCACGGGCATTTTCCAGTGCCTGCTTGCGAGCCTCCTGGACCAGTGCGTCGGGGTTTTCTACTGTAAACTCCACTCCGGAAATGGAGTTGGCACCCGCCTCCACGACAGCGGCCAGCAGGTCTCCCACCCGGCCCATATCCCGCAGGGTGACCTGGACGAAGTGGGAGACGTGATAGACGATCTCGCCCGTAGGCCGACCCGTCTCAGGGTCGTAGACGGACTCTACCCAGAGATTATAGCCCGTTGTCTGGATGTCTGCTTCGGCGACGCCCAGTGCTTTCACTGCGGCGAGGGCCCGGTTCATCTTCTCCGCGGCCTCTCGCACGATGGCGGCCGGGTCAGCGCCCCGCAGGTCCACACCGAAGGTCACACGCGCGATCTCCGGCTCCGCGCTGACCGTTGCCGACCCGGTGGCGACCAGCCCTTGGGTGATGGTCCCGGCGGAAGAGACGTAGACCCCTCCACCGCCGCCCCGAAGGGGGCTTCCCTCACCCCCAGCCAGAGTCGGCACGACGCTGCGGGCACCGCAGCCCGCCAGCAGGAAGAGGGCCAGCAGAACCGCCAGCACCGGATATGCTATCTGAACTTTCTTCGTCATCATTTGCCTCCTGTAGATTGGACTACTCTTCAGACGTTTCCGGACACTGGAGAGTTCCGGTTGGCACGGACCCGAACATTCGGGCTCAGATGCAGAGCCCTTCGGGCTTTTTCGGTTTCGGGAAGGAAAGAATCCGCCATCGGGCGATGGTTTTTAGCCCCCGAAGGGGCCTCGTAATGGAGCCCGAGGGTTGACCGCCGGGCTTATAACACGGATTGGGCACATTGACAGCCCCCTTCAGCCGTGATAAAATGTGCCCAAAGAATCCGGGGGCTCTGGAATGACCGAAGGAGCGAGAAACTCCTCTGCTCTGCGTTATCTTCCGAGTGTAGACCGCATCCTCAACGATCCGAACATCCAGGCCCTGCTCCCCTTCTACGGGCATCGGTTGACGGTGACCGCCATCCGCCGGACGCTGGATCAAATTCGTGAGGAAGTCCGAGCGGGAGGATCTCCTCCGACCCCGGAAGCCGTGGTCGCCCGTGTTGCTGGATATCTTCGGGACGAACTGGCCCCGACCCTGCGCCCTGTTATCAACGCCACCGGCGTCATTATTCACACCAACCTGGGGCGGGCGCCTCTTTCCGCTGCCGCCCGCGCAGCAATGGACGGGGTCGCCCGGGGCTATTCCAACCTGGAATACGACCTGGCCGCCGGACGCCGGGGCCACCGCACAGTTCACGCGGAGCGGCTCCTCTGCGAACTGACCGGCGCAGAGGCCGCGCTGGTCGTCAACAACAACGCGGGGGCGGTCCTGCTGGCCCTGACCGTGATGGCCCGGGGAAAGGGGGTGCTTATCTCCCGGGGGCAACTGATAGAAATCGGGGGTGGCTTCCGCATCCCCGAGGTGATGGCCCAATCGGGCGCGCGGCTGGTGGAGGTCGGCACCACCAACCGCACCCACCGGAGGGACTACGAGCAGGCTCTGGCGCAGGAACCGGACATCGCCCTCATCCTGTACGCCCACTCCTCCAACTTCCGCATCATCGGTTTCACCGCCGAGGTACCGCTGCCGGAACTGGTGGAGATCGGGCAGGGGCACAGAATTCCGGTGATAGCCGATCTGGGGAGTGGAGCCCTGCTGGATACGGCGGCCTTCGGCCTGACCCACGAGCCCACTGTCCAGGAGAGCGTGGCAGCAGGAGCGGCTGTTGTCTGCTTTAGCGGGGATAAACTCCTGGGCGGACCCCAGGCGGGCATCATCGTGGGGCGGGCAGAGTATGTGGAGCCAATGAAGCGCCACCCCCTGGCCCGCGCGCTCCGGGCCGACAAACTCTGCCTGGCCGCGCTTCAGGCCACGCTGATGCACTACCTGCGGGGAGAGGCGACGGAGCAGATTCCCGTTTGGCGGATGATCGCGACGCCGGTGGAGGAACTGGAGCGGCGTGCGCGCCGGTGGCGACGGACCCTTGCGCGAGCGGGCATCCGGGCCGAGGTAGTGGACGGGCGGTCCACCGTGGGCGGTGGGAGCCTCCCTGGGGAGACCCTACCCACCCGTCTGCTGGCCCTCTCCCTTCCCAACCCCGACCGGATCGCTGCAGCCCTGCGCCGCCACGACCCCCCGGTCATCGCGCGCATAGAGGAGGACCGGCTGGTGCTGGACCCGCGCACCGTCCTGCCGGAGGAGGAATCCATCCTGCTGCGGGCGCTGATGAACGTGCTTTCGGACTCCCGTACCTGAGAGCATGTCTGAAATTCAGGTTCTCCAGGGACCTGTGGCACTGTAACGTAGGCCGCCAGGCCTGTAATATCCATCGGAAGGCTGTCTCGGCCACCCATTACAGGGAGGTGAACAGCCTGCGCTACGCAACTTTCGGCGTTTTTCCGACATGTTCTGAAGG
>JANXAH010000093.1 GCA_025062415.1 Anaerolineae bacterium | reverse complement strand
GAGGGTTTCCGCCCGCCGCCACAGGCGAGCGGGAGAGGAGAGGGGGCAGGGGGTGGGGTGAGGGCGAAGAACAGCGGATTGCCGGGCAATTTTTTAAGTTGCAATATCGGCCTATGTCCGGGTTAAATTTTTAAAGTTCATTTGAGCATTGGTCAGCCGCCGCTGGGTGCCGGAGACTCCTCGCTTTAACTGCTCTCGCTGGGACAGCGATGTTTCCCCCTTGACAGTCGGAGATATTTGCGTACAATGAAGGCAACTCCCCCGGAAAGGAGCACAATGGCTGAACGAGATATGCACCCGCAGTATTCGGCGTCGCCACCTTATGTCGCTCCTCCTCAAACCAACGGGCTTGCTATCGCTTCCCTGGTGCTCAGCCTCCTGGGGCTGGTCGGTGTCCTTCCCCTCTTGGGCACTATCCTGGGCCTGATTTTCGGATATTCGGCGAAAAGCCAGATCGCACAAAGCAGAGGGACCCAGGGGGGTGCGGGGTTGGCCCAGGCCGGGATTGTCATCGGCTGGGTGACTTTGGGCCTGTACGCCCTGGTCGCTTGCCTGGTCCTCGTCTTTGGCCTCGCCATTCCGGGCGGCCTGGCCAGCTGCGCCCTCTGTACCAACCTGGAGTCTTTCCTCCAAGGCTATTGAGTTGGGCGCTTATGCGTAAGGTCCTCACTTTCCTGTGCGTCCTGTTCCTTCTGCAGTTCGCTTCTGCACCGGCTCTGGCCCAATCCGGCGGGCCAGGGGAAGAAAGCGGGCCGATCCCGATTCGGGAGCACATTGTCGCGCCGGGTGAGACCCTCTTCTCTATCGCCCGCCGATACGGCACGACGGTGGATGCCATCGCCCACGCCAACCAGATCCCCGATCCGCGTCAGATTTATGCCGGACAGCGCCTCCTCATCCCCAGCGCCCTGGGGCCAGTGGAGGCCTGGAAAACCCACGTGGTCCGACCGGGGGAGACGATCCAGGGGATCGCACGCCAGTATGGCGTGGACTGGCGGAAACTGGCGCTGGCGAACGCGCTCATCAATCCCTCTCTGCTGACCGCCGGGCGAGTGCTCCGGATTCCCGGTAACACAAAGATGGCTCTCCCCGGAGCGCTCCACGTCGTTCAGCCGGGGGAGACCTTCACCCGTCTGGCCTTTCAGCGCCGCACATCGGTCTGGGATCTCTTGGAAGCCAACTGGAACGGCCGTCCACCCCTGGACCTGCCGGGGATGTGGCTTCTCATCCCCGGAGCACGTCCATCCTGGATGCCTGCGCCTTTCCAGCAGATAGACGTCCATCCCCTCCCCATCTCCCAGGGCGACACGCTGGTCATCGCCATTCGCACCGACCGGCCCGTCACTCTCCAGGGGACCCTCTTTGACCGCCCTGTCTATTTTGCCGAGGAGAACGGTGTCTACTACGCCCTTGTCGGCGTTCACGCCTTCACCGACCCCGGTGTCTACGAACTGACGCTGACCGCTACCGACGGGAACGGTGCGACAACGGCCGTGGGGGTGGAAGTCCTCGTGACCGAGGGCACCTACGGCCACGAACGGATAGACGTCCCCCCCAGCCGGGCCAATCTGCTGGACCCCCAGGTCATCGCCGCAGAGCGGGAACGCCTCCGGCAGGTTCGTTCCCTCTTCACCCCCCAGCGCTACTGGAACGGGCCCTTTCGGCTCCCCGTGGAGGCAGCCATCAGTTCGGTCTTTGGCACCCGGCGCTCCTACAACGGCGGGCCCTACAACAGTTATCACGAGGGGGTAGACTTTGACGTCGGGGCTGGCGCCGCTGTCTACGCCCCTGCAGACGGCGTTGTCGTCCTGGCGGAGCCCCTGGCCGTCCGGGGCAACGCGGTGGTCATTGACCACGGGTGGGGCGTCCTGACCGGCTACTGGCACCTCTCCCGCATAGAGGTGACTGTGGGACAGCAGGTTCGGACGGGGGACATCATCGGACGCGTCGGGAACACCGGCCTCTCCACCGGCGCCCATCTCCATTGGGACTTCTGGGTAGGCGGCATCAACGTGAACGGCCTCCGCTGGACGGCGGCAGACGGTCCGGCAACACTGTATGGAATGCAGAGATAGGACGCGGATGAAATATAGATGCTTCTGGATTCTTTGAGAACGTGCGCTCTCCTGTGTCCTGGAAGGGGAGGTAAGCGATGTCGGTTGTCCAGGCCTTCCTGAACCTTTCTACCGCGTTCGGCCTCTCCGCCTCCGCAGGGCTGAACGCCTATATCCCTCTGCTGGTCATCGCTCTCACGGACCGGCTGACCGACGGCGTGATGGACCTGCAGGGGCCCTGGGTCTGGTTGAGCAGTTGGTGGACCATCGGCGTCCTGGCCTTTTTGCTCCTTGTGGAGATCCTGGCCGATAAAATCCCCGCAGTGGATTCCATCAACGACATCATCCAGACTGTGGTCCGCCCGGCCGCCGGAGCCATCCTCTTCGCCGCCACCACCCGCGCCATTCACATCCACCCCGTTGTCGCAGCCATCTGCGGCGTCATCGTCGCGGGCGCTGTCCACGCCGCCAAGGCCACCAGCCGTCCTGTCCTCTCCGTCACCACCGGCGGTATGGCAAACCCCATCGTCAGTACCATAAAGGACATCATCTCTACCATCATCTCCCTCCTCTCCGTTCTGGCGCCCTACCTGGTCCTGGCGTTCGTCGTCCTCGTTGTCTCCCTTGTCCTCTGGCGAATCTCTCGCAGAAGGAGAAAGGCATGAGCGTCCTGAAGACCACGCTGGAAAACGGGCTCACTGTCCTCCTCAAAGAAGTCCACACCGCGCCCGTGACCAGTTTCTGGATCTGGTACCGCGTGGGCAGCGGGCACGAACATGTGGGCATCACCGGTATCTCCCACTGGGTGGAACATATGCTCTTCAAGGGCACGCCCCGCTGGCCCAAAGGAACCGCCGACAAGGCGGTCTCCCGGGAAGGGGGAATGTGGAACGGCGCGACCTGGTACGACTTCACCACTTACTACGCCACCCTCCCCACGGAGAAAATCGCTCTGGAACTGGATATTGAGGCCGATCGGATGACCGGTGCCCTCTTTGAGCCCCACGAAGTGGAGGCGGAGCGGACCGTCATCATCAGCGAACGGCAGGGCGCGGAGAACGACCCCCTCTTCCTCTTGGGCGAGGAGGTTATGGCCGCAGCCTTCCGGGTCCACCCCTATGGCCACGAGACCCTGGGGCATATGTGTGACCTCCAGAGTATGACGCGGGACGACCTTTACCGTTATTACCGAACCTACTACGTCCCCAACAACGCGCTGGCCGTGGCCGTGGGGAGTTTTGAGACCCAGCAGATGCTGGACCTGATCCGTCAATACTTCGGGAACATCCCTCCAGGCGACCTTCCCGACGGGCGGCGGCCGGTGGAGCCGCCCCAGCGGGGAGAACGGCGCGTCGTGGTGGAGGGAGAAGGAACCACGGCTTATCTTTCCCTTGTCTTCCACACCCCTCCGGCGACCGATCCGGACTTCTCCCCCCTGATCGTCCTGGATACTGTGCTCACCGGTCCCAGCGGGATGAGCCTTTTCGGGACGGGGGGCACCAACAAGACCTCCCGCCTCTACCGCGCGCTGGTGGATACCGAACTGGCCGCCGACGTCTCCGGAAGTCTCATTCCTACCGTGGACCCCTTCGTCTACTCCCTGACGGCGACCGTCCGGCCTGGACGGACCCCCCAGGAAGTGGAGGAGCGTCTGTGGACCGAACTGGAGAAAGTGACGACGGACCTCATCACCGAAGAGGAACTGGAGCGTTCCATCAAACAGGCGCGGGCCCAGTTCGCCTATTCCAGCGAGTCCGTCACCGGTCAAGCCTTCTGGCTGGGATGGAGCGAGATTTTCGCCGATTACACCTGGTTTGAGAACTATCTGGAGCGGCTCGGCCGCGTCACCCGGGAGGACGTCCTGCGGGTGGCCCAGACCTACCTGCGGCGGTCCAACACCACGGTGGGATGGTACATCCCCATCGGGAACTCCGGGGTGAATGAATGAGACACTGGCTGGGCCGCCTCCTGTTTCCCTTAAGTATGCTGGCAGTGACGCTGGTGGTGGCGCGTGTCCCGGCGGTGCCGCCCCAACTCCTCTTCTCCACTCCGACGCCAACGGCAACCGCCACGCCGACGCCGTCGCCCACTCCTACCCCCACTCCTTCCCCCACCCCGACACCGACGCCCACGCCAACTCCGACCCCCACGCCTGCGCCCACCTCCACTCCCACGCCCACCCCTGGCCCGCTCCCCGACTTCGCGAAGGTCCCCATCCTGATGTACCACTACGTGGAGGACCTCCCGCCGGACGCGTCCCGCCTCCGGCGCGACCTGACGGTCACCCCCGATCAGTTTGAGGCCCAACTGAAGTACCTGGCCGAGAACGGCTACACCACCATCACCCTGACCGACCTCTACCTCCATCTGACCGAGGGACGTCCCCTTCCGGAGAAGCCGGTCATTCTGACCTTTGACGACGGTTATCGGAGCGCCTACACGGTTGTCTTCCCCCTGCTCCGGAAATATGGCTTTGTGGGGACCTTCTTCGTTCTGGCGACGCCAGCCCATTACAACAGCCCCCAGTATCTGGACTGGGCGATGATGAAGGAGATGGCCGATGCAGGGATGGAGATTCAGGGCCACGGACGGGACCACGTGGACCTGCGGGGGAGGTCCTATGAGTTCCTGGTCTACCAGATTCTGGGGATCAAGGAGGCGGTGGAGTACCACACGGGACATCCGGTGCGCTTTTTCTGCTACCCCTCCGGGATGTACGACAAAAACGTCATCGCGGTGGTCCGCTCCGCCGGATACTGGGGCGCGGTGACAACGGAGTACGGGCGCATCCACACCCGGGAGAACCTCTACACGCTGCCCCGTGTCCGCATCCGCGGCACGGATACCCTGGAGGACTTCATCCGCAAGGTGGAGGGAAGATAATGGGCTACACCTACGTCGTCCTTGGCGCGGGCCGTCAGGGGACGGCCGCAGCCTACGATATGGCCCGGTGGGGCCAGGCCAGCCGGATTGTGCTCGCTGACCGGGATCTGGAGGTGGCCCGTAGGGCCGCTGCGCGGGTCAACGAGATGACAGGTATCGCCGTCGCGAAGGCAGCGCAGGTGGATGTGACCGACCTGGAGGCAGTGGAACGGTTGCTCACAGGCGCAGACGCGTGCTTAAGCGCGGTTCCCTACTATTACAACCTGGGAATCACCCAGGCTGCCATCCGTGCCCGCTGCAACTTCTGCGACCTGGGGGGCAACACGGAGATTGTCCGCCAGCAGCACGCCCTGCACGAAGAGGCCCGGGCCGCTGGCATCAGCGTCATCCCCGACTGCGGGCAGGTCCCGGGGCTGGGGACCACTCTCATCGTCTACGCGATGGAACTCCTGGATGAGGCGATAGACGTTTATATGTGGGACGGGGGCATCCCCCAGAACCCCCGCCCACCCTTCAACTACCTGCTGACCTTCCATATCGCCGGGCTGACCAATGAGTACGCCGAACCGGCAGTCTTTATCCGGAACTGGGAGATTGTGACGGTGGAGCCGATGACGGAACTGGAAACTGTGGAGTTTCCGCCGCCCATCGGGAGGCTGGAGGCCTTCGTCACCGGAGGGGGAACCAGCACGATGCCGTGGACCTTCCGGGGCCGCCTGCGGACTCTGCAGAACAAGACCCTGCGGCATCCGGGGCACTTCGCCCAACTGCGTGCTTTCTACGACCTGGGGCTCTGGGATACCCGGCCCATCCGGGTCGGAGAGGTGGAGGTAGTCCCGCGAGAAGTCTTTCACGCCCTTTTTGAGCCAAAAGTGACCTTCCCCGAAGACCGGGACCGGGTCATTGTGCGGGTTCGGGCGGTGGGGAAGAAGGAGGGACGGGATGCCGAGGCCTGGGTGGAACTGATAGACGACTACGACGAGGCCACGGGCTTCACTGCGATGGAGCGGACCACCGGCTGGAGTGCGGCTATCGTTGCCGAGATGATGGCAAGGGGAGATACCCCACGGGGGGCCGGAGGCGTGGAGACCTTCGTCCCGGCCCGACCCTTCGTGGCGGAACTGCGCCGTCGCGGTCTCCCAGTCACGGAAGTCGTTAAAGAATTATAGTTACGGCCCAAAGGGCCAAAGTTGAGGGAAAGGCTGGGGAAGGGGTGAGGATTCCCGCCGTCGAGGGCGAGCGGTAGAGGGGAGGAGACGCTCTCAAATGCTCCAGCGGAGAGCGCAGAGGGGAGTTACGTTGTTCCCCGAGAGTGTCGCAGTTCGTCGTATGCGCTGAGCCAATCCAGCATTTCCTGACGGCGTTGACGGGCCTCTTCCTCTCGCTGTCGCCGTCGGGCACCCTCTATATGAGCGAAAATCTCCCGCTGAATCTCCTGGGGACGCCCCGCATATCGGAACTGAAACGTGCCTGCGGGCGCTGCCGTCTCCACAAAGATGTGACCATACCCCAGGAGCCGACCGATGATCCCCTGCTCCACGCGGATGTTGGTGATCTGCTCCAGGCTGGCCTCCCGACGGCTCTCCCGCAGAAGAAGCGGGAGGCGGTCCACCTGAATCAGGCGAGTTGTGGTGACCTGAAGGTAGTCGTTCTGCCAGTCCTCAAAGTTCCAGAAGAACCAGATGAGAACGGCGAACATCGCTATCCCGTACAGGGCCGTGAAAAAGAGGGCCAAATGTCCCAGAAACTCTCCCACCAGGGCCACAACCAGGGTGAGCCCTATCCCGACCGCTGCGGGTGGGAAAATGGCCCGCAGGAGAGTGATGGGATGTCGTCTCCAGGTGATGACGGGGCCCTCCCGATGCCAGGTGGGCGGAAAGAGATAGCGGAGAACCAGCACAAGCCACGCCAGACACCCCTGCCGAACCGGAGGGGGAGGGACGGGAACCGCTACCTCCTTCTCCCCGCCTTCCAGCAGAAAATGACGCCGAACGGCCCTGCGGATTTCCTCCCGGGTCTGGAGCCGCTCCAGGGCTAAGGTCCGCGCCCGCTGTTCAAAGATGATGTTCTGGACTACCCAGGGATCGGGAATATCGTGAAAGACGACCTGTCCCGCGGCCCCTGCCGTTTCCACGATCAGGTCGCCGAACCTCATCAGTCGGCCGATCAGCCCTGCCTGAACCACCTGAACGTTCTGGATGGCCCGCAGGGGCGCGGCGGAGAAACTCTCCTGGGTCAGCAGAGCCCCCACCCGCTCCCGGTGAGCCACCCGCCGGCTGGTGATTACGTAGATGTCGTTGGCCCAGTCTATCCAGTGATAAGCAATGCTGAGCAACGGAACCACGGAGCCGACCAACAGGAGCATACCCGCAATCGCAAAAGCGATGCTGGCCTCCCGGATCGTCAGAAAGAGCAGGCCCAGGAACAGGAGCAATACCAGGAGGTTGACCGCCAGGAAAATCCGGTCCACCAGGGAAAACCAGTGGCGACGGAGCACCTTGACGATCTGTTCCCCCTCTTCCAGCCTCAGCCAGCGGAAACGGGGATACCGCCGCCGTTCCGCCACGTCGGGCCGCATCTGGAGGGCTCGTTCAATGGAGGGGTCGGCGGCCAGGAGTTTCTCAAACTCCTCTCGTTCCAGATACCAGATGGTGGTCGGCTCCAGCACCTCCAGGGTGACGTCATGGACATCACCCAGAAGCAGGGAGGTCTCTCCGAAGACGTTGCCTGCGCCCAGCCGCTTAACCTCGGCGACACGTCCTTCCGGGTCTACCCGGGTCGCCCGAACCAGGCCACTGCGCAGGATGTAGTACCGGTGGCCCGGCTCCCCCTGAACGCAGATCGTCTCGCCAGGAGAATAGGTGGCCTCCCGCACCAGTCCGACCATCTTACGTAACTGAGACCGGCTCAGGCGGGAGAAGAGGGGAACTCCCTGAAGGGTCCGGATGATTTCTTCCTGCGACGGCATGGACGTATCTCGTGTTGCGTATCAACGGATTGCGTATTCTTCCATTTCCCCCCAGTTTGGCCCCACGCTGAGGTCCACTTTCAGAGGAACACGCAGAGGATAGGCGGATTCCATAATTTCCCGGACCAGCGAGGCGACCACCGGGAGTTCCTCTTGCGGGACCTCCAGGACCAGTTCATCGTGGACCTGGAGGATCATCCGGGCCCGGAGGCCCCGGTCGCGAAGCGCACGGTGGAGATTCAGCATCGCCAGTTTGATAATGTCGGCGGCGGAGCCCTGGATGGGCGCGTTGACGGCCTCCCGCTCCGCCCGCCGCCGGGCCTGCTCCTGGGCCGGGGAGACGCTCTGCAGAACTGGGAAATACCGCCGCCTCCCCAGAAGGGTCTCCACGTAGCCCTGGTTCTT
>JANXAH010000092.1 GCA_025062415.1 Anaerolineae bacterium | reverse complement strand
GCCACCCCATATCCGCTGGACGTCTTGGCGCCGAAGCCATACTCGGTGAACATCGCCCGGAGGCCTTCCACCACAGCCTGCAGGTCGGCCTGGATGATGGCCTCATCCACCGGCCCACCGTCCAGGGGAACGTAGAGCAGGGTGAAGGTGCCTCTGGCACCGGCGGGGACACATTCAAAATAAATCGGTTGCCTGCCAGCGCCCGTATCGCGCGGATGGGGATTGATGACCTCCAGACCGATGCGGTCAAAGAAGGTGGGGTAGAAAAAGAGGCGACCGACGCTGAAGTTTTCTTCCTCCCCCTTGATGTTGCCGAAGAGCCGCATCATCTGGGCGTCCTGGCTCTCCTCCTCCCAAGTGGTATAGCCCCGCCGACGGCGCATCGCCGCCCGCAGCGCGCCCTTCCACTGGCTGGGGGCAACGTAGGGGACCTTGAAGACCCACTCCTTGCGCACGGGATTATCCAGGATGTAGAATTCCGTGTCGTCCTGGCTCAGGTAGGGCTTGGCGAGGGTAAAGGTGAATTGGACCGCCCAGGAGCCGGGGGGAAGGGCCTTCAAGTCCGGAAGGACGGGGAGCAGGCCGAGATGCTCCAGGTAGCGACGCTGCTGCTGCAGAAATCGCTCAGCGTGCTGCTCCAGCCAGAACCGGTATCCTCCGGGAGCCCTTCGGGTTCCCATTCGGGCAAACTCTCTATGGCCAGTGGCGATGGCTTGAGAAAGGACCAGCAGACGGGCCCAGTCGTCGCTCAGGTCGGCCAGTCCGGGCCAACGCCCGGGCGCCTGCTTCGCCTGACAGGCCAGGTAATCTATGGCAGCACCCTGAACATATTCGTCCTGCAGGGCAAAGGCATAGTGGGCAAAAAACTCCCGAACCATTGTTTTCCTCCCGCCGATCATCTGCACAGGCGATCCCATGCCTCAATTAAAGAGGCGAAAACTCTTCGTAATTCCTGTTCCGGAGCGACCTCTACTGCCCTGCCTGCAAACCACACATGAGACTGCCGGAACTGGAAAACAGTGATGTAGGCATAGAGCCACGACTTGGCATGGGTCCATGGATAACCATTCCTGCTCATAAGTTGAGTGATCTCAATTTCGGCCTTTTGAAGCAGAGCATCGGGGCTAACTCCGGGAGATCCCCCCAGGAGTCCAGACACAATGGCTTGCCTAAAGGGGCCTTGCAGAAGTTGAAGGATATAGCCGTCAAAGTCCTGATTCCCGATCGGAATCGTCCCTGAATATCCCTGTGAAATATGGAGTACAAAATGTCTGCCCGTTGAGTCTCTGTGCTCAAACAGATTGCCGAATCCAGGCACTGGCTGAAAGGAGATTCCCTGCCAGAAGCCGGATCCGTCTCTTTGGATCAGATCGTTTTGTATTTGTTGCACACGCTGCTGTGGATCGGGGGAATTTTCCTGATCAAATATCAAGAGCGCCCTGCTCGCCGAACCAAGCGGATTGCTCCCTCCAAGCGCTTGGATAACCTGATCGTACCCATCCCTGGAGCCAATTGTGGATCTCCAATCGGGAGGCTGCGGCCTTCCTCGGTTGGACAAAATTCCTCTTCGACAGAGAACCCGCCCGACCTCTCGCTCTGTAGCCCCTTCAGTAATAACGATAATTTCCACCGGGTTCATCGGACTTCCCTCCGCAAGCGGAGTAAGCGGATCAAAGGAGAGGCCATTTCGTCAATGTCTATTAGGCGTGGATCACCAATAAACTCCATCCAGCCCCCAATTTGCGTTCCACGAAAGACGCGCGCATGCAGCAGGCCGTTTTTTAGATTCACATAAATTGTCCGCACATCCTCGGGGGAAATCCCCGGCAACGAGGATTCCAAAAACTCAACTATCCAGGCCAGAACTTCTATGCTTTGTGTAGTAATAAAAACCTGGACAGGCTTACGGGCGACAATCTCAAATATCTCTCTTAACAGCCGATCTAACGACGCCGGATGCATAAAGAGTTCGGGGTCCTCCCAGAGGAAGAGGCCGGGATGGTTCTCGTCCACGGTTTCAGCCAGAGCGACCAGGCCCGTCAGGACTGTGAAGGCGTGCCGGATTCCATCGCCGAAGTGGTCTATCATTAGAGAGACCCGATCCTTGGGATGGAAGTAGCCCGCATGCCAGCCAGGTCGTCCAGGAAACACTTCGGTGCTTATAGATCCTTCGGGGAGATCTGGAAAAGCGCGAGAGAGATGCTCGTAGATTTTCCGGTACCACTCCTGGACGTTCTGCAGCGCCCACAGGACAAACGATCTCGTCAAATGTTCAGAAACGGTATGGAAATCAACGAAAAAGACCTTCCTTGCATCCGGCACCCGACCCTCCAGTGCCCATACAGCAAACTGGCTCAGAGGGTCTTGTTGTTCGTAACGATACACGAACGCTGGATCCCATAAGTAATACCATTGGCTCTCCCCCGGAGTGACCTGTTTCTCCTCAAAGAGGGAGGGTGTTATGCCTTTCCTATAAGGACGTTCGGCCTCCTCTTGAGGAAGCAGGCCAAAAATTGCGATACGCCCAACGTCTTTCTGAGCGAACTTTTTGCTTTTTTCTCCTGGTTTTTCGGGAAGAGTACTTAGACGAAATCTTCTGAGCGGATGCCCTGCCGGGACCTGTTCTAATTCCACTCCTAACCCACCCTGAGGGGTAATGTACGCAGGTGCCTGCGCCCACTCTGCAGTTTCTCCGTGGCGAAGGCGAATCCGAGACAAGGGTTTATAGCCAAGGAAATCTTGAGGAAGCGAAGTTACAGCATTCCAGATTCCGCCCTCCAGATCTTCCAAGTGCAGGGTGACCGGCCTTCCGCACGTTCCCCCCAGATAGAGGAGTTCCAGCAAAGCAGATTTCCCTGAGTTGTTGGGGCCAATCAGCACATTGATTTTCCCGACGTCGTCCAGCACCCCTTCCCGAATCCCCCGAAACCGATGGATGACTATCCGACGAATCATTATGCCCCCTTTGTTTCGTTTAGAAGTTTGGCTATTTCCACCGCGCTCCGAACCTGCCAGTCTCCTTTGGGGAAAGCGCTCAGGATTCCGGAAACAGGAATCGCCTGTTTCCACCCATTCGGGTCGGTCAAAATCCTCCAGACCCTCTGCGCTGGGACGCTCTTCGGCAACCATGCGAATCCCCGCACTTCCCACTCATCTCCAACGGGATAGGCCCAAGTGACCGCTACCTTGCTCCGGAGGCGAATTTGCTGACCGTTCTCCCTCCACTCCGCACTTCCGAACACATAAACCTCTTCAGAGGGCCTTCCCTTCCAGAGATGGAACCGCCACTGATTTTTCAGCGCCGGTGTAACAGGGATAGCCCTGTGTTCTACGACCAGTCGCCGGATGGGCTCCGCCGGAACCCGTTCCAGCCCGGGTACGTTGAGCCACCAATTGGGACGGGAAGGGGAAAAGCGAAGCCGGAAAAATCCGAACTCCCGCAGGTCGGGCAGGACCGGGCGGGGCTCTCTATCTCCCATCCCCTCCCACATCCAGAGCCGAGCCCTCTCTACAATCCTTGGTCGGTCCACAAGTTGGAACACGCCATATCCCAACTGCGGCTTAGCCCCTAAGGTGCCCCATTGCTCCAGAAAGAGGAGCAGGGCCGCCACCATATTCAGGGCCTCCTCTTCTCCGATAAACCGTAGGGTGAACGTTCCCATCCGTCCGGGCGGGAGAAACCAGCCCCGCCGCCGATCTGGCGGTCGGATGTTCAGCATCTCAGACGACGGGCTCCAGGCAACCCTTGTCCGATCCTCTACCACCTCCAGCCGGAACCGTCGTCGCCAGCCGGTGGCTCCGAAGACCTGGCAAGCATCGCAAAGGCCAGCATCCCGCAGGCGTTGCCGCCTGTCGGTTGCCTGCGACCTCCGATATTTCTCTTCGTCAAAATTACACGCGTGTTCGGTAGGGTCGCACGCGCTCCCACCCAGCCCTCGCACGATGGCCTCGTACCACCATCGCAGGGAGCCCAGAAGCCCGGTCTCGTAGAGGCGATCGCTGACTCCGCCCACTCCGCCTGTCCAGAAGGGCGTCAGAGTCTTGAAGGTTACGGTCAACTCCATTGGGGCACCTCCATAGGTAGGCCCGGAAGTCCGGAGTCCAAAGTCCGGCCGTGGGGTATAGACTTTATTATATCACAATTACCCCTTCCTGACGAGGGGGCCTCCATCCACCCAGGCTCTCCAGGAAAAAAGCATTCTGGTTGAAGGCGATGCTCCAGGGTTGGCTGAGCGCTCCACCGGGAAGACGCAGCCGCAGTTCATAGAGATCAAAAAGGGGCGGGAGGGCCCGGCCCAACCGAATCGCCGTCGGATGCCGGTCCACGACCCAGGCGATGATTCGCTTCCGGCGCAGCACTCGGTTCAGGTAGCGCAGGGGAACCCCCGGATCCGTGCACACCTCCAGCCCCTCCAGCACGGTGACCTGCCCCACGCGCCCCCGGACCGCCTCATCGGAAATCTCAAACCAGACTTTGCGGGGTTGGTCCAGAAGAGCGGTGAGTCGGAAGAATCCATAGACCCCCAGCAAATCTTCCGGATCGGATCCGATCAGCCGAGCATACCGGCGCTCCCGCGCTACCTCCTCCGGCCAGCAGGCCTCCAGAGAATTCAGAGTTTTCCCGAACTCATCCAGCGAAAGTTCGGAGAAGACCCCCCGCCGCAGGAGGAACATCAGGTCATAGCGCTTGACAGGGAAGCCGGGATCCGTCCCCCGCTCGTCCACAATGGCCACCTCCAGCCCAGTTCCCCGAAAGGTCAGCAGGGGAGCCAGGATGCGCTCCTCCTGGTACTGACGGTAGCGGGCCCACCCCTGGCCTTCAGTTGCTCCTGTCAGCGCCTCGCCCACCTGGCCCAGCGCCTTCCGGATCTGAGGTGCGTCGTCGGACATAAAGAGCCGGTCCAGGACGCGCGCCCGCGCCGCCGAGAACTCCGCTGGGGCATGCCGTCGGAGGTAGCCCCCGAAGTCCTCCGGCACTGCATAGGCCTCCTCCAACAGCCGGTAGAGGTCTGCGCGGGTGCAGGTCTGCTCCTCCTGCAGATGACCGACCAGGAAGTTGTAGACGTACTCCGGGACCAGGGCAACGGCCCAGTAGGGCACCTCCGGCTCCAGATCGCGGGCTCCCGACTTCCCATGCCGGGCAATGCGGCCCAGCCGCTGGATGAACTGACTGGAGGTCCGGGCCTCAAACAGCAGGACCTCCTTCGCCCGGTCGCCGACAAAGTCTACCCCTACCTCTATAGTGGAAGTTCCCACAGTGATGGGACACAACAGGGCCCGATTTCGCTCCTGTTCGGAACTGAAGCCGTGGACCTCTCCCACGGGCCGGTCGGGGAAGCGTTCCCGCAGGATGCGCGCCAAGCGGATGGCCCCGGCCACCGAATCCAGAATCGCCACCAGGCGCGCGGCGGGATATTGACCGAGGAACTCCTCCACCCGGGGCAGGAATTCCCGCAGTTTCTCCGGCCCCTCCCAGGCGCGCGGGTCCGCCGGAAGAAACGTGAGCCGGAGCGGCTGCGCCACCCGGCGCGTGTCTGGCCCCTCGGGAACGGCCTCCCCCGCAATCACCTCCACCGGAAGGCCCAGGCCCTCCAGCAGGGGCCGAATTGGGGAATCGGGCGTAGCGGAGGAGAAGATAAAGACCCGGCCGTAGTTGCGCTGGATGACATGGAGCGTGCCGATCAGAAAGGCTGTGTCGGCCACCTGCTTGACGTTGTACAGGTGAAACTCGTCAAAGACAAAGACCTGGTACTGGCCCACAAGCCCGATCAGCCGCTGGCCGATGGCCCTCAGGTCCTCCTCATCCTGCCCTCCATAAAGGCCGAAATAGACGCAGAAGAGGATGTCCGGATTGGTAAGGACCGTCGGCTCCCAACGCAGGAGCGCCTCCAGCGCGGGGCCATGGCGCGGCCGGGCCAGCGCGACAGCCCACCGGTCCAGTTCCTGGCTATCCACCCGGATCAGACGGTACTTGTTGTGGGGGTCCAGCCACGGCCGCAGCGCGCGCTCCTGATCCTTGATCAGTTCGTTGGTGGGATAAACGCCGAGGGCGGGGATGTCGCGCAGGATGGGGACCGCATAAGCGGCCAGCGTCTTTCCGCTCCCCGTGGGCGCGTTCAGAAAGAGGCAGAGGACCTCCCGACCGTCCAGCGCGCGATCTACCCGTTCCCGAACCCGCTGTTGATACTCGTACGGGCGCAGGTCCCCCAGCCAGGGGCTATCCGTCAGGCGATAGGCAACGGGCTCCAGGTGGATGGTCAGAGCGCTCATCGGGCCCTCTTCCGGCTCTGTTCGGACATCCGGGCCAGGAAGCGCATTCGTGCCGGAAGGACGACCGTGCCCTCCGGCTCAAAGTGGGCCTCGTAGCAGGGCTCCCTCTCAAACCGGGCCCGGGTCAGCAGAAGGGTGGGCCGTCCCGCCACCACTATGTCGCAGACGACCGGGTCGGCCTCCAGGTCCCACCAGTTGAGCATCGCCTCGCAGAGGAAGTCCCCCGTTCGCTCCCGGACTTCCCGAGCCGGTTCGGCCCACAACCGGGCCTTAGCAGGAAACTTCCCCAGCCGGATTCGGACAGGCCGACCGGCCAGAAGGCCCCGCAGGGCCGGCGCGGGGGGAAGCCGCTCCGGGTCAAAAATCAAGAGGTAAAAGCGAAACCGAGATCCTGGCCGCAGCATCCGGGCAAAGCCCCAATCTGGGTATCCGACGGATTGCCCACGGCTCAGCACAAAGGATTCGCCCGTGGAGTTCCATTGAATGACCCGGTACTGGGCCTTCAGCGGCGCTGCCGGAGTCAGGTACAGAATGCCGTTCAGCGGGGTCAACTCCTCTTCGTAGTGAGGCCTCTGGACGAGAGAGGTGTAGGTGTAGGTCTCTCCCTGGCCCAGGCCCAGCGCGTAGGTCAAGGCGTAGTTATGCAGAAAGGCGCCCGTTTCGTGGACCTTGCCCCGCTCAGTGGTGGCAAAAAAGACGTAATCCAGGAGTTCAACCGTCACGCGGTGAATATGCATAATCTCTCCCGTCTGTACCTGGATAGTCAAGGGGCTACACCGTTGCGAAAAACTGTCTGCCCGTCAGGCGCCGTTACCGTTCCTTCATCTTGCTGGTAAACAGGGCTGACCGGGAGTTCAAATCGCGCAAAAAGCGGGCCAGCCGCTCCTCGTCCCGGTTCAGCGCGCGCACGTCGGCCAAGATCTTCTCCAGTTCCTCGCCTGCAACCAGCGTCAGCCGACCGGGGAGGTCGGTCGTGAGCCGACGGATGACCGCGTCGGCGTGGTTCAGGAAGTCGGCCAGCGTCAGGCTCTGCCTGGCCAGGTCTACCCCAGCATCCACGAAGGCATCATAGTAGGCCTGAGTAAACTCCAGATTGGCAAAGAGTTCCACATCGGAGAAGGCAATCGCCAGAACGTGGTTGCGGACGAAGCCCTGGCGGCTCCCCTCCTTGCCGTAGCGGGTGGTGCGCAGGATGTTGCTCAGGACGTAGACAAACTCGTCGGCAGTCAGGTCCACCGTCGTCTCCACGGCGGGAAGGAAAACGCCCGGCGCGGTGTAGTCGTACTCGGTGATAGTCCCAGAGGTGTGAGCGGCCTCGTCAATCACGTTGAACTTGATCTGCCGCTGAATGACCTCGTAGGGACGGACAGTGAAGCAGGTGTCGGTCATCAGGCGGGCTTTGCGGGCTCCTTCCCCCTCCACCGCCGCGTAGCCGTAGATGAGGCAGTCCGGGCAATAGGTGCAGAGGTCCCCGGTCAGATAACAGTCCTCAATACGGTTCTTCGCCTCCTGCGCCTCCTCCCCGTAGACCACCTGACGATCCTTGACGGCGAAGGGAAAGACGCCGTACTGCCGCAAGAGGGCCTTGCCGGTGCGCCGCTCCGGGGCTACCTGCTTGCGCTTGAACATCACCAAACGGGTGACGGGCTCGGTGTGGGTTAAGCCGGCCGGGACCTCCTCCACGTCCTGCTGTTCGCCGCCCTCGGTCGTGAAGATGGCGTAGGACTTGGTCTCCCGCAGCAGGATGATGCTGGCATATCGGTTGGTGGGCGTGCGCGGGATTTCGGGGACAAAGTAATGCTCGTAGGGCTTCAGGCTTTCCAGCGTCATGTCAGACCTCCTCTGGAATTTCAGTTGAGATTTCAGTTTCAGCAGCGGGCTGTCTTTGCTTGACCTCATTCCAGTACTGGGAGAGGTGGCGGTCGGTGTAGTAGTAGATCCCGTCGGCGACGGCGTTCTCCAGTCGCAGGAAGCGGGCGAAACTACCGCCCGCGCGGCCTAAGTAGAGTTCGTCCACAACCAGGTCTACGAACTCTCCAACGAGCCGGTTCAGGTCCTCCCCCCGGGCACGGACGAAGATCTCGCCGCCCCGATGCTGCTGGCGCCGTTCCAGCACCTTCAGCAGCGTGCCCTTCGTCTGCGACTTGAGTTCGGCGATGCCCTGCTCTGAGGGCCGTCCTTTCCCGACGGCCGCCTCCCGAATCTCCGGGATCATCTGCTGCGCCCGGCGCATGGCGGAGACCGTCTCCCGGAAGACGAACTCGTACCGTCGGGCCTTGCCGCGCCCGGTCGTGGAGTGCGGCAGGGCGATTTCCAGGCTTTTTCGTGCGATTTTCTCCACCAGGTTCATCAGGTCACCTCCTTGAATTTCCAGCAGGACCTCGCAGGCCCGCACCAGGGTCGGGGAGGGGGGATAGTCCGGATTCAAGCGAGCGAACTCTTTGTAGAACGAGGCACCGGCTACGGGAGAGGTATTGAAAGTCCCCAGCCGTTCGGCAATCCAGCGGTCCTGGGGATCGCGTTGGGCCGCGCGCACCTCCGATGTCACCACCCACAGCGCGGCGGCGAGGTCCAGGGCCTGCTCCAGACCGCTGCGGGGGCCCTGTTCCCGCCCATAGAGGCTGATGGAATCGCCCCGACCCCTCAGAAGGCCCCGCAGAGCGGGAAGTGGGCCGTCCAGTAACACGGTGGCCTTCAGGTCGGCTGGATCAGCCACGGACAGATAGGGCCGCTCGCTGACATAGACCTTACATCCGGTCAGGCTGCTGAGGATAAGGGCCGCAAAGAGCCCCTTGGCCCAGGCCTCGGTGCGGGTGGCCAGGCGTCCGGGGTCCTGCGTCTGCTCCGGGGCCGCCTTCTCCCAGGAGATTAGGTAGTAATGAGGCTGTCCCCGAACCGGGCCAGTGAGAAGCCGCTCGCCGATGTATTTCCGGCCGCCCCAACTGGCGATCCTGTCCGCCTCCCGTTCCAGCACCCGCTGTACTTCTTCCATCCACTCCGGGTCAAAGGTGCGGCGCTCCAGCCACAGACGGGGTAGGCCGGGGTTCTCCTTGCCGTAATCGCGCACGGGCAGGTTCGTCACTCTCTGGAGATGGTCAAAGAGACGCCTCCACAGCCGCAGGTGCTCCGGCGTGAAGGAGTAGGTGGGAAGGATGTAGAGGTAAATGCGGCGGGTGTTCTTGTGATGGGCCCCGGCGGGCAATCCCATCCCCATCACCTTCCGCAGGATAGCCTCCAGTTGACAGACGGAGCACCAGAGGCGGTTGCCCTGAGGCGCCTTCTTTCCCGGAAGGACGCGGTTGGAAAAGACGCGGCCGAAATCGTCCAAGATGCCGGTGCGCAACTCCCGAACGTACTTGCTGTACCGATTGCAGAGTGAACAGGTCTGGCCTGTATGGCCCTTTCGCTTAGGCTTCACATACTCTATCAGACCATCGTCCTTTATGGGGTGAGCCGGAGCGAAGGAGAGACGCAGATGTTCATACAGGTAGGCTTCCAGGTCCTGTCGCAGGCCCAGTTCAGCGATGATGGCCTGGCGACTGGCCTGGGTATCTACCCGACGGAAGGCCTCCAAAACCCGGCGATGGAGTCGGTCCAGCACCTCCTGAGAGGGGAGCGTGTCGGCTCGCCGATCGGCAAAATCCGGGCCACAAAGGAAGTGATAGGCAACGACGAGCACATATTTGCCCAATCCACCCTTCGCCCAAACGTTCGCTTCCTGGCGCAGATTGTC
Organism: Anaerolineae bacterium; assembly: GCA_025062415.1. Lineage (GTDB taxonomy): Bacteria > Chloroflexota > Anaerolineae > B4-G1 > DUEL01 > SpSt-77. Next base: position 11,790 of record JANXAH010000092.1, on the reverse strand, counting down.
GGCCACATAATCGGGAAGGGAGAAGACGCTCAGGAACCACTCCAACCGATCCTCACCTGGGTTCAGGTCCCGCAACAGAGTATCTGCATAGAGCAGATAGTACCGCACCCGGAACCAGAGTTCATTGAAGGCCCTGTGCTCTCTGGGATCAAGCAGCCGAATGCCCAACCGTTCCTCAACCGTTTCCTTCCAACCGGTACCGAATTCTGGATGTTCAGCCAGTTTTTCTATCTCAGACCGGGCCACCCCTGCGTCCGGGTCAGCGCTGAGCGCTTCATCGTAGACCGCCTGCAGCAAGTCATCCACGGTGGCAAAGGCATAGACATAGGGCTCAAAGTCAAACTTCTGTTTGCGCAGCCCGTCACGCACGGCATCGGCGCCAGCGCCCGAGGATAACAGTTGAAGCACCGCCTCGGCAACGATGGGGATCAGATCGCCGACGGCATCCGGGTTAGTTCCAGCCGGTCCGATGTACAAGGTACCCGTGGCAAAGTACAACAGAGGGAAGAAGCCCAGGCGCGCCTCCAGATAGCGAGCGACGGCCTCATGAATCGCGTTGGTCAGCACACCGCGCACGTCCCGGAGTTCGTGAAAGGAGAGGGCGAACTGGCCAGGGGGACACTGGGGAGCGAAGACCGGCGACAGGTCGGCCAGGTAAGACTGAAGAGAGCGGGCGGCTTCCTCCGGGGTCTGGGAGGAAGCCAGTGCGTCGGCGATGCGGACCAGGAGCCAGAGCCGCTGGGCGTCCGGATCGCCGCTGAGCAGCAGGTCGCCGTGGCGCGTGCTGCGTTTGTGGACGTTGGCCGCCCGGAGAAGGTGGTCGTCTACGGGGCCTGCGAAGGCCTCCAGACCCAGGGCCTTGTACTCCTCCCGCACTCGCTCCAGAGGGATGTCAAATTCCGACAGGCCACCCCGCTCCACCTCTCGGTCCTTGTGCACCTCGTGGACGGTGTAGAGGGCCAGGGCTTTGCGCAGGGTGGTCCCGTCCAAGCGAGGGATGGAGAGCCCCTGGACGGCCAGAAACTGCAGAAGCCGGGCGAGGGCAAAGACGCCGTTGACAATGTGAGTGAAGTGGGACTGCTCGGAAAGGTGAGGGTACTCGGGTCCTCCCTTCACCAGGATCAGGTGATATCCCCGGCGCAGCATCGCAGGGACGACGGTTTCCACATATTGGGTCAGAGTCGCTTCCAGTTCCGCCTGGGTGAACACGCCGATCCTCCCTTCGGTTGAGGTTTGGGCACCTGAGGGATGAGGTTTTTCCCATTGTATCATACCCATACCCCCACAACAGTGGGGGAGTTTGAGGGCTACGGGGTTTCCGTATATAACCGTGCCATCTCCCCTACCACCTGTCGCATTTCGGCCAGGAGTTCTGGGCCGCCCAGGACCCGGCAACCCGCGCCGTACTGGAGAAGCCGCTGGACCGCCCAGAAAAGGTTATGGGTCTCGCCGCGAACAAGGGCACTTCCGTCCTCCCGCTGCTCCACTTCGTGGACCGTGATTTCGGGATGGCGGGTGATGCCCAACCGGGCAATCTCCGGTGCCAGTTCGTAGACGACCTCATAGACCTGACCGCGCGGGAGCACAGGGGGCACTACGTCTGGCAAAAGGCGCAGGCGCCGAATACGGCCAACGCGGTAATAGAGATATTCCTGACAATCAGTGGTGCCCTCCGGGCCCGAAATGGTCCGACACCAGCCATAGAGATAATAATGGCCCCGGCCGGGGTCAAAGTAGACCCGAACCGGAGCCACCCGGTGCCGACGGGGAATCCCGTCTTCATACTGGGGGGAGAGGTAATCCAACTCTATCCAGCGCCTTTCCACTATCGCCCGTTCCAACCGGAGCACCGTTTCCGGAGAGACTTCGTCGCTATCCCGCTGACGCAGGTCTATTTCCAGCCCCTGGGCATAGCGGCGAACAGCCGGAGCGCGCCGGTCCCCCAGGTAGAAGACGATGCGATTCAGAAAAGCGTGGACCTCGTCGCAGTAGGGGGAATCGTAGTCAAAGATTCGGCCCAACCAGGCGATCGTCCGGAGGTCTTCGTCGGGCAGGTCCAGCAGGGGCACCCACAGGGAGTAGATGATGTAGCCCTTTTCCTGTCGGGAGTACCGGATTTCCACTCCCAGCCGTTCCCGAATCCGGGCCAGGTCGTTTTCCAGCCGCCGATGAAGCGCCTTCCCCTCCGCCTCTCCGTAGGCGTCCCTTCCGACCTCCCGACGGACGGCCTCCACCAGTTCCTTCCAGGTCGCTGGCCCACGCTGGACACGTCGGATGATAGCCAGGCAACGAGAGGCAACCAGCCAGGTGCTTTCTCTGGTTCTCCGGACCACTGGACCTCTTTCCGCCTGAGATTTGAGGCCTGAAAATTCAGGTCCTTCGGGGACCCGCGGCGCTGTAGCGCAGATTGCCAGGCCTGCGAACATCCGTCAGAAAGATGTTTTCAGGCCATCCATCACAAACCAACAGCCTGCGCTACGCGGCCCTCAGCGTTTCTCAGACATCATGTTCTGAGCCCAACGTGCTGCAACTTAACAAAAATTATACTGGCATCCCCCTATGAGGCAAAGGAAGTTCCTGCCCCAGGTGTGTCCCATTTTGGGGAATGGTTGCGGAAGGCCGAAGTTGAGAGGAGGGGGCCAAGGGAGGGGTGAGGTGTCTCCAGGCGCTCAGCAGCGGCTGACCGCCACCCGACAAATTGGAAGCCACCCCCCGCCCTCCGCACAGGAGGACGAGGGGTGGCCGACACCACCGTGGAAGGGTTCGTCGGGCGCAGAACCGCCGGGCTTTATTCCTACAGCGGGATGTTCCCGTGCTTGCGCGCTGGCCGCCGAACCCGCTTATCCCGCAGCATTTCCAGCCCCCGGATGAGCATCGGACGAGTCTGAGAGGGGCGGATGACCCCGTCCAGATACCCTCGCCCCGCGGCGACGTAGGGGTTGGCAAAGCGCTCCCGGTACTCCTGAACCAGCCGCTCCCGGACCGCCTCCGGGTCCTCCGCCTCGGCCAGTTCCCTCCGAAAGACAACGTTGACCGCCCCCTCCGGACCCATCACCGCGATCTCGGCCGTGGGCCAGGCAAAGCAGAGGTCTCCCCGCAGGGATTTGGAACTCATCACAATATATGCGCCGCCGTAGGCCTTCCGGGTGATAACGGAGAGTTTGGGAACTGTCGCTTCGGCGTAGGCATAGATCATCTTCGCCCCGTGGCGGATGATGCCCCCGTGTTCCTGCGCGACGCCGGGGAGAAAGCCCGGAGTGTCGGCGAAGGTGACCAGAGGGATGTTGAAGGCGTCGCAGAAGCGGATGAACCGCGCGCCCTTGTCGGCGGCGTTGATGTCCAGGACCCCCGCCAGGACCGCTGGCTGCTGGGCAACGATGCCGACGGGGTATCCCCCCAGCCGGGCGAAGCCCACAATGAGGTTCCGGGCGAAGCCCGCCTGGACCTCCAGAAACTCTCCATCGTCCACCACCCGGCGGATGACCTCGTACATATCGTAAGGGGCGGCCGGGTCCTCCGGCACCAGCGTGTCCAGTTCCTCGTCGGCCCGGTCGGGCGGGTCGGTGGGGGGAAGGTAGGGCGGATCCTCGGCGTTGTTGGAGGGCAGGTACGAAAGGAGACGACGCACCAGCGCCAGCGCGGCCCTGTCGTCCGACGCGACAAAGTGGGCCACCCCGCTGGTCGTAGCGTGGACGCGCGCGCCCCCCAGTTCCTCCGGCGTCACTTCCTCGTGAGTCACCGCCCGGATGACGTCGGGGCCGGTGATGAACATCCGGGCGGTCCCCTCCACCATCACGACAAAGTCCGTCAGGGCTGGCGAATAGACCGCGCCCCCTGCACAGGGGCCCATAATGACCGAAATCTGGGGGATAACGCCGGAGGCCTGGACGTTGCGGTAGAAAATCTCCCCGTAGGCCACCAGCGCGTCCACCCCCTCCTGGATGCGCGCCCCACCGGAGTCGTTGAGGCCGACGATCGGCGCCCCGTTCTGCAGGGCCAGGTCCAGCACCTTGCAGATTTTTCTTCCGTGGGCCTCGCCCACGGAGCCCCCCAGAACGGTGAAATCCTGGGCGAAAACATAGACCTTCCGGCCATCTATCTCCCCCCAGCCGGTGACGACGCCGTCGCCCAGCGGGCGCTCCCGGTCCAGGCCGAACTCTGTCGCCCGATGAGTGACGAAGGTGTCCAGTTCCACAAAGGAACCGGGGTCCAGGAGCGCCTCCAGCCGCTCCCGCGCGGTCAGTTTACCCTGCGCGTGTTGCCGCTGAATTCGTTCCGGCCCGCCGCCCGCGCGGGCCGACGCTTCCATCTCCTCCAACCGGTGCAGGTCTCTGCGCATTTTCCCTCCGGCGAACACAGATGAGTGCAGGTGAACGCAAGTCAACACAAAGCATCCCCTATCCCCCGTTTACCTGCGTCCCGTAAAGACCCTCCACCACCGATGCCGCAACCAGGAGCGGATCGCGGCCAGGGCGTATCGGAGCCGTCGCAGGAACTGCCGCCAGGCCGGGACCGGCGCAGGCTGGGGATGCGTCCAGCGCAGGACCGTCGCGCCCCAGGTGAGCCCGGCTCCGAACCCCACGCAGACCACCACGTCCCCTGGCCGAAGCCGCCCCTCTTCCACCGCCTCACAGAGGGCGATAGGGATGGATGCCGCCGACGTGTTGCCGTACCGTTCCAGGTTGCCGTAGACCTTCTCCGGCGGGAGTTTCAGGTCCCGGAGGGCGCTCTCTATGATGCGCCCGTTGGCCTGATGGGGGATAAAGAGCGCCACGTCGTCCAGCGTGAGGCCAGCCCGCTCCAGCGCCTGGCGGGTAACCATCGGGATAACCCGGACAGCGAAGCGGAAGACGTCCCGGCCCTGCATCTTAATGGAGTGCATCCGGTTAGCGACCGTCTGGTGGGAAGCGGGGTGACGGCTGCCGCCGCCGGGGAGCATCAACAGGTCGCTGCCGGAGCCGTCGGCGCCCAGGACGCTTGCCAGAACTCCGCCGCTGTCGGGCCCGGCCCGCAGGACGACGGCGCCAGCGCCATCGCCAAAGAGGACGCAGGTGTTCCGGTCGGTCCAGTCGGTGATGCGGGAAAGGGTCTCGGAGCCGACCACCAGTGCAGTCTGGACGGCGCCGGATTCCACCATCGCGGCGGCGACGGCCAGGGCGTAGACGAAGCCGGTGCAACCCGCGGCCAGGTCAAAGGCTGCGGCGCGGGTCGCCCCCAGCGCGTCCTGGACCAGGCAGGCCGTGGACGGGAAGAGGTAGTCCGGCGTCGCCGTGGCGACGACGATAAGATCCACCTTCTCCGGCCCGATTCTGGCCACCTCCAGCGCCTGTCGGGCGGCCTGGACGGCCATTGTCGCAGTGGTCTCGTTCTCTGCGGCGATGCGCCGCTCCCGGATACCCGTACGGGTGACGATCCACTCGTCCGAAGTCTCCACCATCCGGGAGAGGTCATCGTTGGTCAGCACCTTTTGGGGGATATATTTTCCCCAGCCGACAACGTGGGCACGCGGCATAGAGACCTCCCAGCCCGGTGGTAAACCCAATTACGAAGTCCCCCTTTGGAATCTAAAAACCATCGCCCAACGGCGTATTCTCTCCTTAAAAGCCACGTAACGCAGGCTTTTAGCCTGCACATGCAGACTTTCAGCCTGCACGTAACGCAGGCTATTAGCCTGCACACGCAGACCTTCAGCCTGCACGTAACGCAGGCTTTCAGCCTGTACACGCAGACTTTCAGCCTGCACGTAACGCAGGCTTTTAGCCTGCACACGCAGGCTATTAGCCTGCACACGCAGGCTTTTAGCCTGTAGAAAAGGATTCCGCAGGCCTGACGGTCCGCGCTGCGGCGACTGAGCCTCCCGAAGAACCTGAAGTTGCGGTGAGTTTTTGCGGTGGACTCACAATTGCGCCTGAGCGGCGCGTTACTCCATCACCGCAAACACCAGGCACCCATTATGCCCACCGAACCCGAAGGAATTGGAAAGGGCTACCCTGGGCTTCAGATACCGGGCCTGGTTGGGGACGTAATCCAGGTCGCACTCAGGGTCAGGAGTCTCGTAGTTGATGGTGGGGTGAACCCAGCCAGTCTCCAGACTCTTGACGCAGACGATGGCCTCCACCGCCCCCGCCGCGCCCATCAGGTGGCCGATCATAGACTTCGTGGAACTGACAGCCAGCCGGTCGGCATGGGGGCCGAAGACGGCACGGATGGCCTGGGTCTCTATCCGGTCGTTGAGGGGGGTGCTGGTGCCGTGGGCGTTGATGTAGTCCACCGCCTCCGGGGGAAGGCCGGCGTCGGCCAGTGCGCGCCGCATAGATAGTGCGGCTCCCTCCCCCGCCTCCTCCGGCGCGGCGATGTGGTAGGCGTCGCAGGACGCGCCGTAGCCCGCCAACTCGCAGTAGATGCGCGCGCCTCGCGCTGCAGCGTGTTCCAGGGACTCCAGGATCAGCACCCCGGCTCCCTCCCCCAGCACGAAACCATCCCGGTGGGCGTCAAAGGGGCGGGAGGCCCGCTGGGGCTCGTCGTTGCGAGGGGAAAGCGCGCCCATATTGGCAAACCCGCTGATAGCGAGGGGATGAATTACCGCTTCACTGCCGCCGCAGATCATCACCTCGGCGTCGCCCCGGCGGATAATTTCCGCCGCCTCCCCAATTGCGTGCGCGCCGGTGGCGCAGGCGGAGGCGATCATCATATTAGGGCCCCGCAGGCCGTAGGTGATGGCAACGACGGCCGAAGCCGCATTGGGCATCATCATCGGGATCATAAAGGGGCTGACCCGTCGGGGACCGGCCTTCTGCAGAACATCGTGGTTCTCCAGAAACGTGTGAGCCCCGCCGATGCCTGTCCCAATCACCACGCCGACCGCGTCCCGGTCCTCCTGCTCAAACTGGAGACCCGCGTCTGCGATGGCCTGGCGGGCGGCCTCCAGCGCAAAGAGCGTGAACCGGTCGTGGCGGCGGGCCTCCCGTCGCCCAAAGAGGGCCACCGGGTCAAAGCCCTTGACTTCGGCAGCGATGCGCACCTCCAGGTTAGAGGCATCAAACTGAGTGATGGGACCAACGCCACTCCTGCCCGCCAGCAGGTTCTCCCAGAGCGTGGGCACATCGTTGCCCAGCGGCGTGACAGCCCCCAGTCCAGTGACGACCACCCGTTTTCGCATCCTGTCCCCCCTGTAATGACTGTTCGTAATCAACAACACCGGAGGGATTCAAAGGTTGCCCCGAAGCGAAGTGTCCTTTGCAACTTAACAAAGGCAGTTTTCGGAGATTTTCCTGCCTCCCCTTCCCGAAAAAGCCAAACTTCAGGGAAGGGAGAGTGGAAGAGGCTTTGAGGGGCGGCTTCGTCGCCCCTAAAACCCTCCTTTCCCCTTTCTCTTCCCCTCTGATGGGGAGGAGAAGGGGCTGGGGGATGCGGAGGGGTACAAGATCTCCCTGCTGCACTCTGCCAGTTGCTATGCGACCAAAAGCGTTGTAGGATTACGGGCAAGTTGAGTGATAGACACGGCCCACGGTCATTCCGAAGGAGTCATCCGGGCCATCCACCGAATCCGCCACCACTGGCCCGATCTGCCTATTATTGCGGGAAATGTGGTCACCGCGGAGGGGACGGAAGCGCTCATCCGCGCGGGCGCCGACGTGGTCAAAGTCGGCGTCGGGGCCGGGTCTATCTGCACGACGCGCGTCGTCGCCGGGGTGGGCGTGCCCCAGGTAAGCGCCATCTACGAGTGCGCCCGGGCGGCCGCACCGTATGGAATCCCCATCATCGCCGACGGAGGAATCAAGTACAGCGGCGATATCGTGAAGGCCCTCATCGCGGGCGCGTCGGCGGTGATGCTGGGGAACCTGCTGGCGGGGCTGGACGAATCTCCGGGGGAGATCGTTTTCTACGAGGGCCGTCGCTTCAAGGAGTACCGGGGGATGGGCAGCCTCGGCGCCATGCGCGGCTACGGGCGGGACCGTTACGGTTCGGGCCAGACGCCAGGTGGGAAACTGGTTCCTGAGGGAGTGGAAGGACGGGTTCCCTACAAGGGCCCGCTGCACGACTACATCTTCCAACTGGTGGGCGGCCTGCGGGCGGGAATGGGGTATGTTGGCGCGGCGACGCTGGAGGAACTGCGGCGGAAGGGTCGGCTGATTCGGATCACCAACGCCGGACTGATTGAGAGCCACCCGCACAACATCATCATCACCAAAGAGGCGCCCAACTACCAGGTCAACCCCTTGGGAGGGTGAAGGCCCGCTTTTCCTTGACAACTGGCTTAGAAAATGGTAAAGTATTGCCACCTAAACACCTGTCTTTCGGGATTCCAGTATGGAAGGCCATCGGGAGCAGGACCCTGGCTTTGAAGAGCTTCCCCACACTGCCGATGTCGCGCTCCGGGTCTGGGGGCGGGACCTGAAGGAACTTTTCGTCAACGCCGCGCGGGGGCTGGCCTGGCTGATGGCCAACCCCGAGGCCGTCCGGCCTGAAAAGGAAGTTCCGCTGGACCTGAGCGCGCCCGATGCCGAGACCCTTCTGGTCACCTGGCTGGGGGAACTGATCTACCTGAACGAGCGGGACGGTACCGTCTTCACCGAGTTTGACTTGGAGGAGGTCACGCCGACCCACCTGCGGGGGACAGTCCGGGGCGGACGAACGGACGAAATCCGCCACTTTATTAAGGCCGCCACCTTCAGCGGCCTGGTCATCCGCCCCACCGAGCGCGGCCTGGAGACGACGGTCACGTTTGATGTCTGATACCCTGGTATAAATCGCCCTCCGTTCCAACCACAAGGGGCGTATATGGTTGGGCAGGGCTTGGGAATCGCAAAAAGCCCGGACGCCCCGGCGGACATCCCGCTCTGGAGCAAACTTCCTCGCGGCGAACGATACCGGTACCTCTCCCGGTTTCTGCGTCTGGATGCGGGTGAATTGGCGTCCTTAGAGGTCGTTGAGTTTGGGCTGTTGATCCAGTGGGCTTTTGAGCAGCGCGGCCTGGAGACGATGGCCGCAACCTGGGAGAGAGGACGCATAGACCTGGTGTTGTACAACGCGCGGTATGCGCAAAGCGAGTTCGCGAGAGCCTACATCAGAGACCAGGAGATGCCGGTGAATGCCCTGGAGGTGCTGCTGAACGACCTCAGGGGCGCTCACTTTAACAGGATACACCTTTGTACGACAGGCTCATTCAGCCCGCGGGAGCGCGAGGTCCAAAGTCGGTACCCGTTGGCGTTGAATCTGGTGGATGGGAACGACCTACGCGCGTATGTGCGAACCGCCCAGCAGAAATGGCGGCTGGAGATGGAGAAGCGGAGCACGCGATGTCCCGTCGTTCCTGAGCGCAGAGGAGTATGGCGATCCCTGAAGCACAGGGTGTTGAGCCTGTTCCGACGCGGCTAAGAGACGGTGGACATTGGCAGTCCACTGCCGGTGGGCCATCGTCCTGCAAGGAGGTAACATATGGTGGAGAAGAAGGATTTCCGTCGCGTAGATAAGTTCATTTGGGAGTTACCGAAGGAAACCCGTCCGGACATGCGGGTTCCGGCCCGCATTTTTGCCAGCGCGGAGATGCTGGACTCCGCCTTTCGCGACCGGACAGTGGAGCAACTCATCAACACTGCGACGCTCCCGGGCGTCCTCAAGTATGCGATGGCGATGCCCGATTTCCACGAGGGCTACGGCTTCCCCATCGGGGGCGTTGCGGCGATGGACGTCCGAACCGGTGTCATCTCCCCCGGAGGGGTGGGCTACGACATAAACTGTGGCGTCCGTCTGCTGGCCTCCCATTTGGAGAAAGAGGAAGTGGCCCCGTACCTGCGGGACCTGACCAACGCGCTCTACCGGGCCTGCCCCAGCGGCGTGGGGGAGCCCGGGCGCATCCGCATCTCCCCGCGCGAACTGGACGAACTGGTGGTGGAGGGAGCCCGGTGGGCCCTGAAGCGGGGACAGGCGCGGGAAGAGGACCTGGCCCACACGGAGGAGGAGGGCACTCTCCCCGGTGCCGACCCCAGCAAGGTGAGCGCGCGGGCTCGGGAGCGGGGCGGCGACCAGATCGGCTCCCTGGGCGCGGGCAACCACTTCCTGGAGATTGACGTCGTGGAGGAAATCTACGACCCCCAGGTGGCGAAGGTCTTCGGCCTGCGGGAGAACCAGATCGTTGTCCAGATCCACTGTGGCTCCCGGGGCTTCGGCCACCAGATTTGCGACGACTACGTTAAAAGCCTTCAGACGGCTGTTCAGAAATACGGTATCTCCATCCCCGACCGGGAACTGGTCTGCGCGCCCATAGATTCTCCGGAGGGCCGGGCCTATTATGGTGCGATGGCCTGCGCGGTCAACTACGCCTTCGTCAACCGGCAGGTGCTGGCCATGGGCGTGCGGGAGGCCTTTCGGGACGTCCTCCAGGGCAAAGTCCGCAACTGGGACCTCTATCAGGTCTACGACGTGGCCCACAACATCGCCAAGTTTGAGGAACACGAGATAGACGGCAAGCGTGTGAAGGTCTGTGTCCACCGCAAGGGGGCCACGCGCGCGTTTGGTCCGGGCCGTCCGGAGGTTCCGAAGGCCTATCGGGATGTGGGCCAGCCGGTTCTGGTTCCCGGCTCTATGGGGACGGAGTCCTACGTGCTGGTGGGAACGGAGAAGGCGATGGAACTTTCTTTTGGTTCCACCTGCCACGGCGCAGGGCGGGTGATGAGCCGGGCCCAGGCGCTGAAGAAAATCTGGGGGCCGGACCTGAAGCGGGAACTGGAGGAGCAGGGATTGGTCATCCGGGCCGGAAGCACCAAAGGGCTGGCGGAGGAGGCCCCGGCGGCCTACAAGAACGTCAGCCAGGTGGTGGAGGTAGTGCACGGCGCGGGGCTGGCCCGCAAGGTTGCCCGCCTGCGCCCCCTGGCGGTGATCAAAGGATAGCGGATGCAGGAGGACGGTCACAGGCCGCCCTCCTGCATCCCAATTTCTTCAATAAAGTCATTCTTGACAGGCCCTCTGAAAGGGTGTATAATAAAAATGCCTCTGCGGGGATTCCTGCCTCTCCGCACCTGAACAGGTCCACACTCCTGTCTCCGACCCACTGCGCTCCCTCTGGGACGGGTGGGCGATACGGTGTGGGGAGCAATCCCCACGCCCGCCGTACTTGCAAAGGAGACACCTGCGGTCGGATCATTCCGGCGAGGGGTCTCCTTTTTGTTTTCAATCCGGTTGTTCCCGTCCCTTGGCCCTTTGCGGGCCAGGTCGGATAAAGGGTTGTCGTCCGGAAAGACCAATCCGCTCCTGGGAGGCCCGATGGTTGGTGCTCCCTTTCTCCCCTTTTCTTCTTCGGAAAGCAGGGCCAAACCAGCCACGCTGGATGCCCGTCGCCCTCACTTTAGCCCCTGCACGACGGTCAAAATCTTGCTGTTTAGGCGGATGATGTCGCAATTTTGGCGCGATTGCGGCAAATGTCCAATTCTTGCTGTTTAGGTGGACGATCGCCAGATATAGGCTGTTACACGGACATTGTCAACCTAATCCATGTTGGGCGGCTGGCGGATAGGAAGGTTCAGAGTAGCGCTACCACGCTAATTTAAGGAGAACTTTATGGCCAGTAAGCAGTACTTTGATGATGTTGCGTCTCAATGGGATCAGATGAGGCAAAGTTTCTTCTCGGAGGCTGTAAGAGAGAAGGCTCTTGCTGCGGCAGGTGTGCAAAGTGGCAAGATTGCTGCCGACCTCGGAGCAGGCACAGGCTTTATCACGGAAGGGCTGGTTCTTGCAGGCCTGCGGGTGATTGCAGTGGATCAATCTGACGCAATGTTGGAGGAGATGAGGAAG
>JANXAH010000069.1 GCA_025062415.1 Anaerolineae bacterium | reverse complement strand
CGACCTGCTGTGCTGGAAATCTTTGCGGATGGAGCAGATGTGGCTTATCCCTCTCCGGAGTACAGCCTCTCCACACCCGCGGACGCAGTAGGTGCGCTGGCCGTCGGGGCCACCCACTGGCGGCGGGACACGCTGGAGGACTACAGTTCCCAGGGCCCCACGACCGACGAACGGCTGAAGCCAGAGATCGCGGCTCCGGCAGGGGTCTCCACTGCCTCTTACGATGACCCTTTCGCAGGGACTTCCGCCTCCGCCCCCCACGTGGCGGGAGCCGCGGCGCTGGTCTGGAGCGCCTACCCGGAGTTTAACCGCCAGCAGGTCATAGACTTCCTGCTGGCCCACACAGTGGACCGGGGGCCCGGGGGCCCGGACACGGGCTATGGATATGGCCGCCTCCAGTTGCCCCCGCCGCCCTCCGCCCGAACGGCGGTTTCTCCCCCTCCTCCGACCAAAGCACCCCCCCTCCCGACGCCCACCGTTCCGTCCCAAACACCGGCGCCCCTTCCTCCTCTGCCCACCCCTACGCCTGTTCCGTTCGTTACGCCGGAGCCGTTGCCCCCTCCTGCTGGAACTGGGGTGCTTTCCTTGCTGGGGCTGGTCGGGGCTATGGGGATGTTGGGGACAGGGCTTCTTCTGGCCGGAGCGACCGTCTGGTTCCTGGGCCGCCGTGCGCCCGCCCCGCCCTACCCGCCTCCGCCCCTGCCCCAGGTCCCACCCTCTTATCCTCCGACGCCTCCTCCGCCTCCGGCGATGTGGCCCTACCCGCCGCATCCTCCATCAGTGCCTTCGGGGGCGCCGCCCGCCCCGCCTCCGCCGGAAACCCAGCCCTACCCGCCGTCCATTCCATCAGGGCCTCCGACTACCCCACCGTCACCTTTCCCCTTCCCACTCCCTCTATGCCCCTTTTGCGGCGCGTCGCTGCGCTCTGGAGCCCGTTTCTGTCCCCGCTGTGGACGGTCTGTCTTCCCGCCTCGCCTTCAGTGTCCTTCCTGCGGCGCCTCCCTTCGCCCCGGAGCCCGTTTCTGCCCCCGCTGCGGGCAATCGGTCTCTCTTTCGTCGTGTCCCTCCTGCGGCGCGCCCGCGCGGCCCGGCGCCCGTTTCTGCTCCCGCTGTGGCCAGTCTTTGTAGTCCTTTCTTGAGAGCGTTTCAGAGCCTTTATGTTCATCCCGTCCTACTTCTGATTTCAAAGACCAGAGGTTGACAAACTCTCCTCTCTGCCTTACAATTTCAAAAGGCGCACGAGGAGCGTTTCAGGAGGAGAAACAATGGGCAGGCCCCTCAAAATCTGCGATCTGGTTCTGCGGGACGGCCATCAGTCGCTGCTGGCGACCCGGATGCGCACCGAGGATATGCTCCCCATCGCCGAGAAGATGGATAAGGTCGGCTTCTGGGCGGTGGAGATGTGGGGCGGCGCCACCTTTGATTCGGCCATGCGGTTCCTGGAGGAGGACCCCTGGGAGCGGCTCCGCCTGCTCCGGAAGGCGATGCCCAATACCCGCTTTATGATGCTCCTGCGAGGCCAGAACGTCGTCGGCTACCGCCACTACCCCGACGATGTGCTGGAGCGGTTCATCGTCCGCGCCCGGGCCAATGGGATAGACGTCTTCCGGATCTTTGACGCCCTCAACGACATCCGCAATATAGAGCCGGCGATGCGCATCGCCCGGCGGGAGGGAGCCCACGTCCAGCCCGCCATCTGCTACACCATCGGCCCACCCTACAGTATAGACTATTTTGTCAACCTCGCCCGCCAGATGGCCGAGATAGGGGCGGATTCCATCTGCATCAAGGATATGGCTGGTCTGATCACCCCCTACGCGGCCTACGAACTGGTCCGGCGGCTCAAGCGCGATATCGGCCTTCCGGTCCATTTCCACTCCCACACCACCAGCGGGATGGCAACGGCCGCCATCATCAAGGCGGTGGAGGCCGGCGCCGACATTGTGGATACGGTCATCTCCCCCCTCTCTCTGGGCCCCTCCCACTCTCCCACCGAGTCCGTCGTCGCTATGTTCCAGGGGACGGAGTGGGATACCGGCCTGGACCTGAACCTGCTGGCGGAGATCGCGGAGTACTTCGCGGGCGTCCGCCGGAAGTACGCCCGCTACGAGAGCGGTTTCGTCGGGGTGGACGTGGGAGTTCTCCAGTACCAGATTCCCGGCGGGATGCTCTCCAACCTGGTCTCCCAACTGCGCTCCCAGAAGGCGGAACACAAGTATCCGGAGGTCCTCAAGGAAGTCCCGCGCGTGCGGGCGGAACTGGGCTATCCCCCGCTGGTGACCCCGTCCAGCCAGATTGTGGGCACCCAGGCGACGCTCAACGTGGTCCTGGGAGAACGGTACAAGATTGTGCCGGAGGAGGTCAAGAACTACGTCCGGGGCTTCTACGGACGTCCCCCCGCGCCCATTGACCCCCAGGTCAAGCGACTGGTCATCGGCGACGAGGAGCCCATAGACTGCCGTCCAGCGGACCTGCTGCCGCCCGGGATGCCCAAGGCCTGGGAGGAGATCGGCCACCTGGCCCGCTGCGAGGAGGACGTCATCTCCTATGCCCTGTTCCCCCAGATCGCCCGTCCCTTCCTGGAACGGCGCGCGCGGGGGAGCGACGGGAAGGAGCCCATCGCGGCGGCCATCGCCGGGATGCTCCTGCACCGGCTCCAGGAACAGGCCCAAAAGGAGTCCCCCACCCCATCCATCCCGGCCCTCTCCCCTTGGAAGACGGCGTGGCGGCCCACCAACAGCCGCTGGACCGGCATCCTGGAGGGCGCCGGAGGGTTGAGGTAGGGTTCACCACGAAGGCACCAAGACGCGAAGAAATTAATAAATTAACAATTAAAAATTAACAAATGGCTTCGTGTCTTGGTGGTCCATCCACAGGAGGCGCGGATTGAAGCGGGAGTTCACGTTGGTTCTGAACGGTGTGGTGTACCCGGTGGTCGCCGAGGGGGATACAGTGACGGTGAACGGGCGCCCGTTCAAGGTGGAGGTTGCCCCCGACGGCACGGTTCTGGTAGATGGCATCGCCTACAGTGTCCTGCTGGAGGAGAAACGGGCCGTAGTGGAGGGGAAACCCTACTCGGTGGAGGTGAGCGGGATCCGGGTGACCGCCGCCCCACCCCCCTCCCCCACCCCATCCCGTGCTGCCGGGCCGGCCCCTGCGGCCGCCAGCGCGGGCGCAGTGCTGGCGATTATGCCCGGAAAAATCACCCGCATCCTGGTCCAGGTCGGCCAGCGGGTGCGCGCGGGCGACCCCGTCTGCGTCCTGGAGGCGATGAAGATGGAAAACGAACTCCAGGCCAAGCAGGACGGCGTGGTGAAGGCTATTTACGTCCGCCCCGGCGACGACGTGGAGAAAGACCGAGTGCTGGTGGAGATCGGGTAACAGGTCACACGCCGCAAGGAGCAAGGGCGCAGGGCACAAGCAGGTCGCAGGGCGCAGGGGCACAGGGCGCACCTGCAGACCTGCTTTTTCTGTAGGCAGAAAGGAGCATATGGCTGCGGGACAAACGAAGGTGGTGCCCCGGGTACTGGTGGTGGGCGCGGGGATCGCCGGGATGCAGGCGTCACTGGATCTGGCCAACGCGGGCTACGAGGTCGTGCTGGTGGAGCGACTCCCCTCCATCGGCGGTCGGATGGCCCAACTCTCGGAGACTTTTCCCACCCTGGATTGCTCCCAGTGTATCCTTACCCCTCGCACGGTGGAAGTCGGCCGCCATGAGAATATCCGACTGTGGACATATTCGGAAGTGGAGTCGGTGACCGGAGAGGCTGGCCGTTTCCAGGTCCGCATCCGCCGTTATGCGGCCTACGTGGACTGGGAAAAGTGCACGGGCTGCGGCCTCTGCCAGGAGAAATGTCCCAGTAAGGTTCCAGCGGAGTTTCAGCGGGGACTGGGGCCCCGCAAAGCCATCTATACCCTTTCCCCCCAGGCTGTCCCCAACAAGCCCGTGATAGACCGGGAGGCCTGCATCTACTTTCAGAAGGGCCGCTGCCGGGCCTGCGAGAAGTTCTGTCCTACCGGCGCCATCGCCTACGACCAGACGGATACCTTCGTGGAGACGGAAGTCGGAGCCATCATCCTGGCCACAGGGTACGACCTCTACGACCTGAAGAGGATGCCGGAGTATGGCGGGGGCAAAATCCCGGACGTGATAGACGCGCTGGCTTTTGAACGGCTGCTCTCGGCATCCGGGCCTACGGCGGGCAAAGTCCTGCGCCCGTCCGACGGCCGGGAACCGAAGGAGGTAGTCTTCATCCAGTGCGCGGGGTCCCGGGAGCCGGCCCGTCATCTGCCCCACTGTTCCAAAATCTGCTGTATGTACAGTGCCAAGCAGGCCATCCTCTACCGCCACCGGGTCCACGACGGCCAGGCCTACGTCTTCTACATTGACATCCGTTCCCCCGGCAAGGGGTACGACGAATTCATCCAGCGGGCGATGGAGAAGGAAGACGTGGTCTACCTGCGGGGGAAGGTCTCCCGGGTCTTTGCGGAGAACGGACGGGTGGTGGTGCTGGGGGCGGATACCCTCTCCGGCCGACAGGTACGGATTGCGGCGGACCTGGTAGTGGTGGCCCCGGCGATGGTCCCCCGCCCGGAAACCCGCCGGTTGGCCGAGATGCTGGGAGTGGCGGTGGACGAGACGGGATGGCTGACGGCGGCGAACGGCGATCTCTGCCCGATGGAGACGGGGCGCCCCGGCGTCTTTGTGGCTGGGACCGCCGTCGGCCCGATGGACATCCCGGAGACGGTGGCCCACGCCAGCGCGGCGGCCGCACGGGTGATGGCGATGTTGAAGGGCGGGATCGGATGTCGGTAGCCGCTACTGGGCGCCGACTGAAGTCGCCCTTGGCCTGGCCCTTGGCCGGGGGTCGGCCTCCGTCGACCCAAAGGTTCGGCATCCCCGGAGGCGGACGTCCGGCACGAAGTGCCAGGGGAAGGCTGATTTCTAATCAGTGCCGACTGGAAGCCGGCCTGCCTTGGCCTTCGGCCAGCGGTCGGCCTGCGCCGACCGGAAAACCTGCGCCCGCGGAGGCGGACGCCCCGCACGAAGTGCCAGGGAAGGCTGATTTCCAATCAGCGCTTAAGGAAGTGGCTGGCATTCCACTCCTTTAAAAAGCGGCCTTTATCGCAATTTTCAGGAGAGCCTCCGATGAACCTCCTCACTCCCCTACGCTACCACTGGAACGTGAATGTCCTGGGTCCTGCGGTGCTCCGGCTGGAGCGATGGCGCGCAGAACGACGTCCTGTCCGGTGGAACACGGAGATCCTGGCTCCGCCGCTGAAGATCGCTCCCCGCACAAAGGAACTGGTGGCCCGCCACTGGCTGGCTGGCCGCTACGCCAGCGGCTACCGGAAGGTGGCCTGGGTCACCTCCGGAGCGCCGGTGGAACTCCTCAAGGCGCTGGATTTCTACGTCCTCTACCCGGAGAACCACGCCGCCATCTGCGGGACGGCCCGGCTGGCGGTGGACATTGCGTCGGCTGCGGAGGAAGCGGGCTACTCCCGTGACCTCTGCTCCTACGCCCGCACCGACATCGGCGCCGTCCTATCCGGGAGGACCCCCGTGGGACGGCTCCCCAAACCGGACCTCCTCTTCGCCTGTACCAACATCTGTCAGACCGTCCTGTTCTGGTACCGGGTCCTGGCGGAGTACTTCCAGGTCCCCCTGATCGTGATAGACACCCCCTTCGTGTACGGCGAGGAAGCCACCGAACACGCGGTCCGCTACGTACGGCGGCAACTGGAGGAGGCGGTCCCCCTGCTGGAGAGGATCGCCGGAAAGCGGCTGGACGAGCGTCGGCTGCGGGAGGTGGGGATGTTGAGTAAGCGGGCCTCGGAACTGTGGCTGGAGATCCTGCAGCGCTGTCGGCATCGGCCCGCGCCCATCTCGGTCTTTGACCAGTTCATCCAGATGGCCCCCATCGTGGAGATGCGGGGCGATCCGGAGACGGTGGACTTTTATGCCGCGCTGCTGAAGGAGGTGGACGAGCGCATCGCCCGGGGAATCGGCGCTGTCCGGAACGAGCGTAAGCGGGTCCTCTGGGACAATCTCCCCATCTGGTACCGGCTGCGCTATCTGGCGGAGTTTCTGGCCCAGCGGGGTGTCGCCGTTGTCGCGTCCACCTACACCAATGCCTGGGGAGAACTGGCTCCCCTCATTAACCCCGACGACCTCTGGGACTCTATGGCCCGCACGTACATTTATCCCATTCTGAACCGGGGGACCGGCCACAAACTGGCGACCATGCGGCGGATGGTGGAGGAGTACCAATTGGACGGCGCCATTCTCCACTCCGACCGCTCCTGTAAGCCCTACTCCATCGGCCAGATGGACCAGCGGGATCGTCTGGCCCGCGAACTGGGAGTTCCGGCGCTCCTTCTGGAGGCCGACCACAACGACTACCGGGCCTTCGCGGAGGAACAGGTGGCGACCCGTCTGGCGGCGTTTGTGGAGATGCTGGGGTAAAGAAAATCACCGCCAGGAGACCGCTGATGGGAAACCTCACGACTCTGACGATTGCGCTGGGGCAGATGGACGTTGTCCCTGGAGATCTGGAGCGGAACCGGACCCGGGCCCGGGCACTGGCCGCGCGGGCCCGGGAGGTGGGGGCGGACCTTCTGCTGTTGCCGGAACTGTGGCTGCACGGGTACGCGCTGGAGCGCGCGGCGGAGTGGGCCGACCCGCTGGGAGAGGGGGCCTTTGCCGAAATGGCTGCAATGGCCCGGGAGTTCGGCCTTTATCTCTGCGGCTCCTTGCTGGAGCGGCACGGGGGCGGCGTCTCCAACACCGCCGTCCTCTACGGGCCCGACGGGGCCCTTCTGGGCGCGTACCGCAAGGTTCACCTCTTCCGGCTGATGAACGAGCCCCAGTACCTGGTGCCGGGGGACCGGGCTGTCCTGTGCCCGACTCCATGGGGGCCGGTGGGGCTGCTCATCTGCTACGACCTGCGCTTTCCCGAACTGGCCCGGACCCTGGCCCTGGCCGGCGCGGTGCTGCTCCTGGTCCCGGCCCAGTGGCCGGTTCGTCGCCTGGAGGCCTGGCTGCTGCTGACCCGCGCGCGGGCGGTGGAGAACGAACTCTTCGTCGCCGCCTGCAACCGGGCCGGAGTAGAGGGGGACGTCGTCTTCCCCGGACGGTCTATGGTGGTGGACCCCTGGGGGAACGTCCTGGCGGAGGGGGACAGCGGTGAGGGCCTCTGGGTGGCCCGGGCCGACCTGCGGGAGATCCCCAAGGCCCGCCGGTACCTCACCGTCTACGAGGATCGCCGCCCCGAAGCCTACCGGGTCGTGCCATAGGGCGGGCCTTTGTCGGGAATTTGTCATAAAGACACGAAGGCACGAAGCCTTTCTCTGTTATTCATCATTGATTGTTTTTTTCCTTGATGCCAGACGGAGGCCCCAATGTTTACTCTGGCCCTTTTCCCCGAGGGCGGCCACGTTGCAGTGAGGGCAGATGGCCAGCCCAGCCACGGTTTCCCCCTGGCCGACCTGGTCCTGACGGAAGCGCAGGCGAAGGAGTTCCTGGCTGACCCGTCTCGCTACGGGCGGCGCCTCTTCTCCCTGCTTTTTCCGGACCGCTCCTTTGCCCGGCAGGCCCTGGACGCGCTCCCCCTGGCCCCCCACCCCGACGGCGTCCTGCTCCTGGAGGTTCCACCGCCTGCGCCGGACGCGCCCGACCTGCACTCCGTCCTCTGGGAGTATCTCCACGACGGCACCGGCTTCCTGGCGACGCGCTACGGGATGGCGCGGGCTCTCACCCCCACCCCCCTGCCCCCTTCCCCCTCTCCCGCCTTGCGGGAGAGGAGGAGGGGGTGGCCCGAAGGGCCGGGGGAGGGGGTGAGGGTGATCTTCCTCCCTGCCGACCCGCTCCTCTGGCCGGGCGGCGAACCCGCGCCCTATGCCCTGGGCGTGGAGGAGGAATGGGCCCAGATGCTGGCAGTCCTGCAGGAAGCCGATCCGTCGCTGGAACTGGTCCGAGTGGTCCCGCCCACGGCGGACGCGCTGGACGAGGCTCTGGCGGGCGTCTACGGCGGCATCTTCCACTTCACCGGCCACGGCGACTGGGACGGCAGGACCGCTTACCTGCTCTTTGAGACGCCCAGCGGCGCGTCCGACCCGGTGGAATCGGGCCGGGTGGCGGACATTTTGCGCGGCCGCGTTGTCCTGGCCGTCCTCTCCGCCTGCCGGAGCGCCACGCCGGGAGAGAGCCGGGAGGCCAACCTGGCCGCGCTCCTGGCCGCCCAGGGCACTCCGTTCGTTCTGGGGATGCAGTTGACCGTGCCCGACGTCAGCGCGCGCCGGTTCACCACCCGCTTCTACCACTACCTCTTCCGGGGCGAATCGGTCCTGGAGGCCGTCCGCCGGGGCCGCCTGGCCGTCCTCAACGACACCGCGCTCCCGAGGGAGACCCGCGCCCTGGTGATGGGCATCCCTGTCCTCTACGTCCGGGGGCCGGGCCTGCCGGAGTTCCGCCGGCCGGAGGGGAAGGGCCTGCGGGTGCGGGAGCCTGCGCCGAAAGTGGACCTCTCCGGAATCCCGGAGCCGGAGGCCGGCTTCTTCGGCCGCAACCTGGACCTGGTGAAGATCGGTGAAAAGTTAGTAGCCAGACACGGAGCAGAGCGGAGCGCCGTCATCACCCTCTACGGCACCGGCGGCATCGGCAAGACCGCGCTCCTGCGGAAGGCCGCGGAGCGCTTCGCCTGGGCCTTTGACGGCGTCCTGGCGCTCCCGCTGGAGCCGCTCCCGACCCTGGCCGACGTCCTGGGGCGGCTGGAGCGATTCCTGGGGATTCCGGAGGACCCGAAACTGAAACCGCAGGAGCGACAGGAACGAGTGGCCGGGGCGCTGAAACGGGCGCGTGTCCTGCTGGCCCTGGATAACTTTGAGACCCTCACCCGGGCCGGGGACGAGGGGAACACCGACGCGCGGGAACTCCAGCGGTTTCTCCGGAGTCTCCCCGCGCGGGGCACGGCCCTCCTGGTCTCCAGCCGGGAGCGGACCGACCTTCCCGGCGAGCAGCGGGTGGAGGTTTCGGGCCTGGACGAAGGGGCCGGGGCGCGGCTTTTTAGCGCGCACGTCTCCGCCCGGCGGGACGCGCTGACGGAGGAAGGAATGCGGGCGCTTTCCCGCCGGGTGGGCGGCCACCCGCTGGCGCTGAAACTCCTGGCCCGCCGGTTTGACACGGGGACCGAACCGTTGCGGGATTTCGTGGAGGGAGTGGAGGCCGTCCTTCCGGAGGCGGCGGAGCGATGGGACGATGGCCGCCGCCACGACACCCTGCGGGCCTGCTTTGACTTCTCCCTGGCGCCGCTGGAGCGCCGGGAGCCCGCGCTGGCCGAGGGCCTGGCCCGCCTGACCATTTTCTCCGGCCCGTTCATAGACCAACTGGCCGCGCCGGTCCTCTTTGGAGTGGAGCGGGTGCAGGCGGCAGAGCAGGAGCGGCGGGCGCTGTTCCGGCAGGCCGCGGGGATACTCCACCGTCTCTGGGAGCGGGGGCTTCTGGAGCGGAGGGTAGTGCCGCTGGGCCCGCAGGCGGAGGAGACGCTCTATCTCTACTCCGTCCACCCGGCGCTGGCGCCCTTCGCCCGGGCCCGGCTGACTCCGGAAGCCCGCGCCCGGACGGAGGAGGGGTTCTTCCAGGCGATGCAGGTGATGGCGAGGATATGCTATCCGGGGAGCAAAGGCGGCGGTGTGTACGGAGATCCCGTCCTGGCCCTGCTGGCCCGCCTGGCGCTGCCCGACCTGCGCCAGGCCGCCCGGATGCGGCAAGACGCGGAGGGCTCGCTCCTGCGATTCCACGCGGGCTTCCTGCACCGGCACTTCGGCGACCTGGAGGGGGCGATGCGGCTCTATCAGGAGTCGCTGGCGATCCAGGAATCCCTGGGCGACCTGCAGGGCAAAGCGGCGACGCTGCACGCGATGGCCGGAATCCTCGTGGTGCGGGGCGACCTGGAGGGGGCAATGCGGCTCTATCAGGAGTCGCGGGCGATCCAGGAATCCCTGGGCGACCAGCAGGGCAAAGCGGCGACGCTGCATGCGATGGCCGGAATCCTGGCGGTGCGGGGCGACCTGGAGGGGGCGATGCGGCTCTATCAGGAGTCGCTGGCGATCCAGGAATCCCTGGGCGACCTTCGGGGCCAAGCGGCGACGCTGGCGATGATGGGGCAGGTCCTTCTGGCCCGGGGGCAATTGCCGGAGGGGATCCGCGCGCTGCGGCAGGCGCTGGAGATTCTGGTCGGGATGGGCGCGCGGGTGGATGCGGAGCGGGTGGCGGGGATTCTGGAGGAGGTGCGGCGGATGCTGGGGGAGGAGGTGTTTGGGGCGCTGTGGGCGCGAGGCGCTGGCTGAAGACAGCCTTCTTTGGCCTTCGGCCAGGTGTCGGCCTGCGCCGACACGGGGATGCGCGCGATTTCGGTCCAGGAGTGGATTCAGGAGTCGGTGC
>JANXAH010000047.1 GCA_025062415.1 Anaerolineae bacterium | reverse complement strand
TTTTTCTACAACGTGAGCCGCTACGGCGTGGAGGTTTATTCTATGGATGCTGGGGAGATGAAGCGGGTGATGGTGGAAGGACTGGCGCGCCTGGCGGAGGAATACCTGGAATCGGCCCGCGAGGTTCTGGAACGAGGCCGGCTCCGGCTGGCGATAGACGCCGGCTACAACGCGGCGGAACTGGCGGCGAAAGCGCTCATCCTCCGGAAACAGGACGATGTACCGGGCAGCCACGGGGGCATCGTGAGTCTGTTCGGAGCGCTGTATGTGAAAACAGGGGAAGCGGATGCAGAGTTGGGCCGCCGACTGAACCGGGCGTTACAGTTGAGGAACGAAGCCCGCTACCGCCCAGGCGCTCGCCTCGCGAAAGAGGACGCTGAGGAGGTCATCCGCCTCGCCCAGGCCCTGCTTGCCCTGGTGACCCCCTGTTGGGAAACCCCGAACATCTCCACGGAGCAACTGTAATGGTAGAGTGCATCTTCTGCCGCATTGTCCGCCGGGAGGCCCCGGCCCGCATTATCTATCAGGATGAGGACGTGACCGCGTTTCACGACGCGCGCCCCCAGGCTCCCGTCCACGTCCTCATTGTTCCCAACCGACACATCGTTGGTGTGGCACAGGTGGAGATGGAGGATGCGCCGCTGCTGGGGAAACTTTTCGTTGTCGCCCGGCGGCTGGCGGAGGAGTTGCAGGTGACGAATGGCTACCGATTGGTCGTGAACAGTGGCCCTCTATCGGGGCAGTCCGTCTTCCATCTCCACGTCCATCTGTTGGGAGGCCGTCCCCTGCACTGGCCTCCGGGATAATTCACGACCATCACCGGTGACGCTCACGTCCGAAGTGGCCGTCATCTGCTTCAGGAGGTCCCTATGCTGGTTCGCGACCGGATGACCCCCAACCCAACCACTGTGACTCCCGACACATCCGTCAAAGATGCGCTGGACCTGATCCGTCGGAAGCGGTTCCGCCACCTGCCCGTGGTGGACGAAAACGGCAAACTGGTGGGCATCACCACGGAGAAGGACCTGGTCTACGCCTCGCCCAAACCGGAGATGTCCCTCAGCCAGTTTGAGATCCAGTACCTTCTCTCCCGTATGACCGTCGGGCAGGTGATGCACCGGAATGTGATCACCGTTTCGCCGGACCTGCCCATAGAAGAGGCGGCGCAGGTGATGATTCGCCACCGGATCGGCTGCCTGCCCGTCGTGGAGAACGACCAGTTGGTGGGCATCATCAGCGACACGGACATCTTCCGGGTCTTCGTAGAGGGGCTGGGAGGTGGGCACAAGAGTTTGCGTATCACCGTCGTCATCCCGGAACGGGTGGGGAGTTTGGCGCGGGTGGTGGACCGCATCGCCGCGATGGGCGGCAACATCCACTCCCTGGGCACCTTCTGGGGCAAACGACCGGAGGATCGGGTCATCGCCATCCGGGTGGAACGGGTGGACCGGGACGCGCTCCTGGAAGCCCTGCGCAAAGATGGCATCCAGATTCAGCATGTCTGGGAGCCGTAGAACTTGAGAGCCTGGGAGAATCCACCTTGGCCATTGGGCGTGTCGGGTATGTCCCAGATTCCTGCCAGCGGGCGCCGACAGAAGTCGCCCTTTCCCTGGGCCTTCAGCGGAGGGTCGGCCTTCGCCGACCCGAAGTTTTGGGCCTCATCAAAGGTGGTCACCTGGCACCAAGTGCCCATGGAGGGCTGATTTCCCATCAGCGCCTTCGGTCGCCGGACGATCCCGACAAAAACGGGATAGACCTGGCGTGTTCCCCCTGCCCGACCCGCGCCACCGGGAGATGAAGGCCTTTTTCGGGATACCAGGGGTGAACATCCGGGCCTTCCGAAGCCCGTTCCCCTGCTTGGGGCGCGTCCCTTATGACCAGCCAGCGGTGCTGGGCCTTCAGGAAACAGAACCTCGTTGGAAACAGGACGCGGATGGACTCGGCGGCGCGGATTCTCCATACAGAGATGCCGATCCACCCTGTCCCCTGTCCTCTGCCTCTCTGCTCCCCTGCGACTCTGCGATCTGTGAACCCTGCAACCTTGCGACCCTGAAAGGAGCCCTGTATGACTACCCACCGAGAAATGAAGCGCATTCTGGTCACCGGAGCCTGTGGGCAGATCGGCTCTGAACTGACCCTCGCTCTGCGGGAGAGGTACGGAGGTGAGAACGTTGTCGCCACAGACCTTCGCCCTCCGCAGAAACCGGGCCTCTGCGATTCGGGCCCTTTTGAGTTTCTGGACGTGACCCAGCGGGAACAACTGGAGGCCGTCGTCCGCAAGTACAACATAGATACCATTTACCACCTGGCCGCTATTCTCTCTGCCGCTGGGGAGAAGAACCCCCACCTGGCCTGGAACGTCAACATCAATGGTCTCTACAACGTGTTGGAGGTGGCCCGCGAGCACCAGATGGTACGGGTCTTTGTTCCCAGTTCCATTGCCGTCTTCGGGCCGGAGACGCCCCGCGACCCGGCCCCCCAGGAGACCGTCCTCCGTCCGACGACGATGTACGGTCTGACCAAGGTGACGGGGGAACTTCTGGGCAACTATTACGTCCGCCGCTTCGGTCTGGACGTCCGGGGGATCCGCTACCCCGGCATCATCAGCAGCGAGACGTTGCCCGGCGGTGGCACGACCGACTACGCGGTGGAGATTTTCTACGAGGCGATTCGGCACAAGCGGTATGTCTGCTACCTTCGGGAGGACACCGTTCTTCCGATGATGTACATGCCCGACTGCATCCGGGCGACGCTGATGCTGATGGAGGCGGATTTCTCCCGGCTGAAACATCACACCGATTTCAACGTTGCCGGCCTGAGTTTCTCTGCGGGCGAACTGGCCGCCGAAATCCGGAAGCATATTCCCGATTTCGTCTGTGAGTACAGGCCCGACTTTCGCCAGCAGATTGCCGATTCCTGGCCCCGGACGATAGACGACAGTGCGGCGCGGGAGGAATGGGGCTGGAAGCCGCAGTACGACTTGCCGACGATGGTGAAGGACATGCTGGAGAAGTTGGGGCGAAGGTACGCGGAAGGGAAACTGTAGGGAATTCTTGCGGCGGGGGGGGGGGGGGCCGCGGGGGGGGGCGCCCCCCCCCCCCCCCCCACCCCACACGGCCCGGAGGAGAGAAGGTGAAAAAAAAAAAGA
>JANXAH010000027.1 GCA_025062415.1 Anaerolineae bacterium | reverse complement strand
CGGTGGGGGGGGGGGGGGGGCGGGGCCGCGCGCGCCCCCCCCCCCCCCCCGCCCAACCCCCTACAGCACTTCCCCGGCCTCCCCCAGCATCAGGTGGCGGACAACGGGGATGGGCGGGGTGCCCCAGGAAAGGAAGCGGTCGTGGAAGCGACGAAGGTCAAAGTTCGCTCCTTCCCGCCTCCGAACGTCGTCCCGCAGTTTGAGGACCATCAGTTTCCCCAAGGTGTAGTTGAGATACTGGGGGTCGTAGGTGCCCCGGATGGCCTCCTCTTCCGCCGTCGCCGGTTCCATAAAGGCGTCTTCCAGAAAACGGCGGGTTGCCTCCTCCACCGTCATCCCACCCGTATGCAGCCCCAGCGCGCAGACGAAGCGAACGTTGCGCAGCAGGGCGTCGCTCAACTGGCCCAGCCGGGCCCAGAGGTCGTCGGGACAGACAGTCTCCCACATCATCTGTTCGCAGTAGTGGGCCCAGCCCTCGGTAAAGGCATAGGAGGCAAAGGCTTTGGAGACGGATGTCGGCGCGTTGCGGTTGTGAAGGCCGTGAAGGTAGTGGCCGGGCCAGGCCTCGTGGACACAGGTGCTCCACAGAGAGTGGAAAGTGAAAGCCGTCATCCACTCCTCCACCTTCTCCGGGGGCCAGTCCCGCTCTGGCGGGGTGACGTAGTAGTAGGCCTCCCGCGCCACCGGCTCAAAGGGGCCAACGTCGTACATCATTGCGAAGGCGTAGCGAAGAAACGGCGGCGTTTCAGCGACGATGCAGTTTTCATCGTAGGGGACGGAGACGATACCCCGTTCCAGGACGATCCGGCGCAGGTCGTCCACCAGCCGCCGGACAGTGGGGATGAGGTCCTCCGGGGCGGGGTGACGCCGTTTCCCTTCAGCGATGACCCCCTGCAGGTCACGGCCGGGGCCACCCAGCCGGGCCGCCGTTTCCAGATAGGCCTCTTTGTTGCGGGCCAGGTCCGCCTCGGCGACTTCCCGAAGATGGTCCAGGGACACATCTATTCCCTCGCCCAGGGCCAGCATACGGGCGAACCGCTCCGGGCCGAGGGCGAAGTCGTCGGTCGCACGGGGGGCCAGGTCGTTTTCCAGCCAGGAGACGGCGGCCTCTACTTCTTGAACGGCGTCCCGAAGGGCCTCGTCCAGTTCGGCCCGCAGGGTCTTATCTTCCAGCGCGGCGACAGCCTGCGGAAGGTCGTCCCGCAGGAAGGAGGCCAGACCCCGCCCGATGCGTGCGGCGACGCCCACAGCGGGCCGGGCCGGGTGGGTCAGGTTCTCCCGCATCGCAGTCAGAATAGCGGGGAAGCCCCGCAGGTGGGAGATGAGTGCCCGGACGCGAACCTCCAGGGGCGCGTAGTTGCGCAGGATATAGTTGGCCACGCTCAACGTCTCCAGATAGGGGATGGGGTCCCGTTCCAGCCGGCGCCAATCCTCCAGGACGAAGGCCTCAAAGGCGGCCTCGTGGCGGAGAATCTGGTAATCCAGCCAAGAGGTTTCGTCCAGGCCGGTGGGGTCAATTTCATCCAGTTCGGCCAGGAAACGGCGCAGGTCCGCCAGACGGGTCTCCAGACCTTTTCGGGAGAGGTCGGGAAGGCGGCCGTCGTACTCATGGAACCCCAGCCAGACGGCGAAGGGTGGGTAGGTTTCGCAGTAGGCTTTGAGGTAGCGGTCGGCCAGAGCGCATAACGCGGAGATAGTGGATGTGGGCATAGAGCATCCTCCTACAGGGGATAGAGCGGGACTAAAGGGCTTTTGCAGAGGGAGGCGTCTCTTCCGGAAGGCAAAGTTGTTGGACCAGATCCTGCGGTTCCTTCAGCAGCCGTTGCTGGTGAAAACGTCGGGCCCATTCCCCTTGCGCTTTACGTTCCTGAAACGTTTTCCTGACGACGTGGAGGGCCACCTCGGCCTCCACACGAGGCCACTCCGTCTCGGCCGCCTCCAGCCGCTCCCTGGCGACGGCGACGTAGGCTTCGCTGATGTCTATGCCGATGTAATCGCACCCCAACAGTTTGGCCGCAACCAAGGTCGTGCCAATACCGCAATACGGGTCCAGAACCACGCCCTTCTGT
Organism: Anaerolineae bacterium; assembly: GCA_025062415.1. Classification (GTDB taxonomy): domain Bacteria; phylum Chloroflexota; class Anaerolineae; order B4-G1; family DUEL01; genus SpSt-77. The sequence continues at coordinate 11,385 of JANXAH010000027.1, read as the reverse complement.
CCATCCAACACCGAATAGATGCACCGGGTCGGCAGTTCAATGGGAAAGGGGTTGGGATGGCGCGGGTCCCGCTCCGGCGGGATTTCCCAGACCGACGTGAGCAGGGCGTGGCGAGGATTGAGTTCCTCCCCGATGGTATCTCCATCAAACCGGGGTTTGTAGAGCCAGTAGATGCGTTCGTCCACCTGCCAGAACCGCCAACCCCGGATATTTGCGGCGATTCTTCGGTGCCAGATAATTTCCTGCCGAAGAATCCAGCGGGACCTACTGACCCATTCATAGGGATGAATCAGGCGGCCGCGGACCCAGCGGATTTTGTGGTTATAGAAAAAAGAGCCGCCAGGGCGGGTGATCCGGTAGACCTCGTCCAGTACGGCGGTCTGCTCTGCCTGGTACTCCGCTTCGTCCTTATTGTCTCTTGCCCCCTCGTAGACCACTCTATCCACCAGCCAGCCCCGGTCCCGTTCGCCCTTGTTGTAGGGTGGGGAAGTCACAGTGACATCCACGAAGGCGTCCGGCAACTGGCGCAATAAAGTGAGCGCGTCGCCTACAAGGATGGTGTTCAGGAATTCGGTTGGGATGGACATCTTTGGGTTCCTTCTATGCTTTCCAGATATTTCCGGAAAGGCCGAGTCAGATGCTCATAGTAATCACGCCAGCGAGGATGCAGAAACAGACATTGAACGCGAGAATCGTTCTGATAGTCCCGGAAGGAAAAACGGGCGCTGCGGAGAAACACACCGCTGGGGCGGCCTTCTTTAAATTTTCGTTCTAATTGCTGTCGTAAGCGATTTTGGAGGCTCTCTATCGGAACCTCCAAAATGTAGAGCAAGTTCCCGTCCACAAAACCCGCAACGAGCACGCGCAATCTGTCCTGCAGGTACTTCTCCAAACGCTCATACGTAAAGTCCGTAAAATTGCCATCACCGTTCAATCGTTTGTGCTTTGGCTCATCCGAACATACATTGCGCGGTTTTACTTCGTAGGGTATGTCGCCTCTGTAGCCATTGTACCCGATTTTCTCAGACCGCTGGTTGCACCCCGCAATATAAAGCACGACCCATTCGCGGAGCATAGAGGAATTTTTGTCGTTCGCATAAAGATTCAGAACGTTCTCCAGGATTTCCGCCAGTTCTTCGGATGTCTTGTTCCGAACGAGAAACTTGAACCGATCTCGTTCCAGGAAGAAGGCTTGAACCAGAGAGGCCGCCAGGGCGTTCAGCATTCGGGTACCCCTTCGGAGATCTTATGTTTGTTGGTATTATAGCAGATTTGGAGAAAGGAACAAACGACTCTTGCGCTAAGTGGCTCACTATTCGGTATGTCGCAACTTCACCCTTCCAGCCACCAGTATCCCTGAATGTCCAGGTTCGTGAGCCCCAGGTCCTGGGCCTTCCGCACCACTTTCTCGTACTCTTCGCGGGTGATCCGCCGGGCGATCTCCGGGTACTCGTAGGCTTTGTAGAGAGGGGTGTACTGGGACATAATGTTGACGTAGGTATCGCTGGGCAGATTTTCCGCGATCCACTCCATCACCTGCTCCGAGCCCGCCACGTTGTTGGGCATCACCAGATGCCGGATAATCAGCCCCCGCTCCAGGATGCCGTTGGGGCCCGGCTTCGCCACGCCCACCTGGCGGTGCATCTCCAGGATCGCAGCCTTGGTCACCTCCGGATAACTGGCCGCTCCGGAGGAGTATTTCGCCGCCATCTCGCTGTCCCAGTACTTAAAGTCGGGCAGGTAAATATCCACAACGCCGTCCAGGACTTCCAGAATCTCCAGGCGTTCCCAGCCGCTGGTGTTGTAGACGATGGGCAACCGGAGCCCCTTCCCGGCGGCGATGTCCAGGGCCTTCAAGATGAGGGCGGAGTAATGGGTCGGGGTGACCAGGTTGATGTTGTGGCAGCCGATCTTCTGAAGTTGGAGCATCATATCAGCCATCTCCTCCGCCGTGCTCTCGCGCCCGATCCCCAGATGGCTGATCTCCCAGTTCTGACAGAAAATGCACCGCAGGTTGCAGTGGGTGAGGAAAATGGTGCCCGACCCTCCCCATCCGACCAGCGGCCTTTCCTCACCAAAATGGGGGTGAAAGGCCGAGATCATCAGAGTGGCCCCCGGCGTCCGACAGAACCCGCTCATTCCCTTCAGGCGGTTGACGCCACACTGCCGCGGACAAAGCCGACAGTTCTCCATAATCGCCCAGAGTTTCTCGGCCCGCTTTGCCAGTTCCCCCGACCGGTGCAGTTTCAGGTAGGCTGGCTCAAAACGGGAGCCCGCAGGGGTGGGGGACTCCGGGAGAGGCGTTGCAGAAACAGTGGGCTCCGGGCTCGGTGAGGGTTCCTCCAGGGGCGCCGTTGACCTGCAGGAGGTCAGAAGCAGAGAAGAGAGTCCCACTTTTGCGCAACATACGGCCGCCATCTTCAGGAATTCTCTCCGGCTTATCCTCCGAAACGAAAGGTCGCTCATTTTCCACCTCCTCCCTACCGCTTCCAGAACCAAGTCGCCAGCAAAATGAGGCTGCTGCTCTTTAACAGAACCACCGTCAGGCCTGTTCCCAGAAGGCCCAGAATCGGCAGAAGCACTCCCGCGCCCACGATTCCCCCCATCCAGCCGCCCAGCAGGTCGGAGGCATAGAGCAGCCCGGCGGTCGGGACGGAACTCCCGCTGTCCCGGAAAAGCAGTCGGTTCGCCAGGGGGAATTGCAGGCTGATCAGAAAGCCTCCCGCAAAGGAGAGACCCAGGAACAGCCCACGGGCCAGTGGCCCCTCTATCCAACCTGGGGACAAGGGCGCGGCGTAGAAAATGAGGGGACACATCCCCGCAAAACCTATTATAGCCAATTCTGTTTTCAGAAAAAAAGGGAGACCATCCCGGAGTCTTTCCAGAGCGCGCGAAATCAGCAGAGCCCCGACCGTCGCGCCGGCCATAAACGAGGCGACCAGCAGCCCGATCCACGAGAACACATATCCGTAGACGGCCTGGAAGGCGAAAATCAGCATCAGGTCAAAAATCATCCCTGCAAAGCCTGTCGCGGCGATGGCGAAGAGGACCTCCGCCCGAAAGAAGGGCCCTCGCCTGGGACGAAGGAGAAGGTAACCGAGAGTCGGCCCGCCACAGAGGAGAGCGATCGTCCCCAGATGAAGATTTTCCAGGAACCGGAAGGGGCCGCTCAGGTAGGGGGCAAAGAGGGCGTTCCAGTGGGAGACGCTGTAGAACACGCCGACAGGATGGAAATCCGTATTCACCTTCCGACTTCTTCCCTCAATCCAGCGCTCAAACCAGGCCTGCCATCCGGGGTGCAGCGCCTGTTCAATGTACCAGGGCATCCATCGCTCTCCCTGAAGGCCGCGCTGACGCAGCCTCTCCATTATCTGCTCTTTCCCGACCGACAGGCTCTCCGGGGAGTCGGACGCCAGGAACAGGTTGGTGCCTTCGCCGGGGATAACCCGGACGAACGGAAATACGCTCTGGAGGGTGTGGAAAACGGAACTGTTCAGGTCGGCCAGTTCGCGGGTGGAATAGGTCAGAGAGCCCGGCAGGCCCAGGACGAAAATCCCGCCGGGGTTCAGCCGTCTCTGCGCCAGCAGGAAAAACTCGCGGGTGAAAAACCGGTTGGTCTGAAGGGTGGAGGGTTCCGTGAGCCCCACCAGAATCCCGTCGTAGGTGTTCCGGGTCGTCCGCACGTACATCCGGCCGTCCACGTGCAGGACGGTGACCCGCCGGTCGTTCAGTTCGGATTCGGTCAGCGGCGTGGGGAATTTCCGCAGCAGTTCAATCAACAGGGGGTCCAGTTCCGCGTAGTCCACGGCCTCCACGGTCGGGTGTTTGAGGACTTCGTAGATCACCCCGCCAGCGCCGCCGCTTAAGACCAGAATCCGCCGGGGCTCTGGATGGGCCAGAAGGGGAAGGTGAACGAACTCTTCCACAAACGGCAGGTCCGGAACGGGCGTGATGAGTTCGGGGATTCCGTCCTGAAAAAAGATGTACTGCCCTTCGTTCTCCACAACGCAGAAGTTACCGTAGGGGGAGTTCTGATAGTGGACGACCCGAAGGCCTCTCCACTGCGCCCGGATGGAGAGACGATGGAACGCGTCGTCCAGGCCGAACAGGGCCCCAGAGCCCCAGAAGACAACCAGAATGCTCACGACAACCAGAAGGGCTCCGGCAGGACGTCCCGTCTTCCGGCGGGGAACCAGCAGCGCGGCGCAGATCAGGAGATTCCATAGGGCGACCCAGAAGACCACCTGGAAGGTGTGCAGGTGGGGGATCAGCAGGAAGGTGCAGACGACACCGCCGATCACGGTGCCGATGGTCTCGTAGGCGTAGACCCGTCCTGTGGAGGGGGCACCGGGGCCGGAGACGAGCGTGTAAATCTGACAACTGGAGGGGAAGAGCGCGCCGTGCAGGAAACTGACGGGCGCAAGGATGACCAGCGACGAACCGAACATTGGGAGCAGGCCAATCGGTTCCCCCACGGCGATGCCCAGGAATCTTTTCAGATTGCGAATCAGGAAAACAGCCACCAGCAGAAAGGCGAAAAAGAGAGTGTTCAGGGCCGCAAAGGTCTCCACATCCCTGCGGAGTTTATCCGCCAGCCGACCGAAAACGAAGGCTCCCAGGGCTTCCAGGATGAGCCAGTTAGCCAGGACCAGGCCGATAGAAAACTCATTTCCCGCAAAGACGATCAGAAACTCCCTCAGCAGGAACACTTCAGCGACCAGTCCGCTGAAGCCCATTGCGATCACTGCGGCAACTACCAGTTTCTTCATATTCCCAGAGACCCTCACAGGCCAGAAACGAGGCGAGCCTCCCTCCCCACCGCTGCGGCGATGTCCTCCGGACGCATTTCGTCCAGTGTCTGGCCTTCGGGGCCGCGGAATATAACCTCCGGCAGGACGATGACCCCCTCCGAGGGCTCTTCCCGGAGGCGGGCCAGGATGTCCTGTCCGGTCAGAAGCCCGGCGACGGTCACCGTCTCCCCGAAGAAGCGGTTGGGGACGGGGAGGACCTGAACCCGAAGGCCGGTGCGAGCGGCCAGGTCGTTGGCCAGGGAGGAGAGAAGCGGCGCGGCCAGGACTCCAGTCACCCAGGTCTGTGGGGAACCCAGACGGGTCAGGTCTCGGCGCAGGCGGGGCCACGCGTCCAGAAGCGCTCGCGCCAGCCCAACGCCGTTCTCCCGCAGGTCCAGCCCGTCGTAGGCCGCGCGCGAGGGGATTCTCTTCCCCAGCCGGATATACCACTCGTCGGTCAGGTAGACAAAGCGGACGCCCAGTTGTTGCCGCAGCCGCCGCTGCCAGGCCGTCACCTGTCTCCAGACCCTTTCCATCTCCTCAGGAGCGTATGGCCGACATCCGCCCCGGTGGTATTTCGTCAGTCCGACGGGGACTACGCTCACAGAACGGACGGCCGGATAGAGCCCCGCCAGGTCGCCGATGGAGCGGTCCAGATGCGGGCCGTCGTTGGCGCCGGGGACCAGGACCAGTTGAGTGTGGACCTCAATCCCCATTTGGGCCAGGCGGCGAAGTTGCTCCATCACATCGGGGGCGTGCGGGTTGCCCAGGAGGCGGCGGCGCAGGTCCGGGTCGGTGGCGTGGACAGAGACGTAGAGGGGGCTCAGATGCTGTTCCTCTATCCGGGCCCAGTCCTCCTCCGTCAAGTTGGTCAGGGTGACGTAGTTGCCGAAGAGGAAGGAGTGCCGGTAATCGTCGTCCCGGATGTAGAGGGAGGGGCGCAGGCCCCGCGGCATTTGGAAGACGAAGCAGAACTCGCAGCGGTTATTGCACTGGCGGATGTCGGTGTCAAAGGTGGGGCGAGCGAACTCCAGGCCCAGGGGCTCGTTGTACCGACGACGGGCCCGCAGGGTCTGTTCCTGCCCCTCCCGCCGGACAACAAGGGTCAGGCGGTCCTCGGCGCTGTAGAACTGGACGTCTATGATGTCCCGGAGAGGATGGCCGTTGATGGAGACCAGTTCATCGCCAGGACGCAGGCCCAGCCGGGCGGCGAGGCTGTTGGGATGGACGAAGGAGATGAGGCCGTAGGGCATGCGCTTTGACAGCAGCGGTTGCGCCACCGTTTTAACCGGCGCAGACCTTTCCCAGTCCCTTCAACCGTTCCCAGCCGATCCGGGCGACCGGGCTCTCCCCGAACCACTCCTGGAAGGTTCTTTCGTCCATTGTCGCCAGGGCTTCCCGGAGCGGGGCGACCCGGTCCGCCGAGGCGGGGCGGAAGTCGGGGACGTGGGTGAGACGGGCAAATCGGTTCCAGGGGCAGACCTCCTGGCAGACGTCGCAGCCATAGACCCAGTTGCCCATCCGGGCCCGCAGGTCGGGAGGGATTTCGCCCCGGAACTCAACCGTCAGGTAGGAGATACACCGGCGTGCATCCAGGACATAGGGGGCCACCAGCGCCCCTGTGGGACAGGCCTCCAGACACCGGGCACATGTTCCACATCGGGATGGAATCGGTGGCCCGGTGAACGGAAGGTCCACGTCCACCAGAATTTCCCCCAGAAAGAGCCAGGAGCCCAGCCGGGGGTGAATGAGGCAGGTGTTCTTGCCGATAAAGCCCAGCCCGGCCTGGGCCGCGAAGGCCCGCTCCAGGATGGGACCGGTGTCCACGTAGGTCCGGTAGCGAGCGGTGCCGCCGGTGGCGGCGCGGAGGTGTGCGGCCAGTTCTTCCAGACGAGGAAGCATCCAGTCGTGATAATCGCGGCCCCAGGCGTAGTTGGAGATACGGCCCCGATCGGGATCTGTTGCCGTTGGCGGAGGTGGTCCGGGGTAGTAGTTGACGGCGACGCAAACGATGGCGCGCACTCCCGGCAGAATCCGAGACGGGTCTTCCCGGCGGGCCACCCGGTCGGGGCGGGCCATGTAGGCCATCTCGCCGTGGAATCCCTGCGCCAGCCACTCCCGGTAGGTCCGCAGGGCCCAGTCGGGGGGAGTGGGCGGGGAGACCCCCAGCAGGTCAAAGCCCAGGCTCCGGGCGAAGGTGCGGAGAGCCTCTATCTGCATGGGCCGCCTCCCACGCGTTCCGGGCCGCGGCCTGCTCGGCCGCCTGCTTGGAGGGCCCTTCCCCCCGGCCCGCGACCCGGTCTCCCAGCAGGACTTCGGCGACGAAGGTCTTGGCGTGGTCCGGGCCGTATTCGGCGACGATGCGGTAGCGGGGGGTGACCCCCAGTTCGGCCTGGGCCCACTCCTGGAGGCGGCTCTTGGGGTCCCGGTCGGCCTCCGCGGCCAGAATGGTTTCGGCAACGGGCGGGACCAGGGTCCGGACCAGGGCCTGGACCGGCTCCAGCCCGCCGTCCAGATAGAGCGCGCCGACGAGGGCCTCAAAGGCGTCACAGAGGTTGGCGGCCCGCTCCCGACCACCCCGTTCCTCCTCCCCCCGCCCCAAACGAAGGGCGGAGCCGACGCCCAACCGGGTCGCAAAGCGTGCGAGGGCATCTTCGGAGACCAGCGCGGCCCGCAGCCGGGTCATCTCCCCCTCCCGAAACTCCGGATAGCGGTGGTAAATCCACTCCGCGACGGTCAGGCTGAGGACGGCGTCGCCCAGGAACTCCAGGCGCTGGTTGTCCAACCCCGCCTCCGGATGCTCGTGAATGTAGGAGGGATGGGTCAGCGCGCGCAGGAGCAAGCCCCGGTCCCGAAACGTGTAGTTCAATTGCCGCTGAAGATGGTCCAGCGGAGAGGGAAGAGGAGCGGTCTCCGCAGGGATTTCGGGAACGGTCAGGTCCTCAAAGGGACGGATGAGCCGCTGGAGGATGGGGAGCGCGGCCTCCACGGCCCGCGCCCGGTGACTGATGCGGTTCTTCACCTCGGCGGGAAGTTCCGCCATCGTCCGACCGAACTCCGGGAGGTAGAAAACGGGGTCGTAGCCAAAGCCGCCCGTTCCGGCGGGAGCGTGGGCGATGTAGCCTTCGCAGAGCCCCTCAGTGGTGTAGAGGACGCCCTCTGGAGTGGCGATCACGATCACGCAGCGGAAGCGGGCCGTCCGCCGCTCCCACGGCACCCCTTCCAGGCGGGCCAGCAGCGCCGCGATGCGGTCCGCGTCGGTGCCGGGGACGTAGCGGGCGGAGCGGACGCCAGGTTCACCCCCCAGCGCGTCCACCTCCAGGCCGGAGTCGTCGGCCAGCGTCAGCATGCCGGAGATCTGGGCGTAGACGCGCGCCTTGCGCATCGCGTTGCCCAGATAGGTGGGCTCCGGCTCCTCTACCTCTACCTGAATCCCCAGTTCTCCGGGGAAGCGAATCCGAACCGGAAGGGCCGAAAGCAGGGCCCGATATTCCCGCATTTTTCCCGGATTGTTGGTCGCAACCAGCAGGTCCGTCATACCCCTCGCTCACTTGGTTCCCTCTCCGGGGGATTTCAGGGCGCTGTGAGCCGGAGATGGTCAAACTGAACGACCACACCGCCCTCGTAAAAACTGCCCGCGTAGAGCCCGATGTCCCCGTGGGAAAAGCGGCTGTCCTCCACTTCTGCTAAAGTCTGACCGTTCACGGCGAAGAGGAAGCGGTTCCCCTGGGCCGTCACCTCCAGTACGTTGGTCTCCGCCCCCTGCCGGATCGCGTCCGACGGAGCCCAATCGCTGCCCAGGGGCTGTCGGATACCGTCCACGAACTGGCTGACCAGGAAATACCCGTCTCCGCTGATGGCGAAGCAGTAAAAGTTCCGCCGGTCCTGCATCCGAACCAGGATCCCGTACTCGTTGTCGTCCGGGCCAGCGACCTGGGTGGCCTCCACCGCGAGGTGGAAATCCCGCAGGTCCTTGCCCGCGGCCGCCCAGGCCAGTTGGTTGGGGGCATGCACGAGGATGCGCAGGACCCCGTCCTGGATGACGACTTCCGCAGTGGCATCGGACTCCAGGAGCCAGGTCCCCGGCGACGAGAAATCCTCCTCCCAGGGGAGTTCTCCCTCCTGCCGGGGCCCGCACGCGCTCAGCGAGAGGAGCAGGAGGAGACCTCCCAGAATTTCCAGGGTCCTTGCCCATCGGCTTGGCGCTTTCATTTCCCTTGCTCCGGCCTGGTGACCCGAAAGTTGTCAAAATGGACCCGGATCGGGCCCTCCGGCCCGGACCCGACGGCCAGCCCCACGTCGCCCCTGCGGAAGGTTACGTCCACCACTGCGGCGATTTCCTGCCCGTTGACCCGCAGATGCAACCGGTCTCCCGCGCACACTGCGCCGATCCGGTACGTCGTCGCCCCAATAGGGATATCGGGGGAGGGAAGGAAGCCGGAGCCGGTGAGGACCGTCGGCTCGCCGTCCTCCACGCGCAGGATGGCGTAGTAGCCGTCGTCGGTGATGGCGAAGTAGTAGAAATCGGCGGGACGACGGTATCGGCAGAGCAGGCCGAAATTCCCCCCTATCTCCCCAGAGACACGCCGCGCATCCGCCTCTATGGCGACGTCCCGAAATCGCTCACCTGGGGTGGCCCAGACCAGCCAGTTGGGTTCGTAGACCTCTATGAAGTACTCTCCTTCCTGGTAGCCCCGGTCAAAGGCTTCGTTGCTTTCTGTACCCCAATCATATTTCGGCATCGCAAAGCGGTCCGAAAACAGGACGTTGTCTTCGGACCGGCTGCAACTGACCAGCAGGGCCAGAAGGAGAAGCGGCCAAAGGTATCTGCGTGCCATCCGTTTTCCTCCGCAGGGCGGCTATGGGGGATTATAGCATAGAATCGCGTTTTTTCGCAGCGGCGACCTGCCCTATTCACCCCTCTCTCGCTCACCCTCGGTGGTAGGAGGGGGATGGGGCGGCCTCAAGCCCACTGGACCGAGTACGTGGGCGCGCTCAATGGGAAAGACTCCCGGCTTCCGGATGCTCGTCCTGGCCGTGCCGTACCGAGGGCGAACCGTTCCGTGCGGGCTGATCACCTGCTCTGAAATCCGCAGGAAAACAGGGAAAGAAGCGGAAACATTCGGGTCTCTTTGTCCTGCTCAAACAGAAAAGGTCGCTTTCGGTCCGAGATTGGGAGCGGATTGGGGGAGGCCCTCGCCGTCCGCACCACCATCCTCCCTATCCCAACTTATGTCTGAACCTTGAGAGCCCCCGGTTGACTTTCTCCGCTTTGGGTTTATAATAAGCCAAAATTGGTTGAGAGCGAATTGAGGGTTCGTAGAGGTTTTCCCAGCCTCGCTTCTGGAGGGACTGCTATGCTCCCCAATCTGCAGACCTACCACCGCCCTACCACTCTGGAAGAGGCCATCCGGCTCATTCAGCCTCCGGGGACCGTGCCCATTGGTGGAGGCACTCTCCTGATTCCCAGCCGGGATCCTGCGGTGGAGGCCGTCGTGGACTTAAGCGGCCTGGGTCTGACGTACATTCGGGAGGAGGAAACCGGATGGGCCGTGGGCGCAACGACAACGCTCCAGCAGATGCTGGAATCTCCCGCGTTGAGAGAACGGACCCAGGGGCTCATCGCCGAAGCCGCGCGATTGACGGCCTCCCGCAACCTGCGGGGTCAGGCGACCATCGGGGGAATCGTCGCTGCAGGAGGGTTTGAAAGCCCCATCCTGACCCTGCTCCTGGCGCTGGATACTATCGTAACCTTCTACGCTCCGGAGCGGCGGCAGATGCCCCTGGACCAGTTCCTGCGGGAGCGGGGGGACATCCTCCGGCGCGGCGCGCTGATTACCGAATTGTGTATTCCTCAGCCGACCGGGCTCTCCAGAATGGGGATGGCTTTCGTCAATCGGACGCCTCGGGACCGTCCTATCGTCTGTGCCGTCGTGGAAACGCAATGGGCGGGGGAGAAATGCGTTCGCGCCCACATTGCTCTGGGAGGCGTGGCAGAGCGGCCCATCCGGGCCCGTCGGGCTGAGGAGGCCCTCCAGGGGCGGGAATGGAGCCCGGAGGTGCTGGACCAGGCCGCGGCCCTGGCGGCGGAGCCTCTGAATCCCCCCACTGACTTCCGGGGCAGCCGTGAATACCGGCGAGCAATGGCCCGGGTGCTGGTCCACCGGGCCCTGCGAGAGGTCTTGAAGTCTGATAACATGCCAGGCAATCCTGGCTGCGATTGACTTTGCAAAAGAAGCCCTTCGGGCCGACGCTGGGTACCCCGTAGCCCAGGTGGAAGCGTGAGGTTCCTGACCGACGAAAGCGTTGATCGTCTCTGCCAGGAGGGCCACTCTGTGCAGTATGTAGCGGAGGTGAAATTCTGGTTATGGCTGACCGGGAAACACCTTCGCCGCTTTAGCGAATAGAGGATAAAACAAAAATGAAACAAGTAGCAGTTGTCACCGATTCTGCTGCAAACCTCTCCCCGCAACTTGCGAGGGAGTGGGACGTGGAGGTCATCCCCCTGTGGATTCAGATGGACAACGAGTCCTTGCGGGATGGCGTGGACATCCAGCCGCTGGAGTTTTTCCGGAGGCTGACGGAAAAGACCTAC
>JANXAH010000015.1 GCA_025062415.1 Anaerolineae bacterium | reverse complement strand
GCTGGACGGGGTCAAACCGGCCGAGGCGCACCGCCGCGCTGCGGAATGGTTGACGCGCCTGGGGATGGGGGACCGGCTCCATCACCGCCCGGACCAACTCTCCGGCGGACAGCAGCAGCGGGTGGCGATCGCCCGCGCGCTGGTCGCTGAACCCGACCTCATCCTGGCCGATGAGCCCACGGGCAATCTGGACTCCCGCGCAGGCGACGAGATCGCGGCTCTCCTGCGTCGCATCTCCTCAGAGTGGGGGCGGACTATCCTGCTGGTTACCCACGACCCGCGCATTGCGGCTCATGCCGATCGCATCCTCTTTATGAAGGACGGCCGCATCATAGACGAGACGCGCCTGGCTGGAACCGGGGAGGAACAGGCCCAGACCCTCCGGGAGCGGATGGAGGCGCTGTAGGGTTTTACCCCGAAGACATAAAGTAAAATTAACAATTAAAAATTAACAATAAAACTTTCGTATCTTTGTGTCTTGGCGGTTTTCCTGAGGAGGCTACGATGCGGGTACAATTGACAATGGCTCTGCGATATCTGCGTGGGCGGAAACTTCGCACTGCGCTGACAACGCTGGCGGTGGTCTTCGGCGTGGCCGTTCTCTTCGGGATGAACACTCTTCTGCCCACTATGCTCCAGGCCTTCCGCCAGACGGTCCTGGCGACTATGGGTAAGGTGGACCTGGTCTTCACCAGTGTGACCGATGGGCCCTTTCCTGCCGACCGGATTGAGTTGGTCCGGGGGATAGAGGGTATCGCTGAAGTGACCGGTTCGCTGCGCCGCAATGTCCTGCTCCCACCCAGCGTAGCGAGCAGGGCAGGGCTGAACGCGATTACGCTGGTGGGGGTGGAGCCGGGTGTCGCCGTGCGTCTGCGCCATTATCCGCTAAAGGAGGGCCGGTTTCTGACCGACGAGGATGGCGATGCCATAGTCGTCTCCAAAGGGCTGGCGGAGAAACTGGGCCTTTCTATCGGAAGCGCGCTGACGCTCCCCTCAGCGACAGGTACGACGGACTTTGAGGTCGTTGGCATCCTGGATATGCCCTCCATCCCCGGTGTGGAGGAGGCCTTTGTCCCGCTCTCGGCGGCTCAGCGGCTCCTGGGAATGCCGGGACAAATCAACGTCATAGAGGCCGTAGTGAAGCCGGGGGTGAACCGGGACGAGGTGGAAAAGGCAGCGCTGGTCGCGCTGGGCAATCTGTTCAAGGCTGAACCACCGGACCTCGGGGAGGAACTCATTGCCAGCCTGCAGATGGGTGAAGTCGCCTTCGCCATTATGGGGGTGATGGCGCTGGCCATCGGCGCGTTTATCATCCTGAACACCTTCCGTACCGTTGTGGTGGAGCGGCGGCACGACCTGGGGATGCTTCGGGCCGTCGGTGCATCCCGTCGGGTTGTTGTGGGCCTCATTCTGGCGGAGAGTTTGCTCCAGGGGCTTCTGGGGACAGCGATCGGGCTGGCTGCCGGGTACGGGCTGGCCTGGGTGCTCCTGCTGACGGTCAAATCAGTGATGCAGCAATACCTGCGGATGGAAGCCGCCGTGCCCATTATCACCCTGCCCAACCTGCTGACCGCTGCCGTCCTGGGAATTGGGGCGACGCTGGCGGGTGGGCTTTGGCCGGCCCTTTCCGCCGGGCGGGTGACGCCGCTGGAGGCGCTGCGGCCCGTGGTCCCTGGCGCCTACGAGCGCGCGGCAAAGAAACGGGGCATCGTCGGGGCCGTGCTGATCGTCCTGGCGGCCCTGGGCCTTCTGACCGGAAACTTCAATCTGGTCGCCCTGGGCACCGTTCTCTTTATGGTCGGGCTGGTGCTGGTCGCACCGATCCTGGTGGGCCCCCTTTCCCGCCTCTTTGGGCGGCTGCTGGCGCTGATGTTCGCCCGGGAGGGACGGCTGGCGGAGGGGAATCTGGCCCGTCAGCCCAACCGGGCCGCCGTCACCGCCTCCGCGCTGATGGTGGGCCTGGCAATGGTCCTGGCTCTTGCCGGGATGGTCACTTCTATCTTTGACGGGTTTATGAGTTACATTGACCACTCCCTCCGCGCCGACTTTCTGCTGATGCCCGCGTCGCTGGTGCTGGGTGGCGGGAACGTCGGGGCGGGGCCGGAACTGATGGAGGAGGTTCGGGGGGTGCCCGGTGTCACCGGCGCGACGACGCTCCGATTGGGCGCGGCGGCAGTGAATGGCCTGACAATTCAGGTCATCGGCGTGGACCCCCAGACTTATCCGCAACTTTCCGGCCTGGTCTTCCGTTATGGCGACCCGGAGGAAGCCTTCGCCGCGCTGGGTCGGGAGCGGGCGATGATCGTCAATGGCGTCTTTGCCGCCCAGCGACGGGTCCGGGTGGGAGATGTCCTGACGCTCCAGACGCCTGCGGGAGAGCGGGAGTACCGGGTGGTAGGTGTCGGCTCCGACTACCTGAACGCCAAACTGGTCACCGCCTATATCTCCCATGCCAACCTGGAGCGGGATTTCTACCAGACAGCGGACCTTCTGGTGATGGTGGAGGCGGCGGAGGACGCCGATATGGCCGCGGTCCAGGCCCGGCTGGAGAAGATTGTCCAGAAGTACCCCTCCTTTGTGCTCACCGAATGGCGGTCGTTCCGGGAGGAACAGGAACGGGTCTTCGGACAGAGCGTCTCGCTGTTTAACGTGATTGGGGTGATGTTTGCCCTGCCGTCGCTGTTGGCGATGGTGAACACGCTGACGATTAACGTGATGGAGCGGACGCGTGAGATCGGCGTGTTGCGGGCAGTGGGGAGCACGCGGCGACAGATTCGGCGGATGGTGCTTGCGGAGAGTTTGCTTCTGGGCGCGCTGGGGACAGCCTTCGGGATTCTGGCCGGTCTCTGGTTGGGGTATGTCCTGGTGCAGGGGATGAACGTGAGCGGGTTTGTGATCCCGTACTACTTCCCGTATACGGGTATCCTGATCGCGGTAGCGGTAGGGCTGCTCATCGGTGTAGGGGCAGCGGTGGTGCCCGCGCGCCGGGCGGCCCAGCTGGACGTGGTGGCCGCGCTGCGGTATGAGTAGCACTCTCAGCGGGGGCACGGAGGGGCGGGGGGGGGCCCCCCGGAGCGGGGGCGCCCCCCCCCCCGCCGCCGCCCCTCGTTTTCACCCAACACTGGGAGACCCCCGGCGGACCCAGAGGGCCCGGTACGCGATCCACGCGATGGCCATATAAGCGCAGGTCTTGGGAATCATCAGCATCCCCAGTGCAGGGACGCGGTGCACCCAGAGGATGACGGGAAGATAGAACGCATAGGATGCGGCGATCATCCAGCCGATCCACTGGAAAGTTCGGTCCTCTTGCCGGAAACCATCGCGCAGGATGAGGGCCATAATACCCAGGCCCTGGACGACCAGGGGGAAATT
>JANXAH010000247.1 GCA_025062415.1 Anaerolineae bacterium | reverse complement strand
CCTGCAGGAGCCGTCGGTGTTGCCGGCGCGGCTGCCCAACCTGCTGGTGAACGGCGCTTCGGGGATCGCGGTGGGGATGGCGACCTCCGTTCCGCCCCACAACCTGGGGGAGGTCTGCGATGCCCTCATCTACCTGCTGGACCACTGGGAGGAGCGGGATGAAGTCACCGTAGAGGACCTGATGCGGTTTCTCCCCGGCCCCGACTTCCCCACCGGCGGGGTCATCCTGGGTAGCGAGGAATTGACCCGCGCCTACGCGACGGGCCGGGGTCAAATCGCTGTCCGTGCCCAGGCCCACATTGAGGAAATGAGCGGCGGCCGCTACCGCATTGTCATCACCGAACTCCCCTACCAGGTCAATAAAAGCGGTCTGCTGGAGCGCATCGCTGAACTGGTCCGGGAGGGCCGCCTGGAGGATATCTCCGACCTGCGGGACGAATCGGACCGGCGGGGGATGAGCATTGTCATAGAACTCCGGCGGGGGGCCCAGCCGAAGAAGGTCCTCAACCGCCTCTTCAAGTATACGCCCCTCCAATCCACCTTCAGTATTCAGTTACTGGCACTGGTGGACGGCGAGCCGCGCCTGCTGCCTCTGAAGCGGCTGATGGAACTCTACGTGGAACACCGGCGCGAGGTCATCGTCCGCCGCAGCCGCTATGAACTGAAGCGGGCGCAGGACCGGGCCCACATCCTGGAGGGGTTGAAAATCGCCCTTCAGTTCCTGGACGCGGTTATCCAGACCATCCGGCAATCGCCGGACGCCGAGACGGCGCGGGGACGGCTGATGGAGCGCTTCGGCCTGACGGAGGTCCAGGCCCAGGCCATCCTGGATATGCCCCTGCGGCGGCTGGCCGCGCTGGAGCGGAAAAAGATTGACGACGAGTACGAGGACCTCATCCGCCGGATCGCCTACCTGGAGGACCTGCTGGCCTCGCCGCGGAAGGTGCTGGGCGTCATCCGGACCGACCTGGAGGAGTTAAAGAAGACCTACGGGGATCCCCGTCGGACGCACATTGTCCACGGTGTGGAGGCCGAGTTTGAGGAGGAGGACCTGGTGCCGGAGGAGGCGGTCCTCATTGTCCTTACCCAGCGGGGCTACGTCAAGCGGATGCCGGAACGGGTGTTCCGGGCCCAGGATCGGGGTGGCCGCGGCGTGATCGGCATCCAGACAAAGGAAGAGGATTCTGTCCTCTATCTTCTCTCCGCGCACTCTCTGGACACTGTGCTCTTTTTTACCAACCGGGGAAAGGTCTACGCAGAGCGGGTCTACCAGATTCCCGCAGCCGACCGGACGGCCCAGGGGGTTCTGCTGGCGGGGATGCTCTCTCTGGAGGCCGATGAACGGGTGACGGCCGCGGTGGCCATTCGGGAGGGAGCCAACGGCAGCAGTTTTCTGACGATGGTCACGACCGGGGGGCGGGTCAAGCGGACTCCGCTGGAGGAGTTCGCCAGCCTCCGGACCGGGGGCCTGGTCGCCCTTCTCCTGGAGGAGGGGGACGAACTGGGCTGGGTCCGGCTGACCCCCGGCGATGCGGAGTTGATCCTGGTGACGGAGGGCGGTCAGGCCCTGCGATTCCGGGAGGACGAGGTCCGGCCGATGAAGCGGATGGCCGCGGGTGTGGGCGGCATCCGCCTGGAGGAGGGTGACCGGGTCGCCAGTGCCGACGTGGTGGTTCCCGATGCCGACCTGTTCATTGTGACCGAACAGGGGTATGGGAAACGGGTGCCCCTGGCAGAGTTCCCCACCCAGGGTCGGTATGGCAAGGGGGTCGTCTGCATCGGTGGGAAGCCCCAGAACCGGGGGGTCGTTGCGGCGGCGCGGGTCGTCGGGCCGGGGGACGAGGTGACCCTCATCTCGGCGCGGGGGGTTGTCCTGCGGGTTCCGGCGTCCACCATCCCCCAGATGGGCCGCCCCGCGCGCGGCGTCCGGCTGATGGATTTAAAGGATGGCGACCGGGTCGCATCGGTCGCCGTGATCCGACAGGAATAGGCCTCTTTGTGCTCCACATTTCACAAGTCCCCATCCGGAGGTGACCTATGCAGGAAGCCATGCTGACCCCCCAACAGCGGGCGCTGCGGGATGAGGTGCGGGAGTTCGTCCGCAGTGTGCCGAAACAACTGATCCTGGATATGGACGCCGACCGCGTCCGCTACCCGCGGGAATTCGTCCGGGAGGCCGGACGGCGGGGCCTCTTGGGACTCCGCTTCCCACCGGAGTATGGTGGGCGGGGTCTCCGCTGGGAGGACGAAATCATCGCCATTGAGGAGGTCGGTGTCCTGGGCACGGCGCTGGCCTGTGCCTATGTGATGCCCAGCATCGTCGGCGAAGCGCTGAACGTCTTTGGGACCCCCGAGCAGAAAGAGCGCTGGCTGCGCCCGTTGATTTCCGGGGAGAAGATCGCCGCCGAGGCCCTCACCGAACCTCGGGGCGGCTCCGACTTCTTCGGCACCACCACCGAGGCCCGCCGGGAAGGGGACACCTATGTCCTGCGAGGCCAGAAGCGTTTCATCGTCGGCGCGGCGGAGGCCGATTTCTTCCTGGTCTACGCCCGTACTGACCCCAGTGCCCCACCCCACAAGGGCATCAGTGCGTTCATTGTGGAACGGGGGCCGGGGGTAGACGTGGCCTACCTTTACGGCCTACTGGGTACGCGCGGTGGCGGCACCGGGCGGGTGGTCTTCCGGGACGCGCGGGTCCCGGCGGAGAACCTCATCGGGCCAGAAAACGGCGCAGCGGAGATTTTCTACCGGATGATGGTCCCTGAGCGGATGACCAGCGCGGCGGGGGCCATCGGTATGGGCCGGGCCGCGCTGGAGGTCGCCGCCCGCTACTCCGACCGCCGCAAGGCCTTCGGGGAGAAAATCCGCCGCTTCCAGGCCGTCAGTTTCAAGGTGGCGGATTCCATCACCCTGCTGGATGCCGCCCGGGGGCTGGTCTACAGCGCCGCCCGATGCATAGACGCCGGAGACGACCCGGGCCGGACCCGTCGGCTGGTCTCTGAAGCCAAGAAGTTCGCCACCGAGGCCGCCTGGCAGGTCATCAATCACGCTATGCAGATCGTCGGCGGCATTGGCTATACCAGCGTCTACCCCATAGAGCGGCTTCTGCGGGACGCCCGGCTGATTCTGATCTGGACCGGTACCAACGAGATTATGGACCTCATCATCCAGCACGAATACTACCGGGAGGTCCTGGCTCCCCGGCCGGACGTCCGGGACGTGGAGGCCGACGCGCCGGAGGCGGAACAGGCGGAGGAGAAGGTCTACGAGTAGTCGGGAACATGCCGGGTTCCTGGAGCAATAACCGGCTGCTGCAGTTCGGCCTTTGTCAGGATATGCCTGGAAAATAAAGAAAATCCGCGCCGCCGCGCTTCTCTGCGTCCTGTTTCCAATGAAGTTTGATGGATGAAGGAGGGTGCTGTGCAGACCATCGTCCTGAACATCCTACTCATTCTCCTCAGCGTTCTGGCCCTGTGGTGGGGAGCGGTCTGGGTGGTGGAAGCCGCCGCCCGGATCGCCCGACGGCTGGGACTTTCCGAACTGGTCATCGGCCTGACCATTGTCGCCATCGGCACCTCGTCGCCTGAATTCGCAGTGACCGTGGGCGCTGCGCTGAGGGGTCAGGGGGACATCTCTGTAGGCAACGTCGTGGGCTCCAACATTTTCAACCTGGGATTTATCCTGGGGGGAGTGGCCCTGGTGCGAGCCCTCGCAACCTCGCCCACAATGGTCGTGCGGGATGGAGGGGTGTTGATCGCGACCACCCTGTTGCTGAACCTGTTTTTCCTGGACTTACAGATCGCCCGGTGGGAAGGGATCGTGTTGATACTCCTGCTGGTCGCCTACATCGGCTTCCTGATCTACCGCCGGGAACCGGTGGAGGAAATCCCCATCGGAGAGTTTCACTGGTACGAGGTTCCCCGTCTGCTGGGAGGACTGGCGCTGGTCGTGGGAGGGGGACACTTCCTGGTGGAGGGGGCGGTCGCCCTGGCCCGTCTCGCGGGGGTTTCGGAATGGGCGATCGGTGTGACCATTGTCGCCGCGGGCACCTCGGCGCCAGAATTCGCCACCTCTCTGGTGGCCGTCCTGCGCGGGCGACACGGCATCTCCGCCGGCAATCTGATCGGCAGCGATATCTTTAACCTGCTGGGAGTATTGGGGCTGGCAGCCACTCTGCGTCCAATGACGGTGGACCCCAGCGTCCACAGCAGCCTGTGGGTGCTGACCGGGATGGTGATCCTGGTGGTGGTCTTCCTGATGCGCACTGGCTGGATTATCTCCCGCTGGGAGGGTGCGCTGTTGATCCTGATCAACTTGGTCCGCTGGATTTTGGACTTCAGAGGGTAAAAAAATCCTGGACGGAGGTCGGTCAGGTGTACACCCGCCGCGAATTTCTCACGCTTTCCCTCTCCGCTCTGGGAGCGCTGGTGCTTCCGGGGGCGCGTGGACTCTGGCGGCCTCTCTCCGGCGGGCCTGTGCGTATGGGCCGCGCTATCCATCCAGTCATCCTTTATGATGCCCCGAAACGGGACGCCCGGCGCATCGGAGGTTGGGGCCGGGACGAGGTCTTCCCCATCGTCCGGGAGGTTCGGGCTCCCGGTCTGAACTCCTACAACGACCTCTGGTACGAGACGCCCGACGGCTACGTCTTCTCCGCCTTTGTCCAGCCGATGTGGGTCTGGCCGCCTCAGTCCCCTGAAACGAACCTCGGCGACTGGGGCTTCTGGGGAGAGGTCTGCGTCCCCTACACCGACGCGCGGGAGGAGCCCCATCCGCAGGCGCGCGTCGTCTACCGTTTCTACAATGGGACCACCTACCACGTCGTGGGCATCGCGTGGGACGACCAGGGCAATGCCTGGTACAAAATCTACGACGAACTCCCCCCCACCGCCTATCAGTGGGTCCTGGCGACCGACATCCGGCGGCTCTCCCGGCGAGAACTGGCTCCCATCCGCCCCTTCGTCGGGGCCAAGCGGATAGAGATTGACCTCTCCAAGCAGACGGTAACCTGCTACGAGGGGAACCGCATCGTCTTCACCACCCGCTGCGCCTCGGGCATTGGCAAACGGGTGCTGCCGGACGGGACGGAGGAGGACCTCTCCACGCCGGAGGGGGACCACGTTGTCATCCTCAAACAGGTCTCCCGACATATGAGCAATCGTCCCCAGAAGCCGGAGGACCCGGTCCCGGCGGACCTCTTTGACCTGCCGGGGGTGCCTTGGAACGTCTTCTTTGACCGCAGCGGGGCAGCCATCCACGGGACCTACTGGCACAACGATTTTGGCGCCCGCCGAAGTCACGGGTGCGTCAACGTCTCCATAGACGCGGCGCGCTGGATTTACCGCTGGGTTTACCCCGTCGGCGGCGCGGAGGACGATTTCATCCAGGGAGACGAACGGGTCGGCACACCCATCCGGATTTTCAAATCCTGAATCGGAGGTGTCTATGTCATCCTTCTACGCCCTGATTATGGCCGGCGGCGGGGGAACGCGGCTGTGGCCTCTGAGCCGCCGGGCCCGCCCCAAGCAGGCCCTGATGCTGGTTGGGGAGCGGACAATGTTTGAACACGCAGTGGACCGGATTGCGCCCATCTTTCAGCCGGAGGAAATTTTCGTGGTGACTGGGGCCGACCAGGTAGAGTCGCTGATGATCCAGGCCCCGGAACTCCCCGTCGGGAACTTCCTGGTGGAGCCTGTGGGCCGGGGAACGGCCCCCGCTATCGGCCTGGGCGCCATTCACCTGCACCGTCGGGACCCCCAGGCCGTGATGGCCGTCCTCACCGCCGACCACTTCATCCGGGATGTGGAGACCTTCCGGCGGGCCCTTCTGGCCGCCGCACAGGTCGCGGGGAAGGGCCATCTGGTCACCCTGGGCATCACCCCGTCCTTCCCCTCTACCGGTTTCGGCTACATTCTGCAGGGAGAGAGACTCTACGAAGTGGACGGATTCACCGTCTACCGGGCAAAGCGGTTCACCGAGAAGCCCAGCGCGGAGACGGCCTTTCAGATGGTGGAATCCGGCCTCTATACGTGGAACAGCGGGATGTTCATCTGGCGGGTGGACCGAATTCTGGAGGAGATCTCCCGTCAGATGCCGGACCTCTACGACGTCCTGATGCAGGTGGACGCTGTGCTGGGGACTCCAGCGTACGAGCCCACGCTGGCGCGCTTATGGCCCGAACTGGCGACCCAGTCCATTGACTACGGGGTGATGGAGGGGGCTCAGGACGTGGTCGTGATTCCGGTGGACATCGGTTGGTCGGACGTGGGGAACTGGTCCAGTATGCGGGAAATTCTCCCCGCCGACGCTGACGGCAACGTGGTCGTGGGGGAACACCTGGGGATAGATACCCGCAACATCATCGTTTTCGGAGGTCGCCGCCTTATCGCTACCATCGGCCTGGAGGACCTCATCATTGTGGATACCGACGACGCGCTTCTGGTCTGCCCGGTGGAGCGGGAGCAGGAGGTCCGGGAAATTGTCCGGCGGCTCCAGGAGATACGGCGGAACGACCTGCTTTAGAACAGGTCTAAAAATTCGGGTTCTCCGGGGACCCGCGGCGCTGTAGCGCAGGCCGCCAGGTCTGCAAACAGGCGAACAGCCTGCGCAGGTAACGCAGGCCACCAGGCCTGCATCCGTTACAGGCTAACAGCCT
>JANXAH010000010.1 GCA_025062415.1 Anaerolineae bacterium | reverse complement strand
TCCTCGTCGTTGTAGCCCAGGTCAATCCGACGACCCTTGATCGCGCCGCCCGTGTCGGCGGCCAGGCCAACTCCATATCCGGGGACATAGACCCGGGAACCCAGGGGAATCACCCGGGGGTCCACCGCAACAATGCCCCGCCGCATCGGAAGGCCCAGCCGCGTGCGTCCGTAGTAGGGACTGCTCCGGGGAACCCCCGCCGTAGAAGCGCTGTAGGAGGTGGCCAGCATCCGAATCACCCGCCAGTACTCCACCGTCCCTTCAGGCGTCTCCAGTTGTCGGACAATAATCTTCGTCCCATAGCCGATGATTTTATCCGTCGGTGGGACAGCAACGTATTCATTCTCCAGCGTTCGGGAGACCTCCACGCCGTTCTCGTAACGGACCCGCCAGCGGCGATGAAGAAGACCTGGCATTCCCTCCTGCAGGACCCGCCGATGGTCTATCTCCAGGTCCGGATCCGGCTGCCAGCGGGTCTGGAAAGGGATGGGTTCCTGTTGGATCTGGAACTCCTCGGCAACCCGGACGACCCGGATGATCGTCTCCTCGCTCAGCGGCGCATCCGGCGGCGGGTCAGTATAGTCCTGCCCCACCAGAACGATGCCCAGATCCGCCAGGACCTCCCCTACTGAGGAACGGTGGGTGCGGGTACGGAGCCGCTTCCCATCTATCTCTACAGTCACCGGACGGGAGCGGTCTATATAGATATGCATTCCAGCGGAAACCGGATGGCCAAGATCGGGCTGGACCCGGTCCGCCAGATAGACGTTCAGGCCCAGGCGCTCTAAGGCCTGCCCCACAGTGGAGGCAGTGGTGGTAAAACGGAGGGTTCGCCCGTCCTCGTGCAGAGTCACGGGCACGGCGCGGCGAACCTCCACGATGAGAACAGGAGCGTCTGAGTTCTGACAGGCCGGAATGTCTATAGCTTGGTCACAGGAGGTTGTGTGAACCTCGTCACCGGGACGGAGGGAAACCCCAGCTTCGCCCAGAGCGGCCTGGACCTGGGGATTGTGAGTCCAGACCAGTGTGGAATGACCGTCGGCCCGGACGAGGACGGGGCGGGCGCGACGGACTTCAATGGTCATTCCGGGCCGGAGGGGGTGGTTCAGTGCATGGGAGACCCAGTCCTTCTCCCCCAGGGCAAAGCCCCGATCGGCCAGCAGCCCGCCGACAGTGTCCTGATGGGTCCACACCCGGCGTTCCGTACCGTCCACCACCAGGGTCACCGGAGTGAGACGGTCGTGGTAACCGGCAAGCAGGAACCCCACAAAGGCGAGGGCAGCCAGAGTCGCCGCCCCGCGGGCGAGAACCTCAGGGTGAAACGCGAAGAGGGAGCGAAGAGACACGGCCCCCGTATCCGAAGGAACTATCGGCACTATTCTGCGTCCGGAAAGAAAAGTGGCCGTGCACCTTCCGTCGAGCCTGGCCGCCCGACTTTCCCCCACCTACCAGCTCCGGGCAGGCACCCCTGCGGCACCCAGGAGGGACTCCTTACCGTTGCTTCCTTCCGGACCTGGCGGGGTTTGGAGGCTCCTGCCGCGCAGGACCCACCCTTCAACACCGGCTGTTGGGAGCAGTCCCGGACGGCGTGAGCCCTCAGGAAGGGATTCGACCCCGCTATGGCGGATTGCGGGTACAGGGCACCGCCAGCTCCCCGTCTAGCACGGCCAATTTCATCTTACTGCAGAAGGGAGGGTTTGTCAAGTGGAAAGCGGGCAGCAAGGAGCAGGAGATGGATGACCTGAAACGGCTTTCTGACGAATGTTCACGGGCCTGGCGCTGCGTTCCGACGCTGCAGATGCCCGAGGAGCCTGAATCCTCAGACCCGCTTGGAGATGCGAGTAAAGTCAAGAGAATGATGTCGCTTGCTCTTTTCACAAAAGATGCTATAATAAGCCTGGGCGCGTAGCTCAGCTGGTTAGAGCGCCACACTCACATTGTGGAGGTCAGGGGTTCGAATCCCTTCGCGCCCACCAGAATCGGCCGCCACCCTTAGGGGAGGCGGCTTTTATTCCTCAGGGTTTTCCCCTATGCTGGATAGCCTCCGGCAACGCTTGCAGGTAGAATGGGTGGTCAGCAACCTGCGGTGGCTTCTTCTGCTGACCGTCCTTGTGGTTGCCTTTCTGGATAAGACTCGCGGCTTTGGTGGTCCTCAAACCCTTTCCCTGGCGATCCTGATCGGTATCGGCGCGCTCTACAACCTGGTCCTGACGCTTCTGCTGGCGGTGCGTTTGTTCCCGGAGCCCCTTCCGCTGGCCGCGCTCGTCACCGACACGATGTTGGCCATCGGATTGATGGTAGCCTCTGGAGGCCCGAATAGCCCCCTCCTTTTCTTCGGACTTCTACCCATCATCACTGCCGCGCTTCGCTTTTCCCTCTGGGTCAGCATTCTGGTCGCTCTTCTCCTCGCTTTAGGCTACCTGGCTCCCGGTCTTGTCAATGCCCCTTCCCTTGCCTATAGCGATGTTCTCAATCAATACATCCTGCCGCGGGCGGGGAACCTGGCCGTCCTGTTTCTAACGGCTGTTCTAACGGGATGGATTGGGGCACAAATGAAGCAACGGGTAGCACAGGTATGCCAGATGGAAGAGGAGGAAGAGCTCCGGCGTCTCCGAGCCCGGCAACAGCAAGCCCGGTTGATTTTTGAGTTAGCTAGTACGCTGACCGCCACGCTGAACTATCAGCGAGTTCTGGAAGCCATTCTGGACGTGGCAGAAATTGGCCTTCACGAACTAAGCGGGCAGAAGGTCCCTCTGGTCGGCCTGATCCTCCTCTTCCGTCGGGACCAGTTGTGGGTCGCAGCGGCTCGTCACATTCCCTATCGGGACCACCAGGTCACATTAGAGGGGAGCACGGGAATTTTAGCGACTGTTCTTCGGAGCGCAGAACCTGCCCTTTTCCCTCAACCTGGCACTGATCCCGAATTGAGTCGCTTTATCGCTCTCCACCAGTGTCGGGAGGCTATGGTCGTTCCCCTGCGGGCTGGTTTTGAGACCTTTGGTGTCGCCGTCTTTGGCAGCCCTCAAGCGGGAACGTTTACCCCCGAATACCAGGACCTGTTAGTCGCTCTCTGCAACCAGGGGACGGTGGCCCTGCAGAACGCCCGCTTATACGAAAGTCTCCTGGAAGAGAAAGAGCGAATCGTCACAGTAGAGGAGGACGCCCGCAAGAAACTGGCACGCGACCTCCACGACGGCCCCACTCAATCCATCGCAGCCATCGCAATGCGGTTGAACTACGCCCGCATGCTGCTCAACGAACGTCCCCAGGAAGTGGCAGAAGAACTGGCTCGTATTGAAGAACTGGCCCGCCGGACTACGAAGGAAATCCGCCATATGCTCTTTACGCTCCGCCCCCTAATCCTGGAGACGCAGGGGCTGCGAGCAGCAATGGAGCAATATATCGCCAAACGGATGGAGACGGACCCCCTCCCTATCCACCTGGAAGCGCCGGAGGGGGTAGACCGCCGTTTGGATAAAGACCAGCAGGGAATTATCTTCTATATCCTGGAAGAGGCCATCAGCAATGCCCGCAAGCACGCCCGTGCCAGTAACATTTGGGTCCGGATGCGAGTTCAGGGGGACCTATTCGTCGCAGAAGTGGAGGATGACGGCGTAGGGTTTGACCCGGCGATTCTGGAGCGGGGGTACGAAGAGCGGGGCAGCTTGGGGATGCTGAATATGAAGGAACGGGCGGAACTGGCGGGTGGAAAGTTCTTCATCCGTTCAGCACCAGGTCAGGGAACAACGGTACGGATAGAGGTTCCCCTGAAGAAGGAGAACTATGTCCCTGCCTGACCGCTGGCTCTGGCCGGGCCTCTCCGTCCTCCTTGCCGGGGTGGCGACCCAGTTCGCCTGGCACTTCTGGCACTGGCCAAAGGGGCGCGCCTGGGCTGAACGATTGGAAACCGCGGGTATTCTTCCTCCGCTGATTCATCTTGTCCGTTTCTTCTACTACATTGGGCTTCCGTTTGGGGCTCTCCTGTGGGGGCAAGAGGCAATTCTGGAGCGCGCATTCGGCCTCTGGCCTCTACCTCTCCTCTTCGGGACTTCCATCTCCCCCGAGGAATTGCTCCTGGCATGGACGCAGTGGACACAGGGCATTGGGTGGGCCGTCTTTTTGGGGATAACCTCCTGGGGGCTACTGGCGCTGAGCGGGTGGATGGAAAGAGGCCATCACTGGGTGGAACTTCGGATGGGCCCGTGGGCCTCCTTGCGAGAGGCCATTTTTCACGAAGTCCACTGGATGTTCTACCGGAACGGGCCGGTGGTCGCGCTGGGGCCGTACTGGGGGACATGGGCAGGTCTGGGGATCGTGCTCCTGGAGGCGGCCCTAAACCCCTGGTGGCACAGGGCCCTTCGGAGGCCAGACCAGAGGCCACTGGCACTGCTCCGGATGATGATGGCGCCGCTGAGCGCTTTTCTCTACCTGCAGGCCAGCAACCTCTGGCTGGCGATTCTCCTCCACTGGGGAATTACCTGGGGAATGGTTGCCTGGATGAACCGTTTGGCCCGGCGCACGGCGCGTCAGACCTGCTCAAAGTGAACGGCCTCCACCACAAAGATGGTCGCCCGGTGTTGTCCCGGTTCGGGCGGACCACAGGTTCCTCGCAGCAGATCCACGACGGCGTCCACCTGATGGTTCTCTACTCCGATTAGCAACGTAACGTTCCCCCGCCGCAAGAATCCCCCGGTACTGGCAATCCGGGTGACCCGATACCCTTCGTGAACCAGTCGGTCCACGACAGCCCCAGCATCCCCGTCCCGCAGAATGACGATCATCAGTTTCATCGCTACACCTGTTCAAAACGTTCCACGTTGAGGATAAAGATAGTTGCCCCGCCGACCTGGGTTTCCATCATCAGTGGCTGAATTTCCGCCATTGCAACCTCCAGATGGACCGGGACATAGCGGACATAGGGACGACAGAGCGTCCGGATCAGTTGGAGGAGTCGCGACAAGCGCGAAGCCTCCAGACCAATGAGGAGGGAGACCGTTGCTTCCTGGAAGAAGCCACTGGTGGAGTCTATTTCTGTGACGTAGAATCCCTCCCTGACCAGCGTCCGAGTCAGTTCCTCGGCCTGGCTTCCGGCGACGGTCGCGATGGCGAGACGATCAATCCGGGTTTCGGCCATTGGACTACTCCTCTGGCGGACGGACGGGGCCGTGACAACGTCGGGCGACCTTCAAGCGCAGTTGGGCCTTTCGCAGGGCCATCAAGGCCTCCGCCCGGGTTTCCGGCGGCGGCTCCTTCTTCAGGAGTTCCTCTGCCTCCCGTCGGGCCCGTTCAGCCCGCTCTACGTCTACCTCCTCCGCCCGCTCCCCGACGTCTGCCAGAACGATGACCCGATCTGGAAGGACCTGGGCAAAGCCTCCGTGAATGGCAAAGAGAAGTTCTTCCTCTCCCCGCCGGGCCAACAGTTCTCCTACCGTCAGTGCAGTCATCAGAGGCGCGTGGCGAGGAAGGATGCCCAGTTTCCCCTCCGCTCCGGGAAGCAGGACGGAATCCACCTCGCCGCTGAAAAGTTGCCGTTCGGGAGTGACGATTTCCAGTCGCAGAGGCATAGTAGTCTCCACAAAGGGTCACTTTTGTACGGCACTGCTGCCGCAACAGGAAGGACGTTTCTCTACAACCGCCGGGCCTTCTCTACCGCCTCGTCAATAGTGCCGACCATGTAGAAAGCCTCTTCCGGCAGGTCGTCGTGCTTCCCCTCCAGAATCTCCCGGAAGCCGCGAACGGTCTCTTCAATGGGGACGTAGCGGCCTGGCCGCCCGGTGAACCGCTCCGCTACGTGCATCGGCTGGGTGAGGAACCGCTGAATCTTGCGGGCCCGCGCCACAGTCAGTTTGTCCTCTTCGGAGAGTTCCTCCACACCCAGGATGGCGATGATGTCCTGGAGGTCCTGGTAGCGCTGAAGCACCCGCTGGACCTCGCGCGCCACGTGGTAGTGCTCTTCCCCGACGATGCGCGGGTCCAGGATGCGAGAGGTGGAGGCCAGGGGGTCTACGGCAGGGTAGAGCCCCTGAGCTGCCAGCCGCCGCTCCAACGCAATGGTCGCGTCCAAGTGCGCGAAGGTAGTCACCGGGCCGGGGTCGGAGTAGTCGTCGGCGGGGACGTAGACGGCCTGCATGGAGGTGATAGAGCCCCGGCGGGTGCTGGTGATGCGCTCCTGGAGTTCTCCCATATCGGTCCCCAACGTCGGTTGATAGCCCACCGCGCTGGGCATCCGACCCAGAAGCGCCGAGACCTCCATCCCGGCCATCACGAAGCGATAAATGTTGTCAATGAAGAGCAGGACGTCCATCCCCTGGTCCCGGAAATATTCGGCCATTGTCAGCGCGGTGAGGCCAACGCGGAAGCGGACGCCCGGGGGCTCATTCATCTGTCCGAAGACCATCACGGCCCGGTCTATGACGCCCATCTCGGTGAGGGCCAGGTAGAACTCCGTGCCCTCACGGCTCCGCTCGCCTACGCCACCGAAGACAGAGACGCCGCCATGGTACTTGGCAATGGTGTACATCAGTTCGGCGATGATGACGGTTTTCCCGACGCCGGCCCCGCCGAAAACGCCCGTCTTCCCGCCCCGGGTGAAGGGAGCAATGAGGTCAATGACTTTGATACCGGTTTCAAAGAACTCGCTGAAGGTCGCCTGCTCCTCGTAGGGCGGGGCAGGACGATGGATGGGCCAGTAGTCCACAGCCTCCACGGGACCCTTGCCATCTATGGGCTCGCCCAGGACGTTGAAGATGCGGCCCAGGGTTCCCGGCCCCACCGGGACTTTGATGGGCTCTCCGGTAGTGTAGGCCGGTAGACCACGCCGGAGACCGTCGGTGGTGTCCATCGCTACACAGCGGACCCAGTTGTTGGGGAGTTGCTGCTCCACTTCCAGAACCAGCCGGCGGCCGTTCAGCGGAATCTCCACTGCGCTGTAGATGTCCGGAAGGTCTTCGGGGGCAAACTCCACGTCCACCACGCCGCCCTTAATCTGCACCACTCTGCCGACAGCCTGACGAGGCATAGGGGGCACCTCCTGTTAGAATACTGGAAAGGGGTGTCTGCAGAAACACTTCATCTTGGACTTCCTGCTGGAAAACGTTCTTTGACGGCCTGGAGGGTCTTCTCTGCCAGCCGTATCGCTTCCTCCGCATCTGACGCCTCAAAGTAGAGGGCCGGAATTTCCTCCAACGCGCTTGGGTCCCGGGCATCCACGTAGTAGGGGGTCAATTTCTTCACCTCGGAGCGGAGGGTCTGGAAGGCCGGGTCAAACCGGGCGGCGGCCGAACACAGCCGGGCAATAGAGTGGGTCGGAGGGGGCTCTTCGCCCTGAGAGAACAGGTAGGCTTTCAGGGCTTTCTCCGCAATGACCAGCAGATCAATATCGCTCCCCCGGCGGGCTCTGCCTCGGGCTTGAGAGCCGAAGAGGATAATCCGGCGAGCGCCTATCGCCCGCAGTTGGCTGATGATTTCCTCCAGTTCGGTCATCCCACTGCTTCCTGCAGTTGCCGCAGGGCCTCCGCGCCCCCGGCGATATCCAGCAACTCTTTAGTGATGGCATGCTGGCGGGCCTTGTTGCGAAGGATCGTCAGGTCCCGAATAAGTTCTTCGGCATTGTCGGTGGCGTTGCGCATCGCTGCTCGCCGGGCCGCGTGCTCGCTGGTGGCCGCCTCCAGTGCAGCCTGATAGACCTGCAGTTCAATGAAGCGGGGCAGAACGACGTTCAGCAGAGCCTCGGGCGATGGCTCGTAGATATAATCCGCCGCCCCCGCAGGCTGCATATCTACCACGTACTCGCTAACTGCCTGCTCCTCCAGACGGGTGGGATGGAGTGGCAGCAGGCGCTTCACCACAGGCTGCTGGCGGAGCAGGTGGATGAAGTCCGTGTAGGCCAGAAAGACGGCATCTGCTCTCCCATAGAGGAATTCGTCCATCGCCAGACAGGCAATGGGAGTTACATCGGTGAGGCGAGGGACAGCGGGCAAGCCGTGGAACTCCGCCACCAGCGGCGCGCGCATCCGCCAGAGCATATCCCGCCCCCGCTTGCCGACTGCGACGTAACGTACCGGTACCCCCAGCATCCGGGCATAGTCGGTGGCTGCACGCAGGACGTTGTGATTGTAGGCACCACAGAGTCCCCGGTCGCTGGTGAAGACCACCATCAGCGCGGTGCGGACGGGCTCCCGAATCGTCAGCAGTGGATGGGGGGGAATGCCTCTGACGCTGGAGAGGTTGACAATGACCTCCCAGGCCCGATGGGCATAGGGGCGGGTCGCCAGAACGGCGGCCTGGGCCTTCTGCACTTTAGAGGCGGAGACCGCCTCCATCGCGCGGGTCATTTGGGCCAAGTTCTGGACGCTGCGGATACGTCGGCGGATCTCCCGCAGAGTCTCCATCGCTTTCAGCCTCCGTACGATTCGCCCATCTCGGACGTCTCCTTTCAGCCAGATCTCGGCATCCGGTATCCTCCTGCCCGATCAGGGCTTCCATTGTCGGTTAAACTCCTCCAGCGCTGCTCGCAGGGCCGCTTCGGTCTCTTTCGTCAACTCTTTGCGGGCCGCAATGTCCGCGCCCACCTCCGGATGCATCGTCCGCATAAAATTCAGAAACGCCCGTTCGTATTCCCGAACCTTCGCCACGGGCACATGGTCTACGTAGCCTTTAGTGCCCGCGTAGATAATCATCACCTGTTCCTCCAGCGGAACTGGCTCGTACTGGGGCTGTTTGAGGATTTCGGTGAGACGACGGCCCCGGTCCAGTTTCCGTTGGGTGGCCTCATCCAGTTCGGAGCCCAGTTGGGCGAAGGCGGCCAGTTCCTGGTAACTGGCCATATCCAGCCGCAGGCCGCCTGCCACCTGCTTCATCGCCTTCGTCTGGGCATCGCCGCCGACGCGGGAGACGGAGATACCCACATTGATGGCAGGGCGGATGCCCGCGTTGAAGAGGTCCGTCTCCAGATAAATCTGCCCGTCGGTGATGGAGATGACGTTGGTGGGAATGTAGGCGGTGACGTCGCCCAGCAGAGTCTCCACAATGGGGAGCGCGGTCAGGCTTCCACCCGTACCGGGCTTCTTGCGGATTTCGTAGTTATTCCCCAGTTCCCTCAACTTCTCCTCGGCGCGCTCTTTGCCCAGAGGGCCGATGTAGACCTGACCATCCACCCCTTCCGTCACCCCTTCGGGGGCGCCCTTTGGGACGATGATCCAGTGGTTTGCCAGGCGGGCAGCCCGTTCCAGCAGGCGGGAGTGGAGATAGAAGATGTCGCCAGGATAGGCCTCCCGGCCCGGCGGGCGGCGCAGGAGCAGACTCACCTGGCGGTAGGCCCAGGCGTGCTTGGAGAGATCGTCATAGATGACCAGAGCGTCCTGCCCCTGCTCCATAAACTCTTCCCCCATCGCGCAGCCCGCATAGGGGGCAATGTACTGGAGCGCGGCCGGCTCCGACGCTGAGGCCGCCACGACAATGGTGTGTTCCATCGCGCCATACCGTTCCAGCGTCGCCACCACCTGCCGAATCTGGGCCCGCTTCTGCCCGATGGCGACATAGATGCAGATGAGGTTCTGGCCCTTCTGGTTGATGATAGTGTCTATGGCGATGGCGGTCTTGCCGGTCTGACGGTCGCCGATGATGAGTTCCCGCTGCCCCCGGCCAATGGGGATCATTGCGTCTATAGCCTTGATGCCAGTCTGGACAGGGGTGTCTACATTCTGACGGAGGACAACGCCAGGGGCGATGCGCTCAATGGGGCGGTACCGGTCGGTGCGGATGGGACCCTTGCCGTCTATGGGACGTCCCAGCGGGTCCACGACCCGGCCCAACAGGGCCTCTCCCACCGGGACGGAGACAATGCGCCCAGTCCGGCGGACGATGTCGCCCTCCCGGATGTTGGTGTAATCCCCCAGAATGATGATGCCGACGTTATCCACTTCCAGGTTGAAAGCCATCCCCAACGTGCCGTCGGGAAAGGAGACCAGTTCGCTCATCTGTACGGTGGGGAGTCCGGAGGCACGGGCGATGCCATCCCCGACCTCTATGACAGTCCCCACATCTTCCGTAACGACAACGGGCTGAAATTGCCGAAGCCGTTCCAGCAGGACGGTGGCGATGGTCTGCAGCTCAGGATTGGGCATAGAGGTCCTCCTCTACTCGGTTTCAGGAAGAGAGGCGTTTCAGCCATTCCTCCGGTGAAAGCACCGGGATTTCAGATGGAGAGCGTTTTAACATCTCGCCATCCCAGGTAATCAGTATAGCCTGGAACATCTCAGCTGTCGCAACGTAAACCGAATCAGCGCCTCTAAAACGATATTCTATTGCCAACTGAGCGGCCCAGTTTGCCGTAGAAAGTTCAACAGGTACAAGTTGAATTCTGGGGAAGTTCTGAATCAGGCGGAGCACAGTTCTGGCAAGGGCCGCGTCACCGGTGGCCCTGATAATAGCGGCTGCGCATTCTGGCAAAATCAGAGTCGGACACAACACAGCACCGGCGGCAAACTGTATCTTTCGCAGGAATTCACGACTGCTCTTATAGTGCTGTTCTTCTTCCCGGACAGCCGCTACAAAGACACTGGCGTCTATCACGAGTCTCATCGTCGCATCTCTTCCAGGATTTCTATCGCGCTTTTATCACTTTTCCAGGCTCGGCTGACGTTATGGACTAAGGCATCCCATTGGGCTTCCCAGGAGAGATAGTCGGCTTCAGAAGTAGAGGAATGGAGAGAAATCATCACGGCGACGGGTACTCCCTCAGAATCTACCAAGGTGAGCGTTTGCCCTGCCAGAAGTTGTTTTAGCCAGTATCTCGGGTCACGTTCAATGGCCTCAACGGATACCGTTTGGGGTTTCGCAATAGACATTCTTTCCGCTCCTGATCGGCTGATCTGGTGAGGGTGAATGTATTTTACCTCATAGCCTCCGATTTGCCAAAGAGATCGCGCCAGGCTGGGAGGCCACCAGCGCTCTCCGCCGCCCTTGCCGCCCGCACGATGGCCTGCGCCACGGCCTCTGCGGCGAAGGCCCCCACCACGTTGACGTCGGCGGGTTTTTCTCCGGTCGCCAGGGCGAAGAGGGTGTCGCCGTCAAACATTGTATGGGCCGGGCGGACGGCGCGGGCGATCCCGTCCTGGGCCATCTGGGCGACTTTGTTGACCTGTTCCTTGGCGAGCCGGGCGTTGGTCGCCACAACGCCGATGACGGTGTTGTGGGCCGGGAAGGGGCGTAGAATCCCCTGCTCGTGGAGAAACCGCAGGATGGAAAGCGCGTCGGCGGGGAAGTCTGCATCCGGTGGACGGACCCCGGCCAGAATCTGCCCGGTCTGAGGGTCCACGACGTTGCCCAGGGGGTTGACGACCATCAGGGCAGCGACGACGAGGCCGTCTTGCATACGGACCGCCGCGGTGCCGAGGCCGGTCTTCATCGCGCGGGCAACTCCCAGGAGTTTCCCCGCGCTGGCCCCCGTCCCCGCGCCGACGTTCCCTTCGGGGACAGGGCCGTCGGACGCGGCCTGGCAGGCAGCATAGCCCATCGCCGCGTCCGGCCGCGCCTTCGGGTCGCCCAGGTTCAGGTCAAAGATGACCGCCGCAGGGACGATGGGAACTTTCGCCACAGCGGTGTCAAAGCCAACGCCGCGCTCCTCCAGATACCGCATCACGCCGTCGGCGGCGGCGAGGCCGAAGGCCGAGCCGCCGGTCAGCAGCACCGCATGGACTTTTTCCACCAGGTGCATCGGGTGCAGCAGGTCGGTCTCACGGGTGCCGGGAGCGCCGCCCCGCTGGTCTACGCCGCCCACGGCCCCTTCCTCACACAGGACAACGGTACAGCCCGTCAGCCCGACCGGGTCGGTGGCATGGCCCACCCGGATCCCCGGCACCGCGGTCAATCCCCAGAGTTCGCTCCGTTCAGCCATAGGTCTCTCCTCCGAAGGTATGAGGGGTGTTGGGGGGGGGGGGGGGGGGGGGGGGGGGGGGGGGGGGGGGGGGGGGGGGGGGCCGGCGGGGGGGGGCGGGGCGGCGCGCGGGCGGCGCCCCCGCAGGAGGGCGCTGCGGCGACTGCAACTTGAACGGATCTGAGCGTTGCGCGCCTGATAATCGCCG
>JANXAH010000156.1 GCA_025062415.1 Anaerolineae bacterium | reverse complement strand
GTGGAGTGACAGCCTGGGAAAGTTTCGGTTTTCAGGTTTCTGCTCCACAGGATGGACGACAACCCGCCCCTCTTACGCCCGCTGATTCCGGCCCGGGGGGTGTGTGGGGGGGGGGGCGGGGGGCGGCGGCCCGCCGCAAGGCGGGCCGCCGCCCCCGGCCCCCCGCCCTCACTCGCCCGGGGCAGTATTCAGCGGGCGAAAGAGGGGCGGATTGTCTTCCATCGTGTGGAGCAGAAACGTGAACACTGAACCTTTCCCAGGCTGACTCTCCACCCAGATACGTCCTCCGTGCTTTTCTATCACCGATTTGACGATGGCCAGCCCCAATCCCGTTCCTTCTATCTCCTCCACTTCTGGCCCCTGGCCCCGGTAGAAGCGTTCAAAAATATGCGGCAGGTCCTCCGGGGAGATTCCGATTCCGCTATCCGCCACGCGCACAATGATGTACCCATCCTGCTGGTCTGCGCTGACCGCAATCCATCCGCCCTCACGATTGTATTTTACCGCGTTGCTGAGGAGATTCTCCATAACCTGTCGGAGCCGACGAGGATTTCCCCGAATAAGTGGCAATGGCTTAGGTTCCCAATACAGGGTCAGTTTCTTCTCCTCCAGCAGGGGTCGGAAACTCTCTACCACAGCGTCAATGACGCTTTCCAGATGGAGGGGCTCCATTTCCAGGTCGTAGTCGGCCTCAATCCGGCCCAGTTCCAGCAGGTCTCCGATCAGGGCTGCGATGTGGGCGATGCTCCGACGGACCCGGTCCACAAATTCCCGTTGCTGTTCATTCAATGGCCCCACTTTTTCCAGGAGGTCTACATATCCCCGAATGGCGGTCAGAGGAGTCCGGAGATCGTGGGAGACTGTCGCCAGGAATTCCGACTTGACCCGATCCAGCTCCTTCAAGTGGGTAATATCCTGCATCATCAGGACATATCCGACGCTTTCCACGGGTGTCAGATGGGCGTTATAAGTCCGTCCTCCAGCAAGGAGAACCTCGGCATAGAGGGACTGTTTTCTACGAGCCACGTTCAAGAAAAGGTCCAGCAGCGTGCGGTTAGAGATGACCTGGGCGGCAGGCCGGCCAACCACATCCGTGGAGGAGATCCGTAGGGCTGCACTGGCGGCCGGGTTGCAGAGAAGAATTCGCTGTTGTGGGTCTAAAATGATGACGGCTTCGTCGGTCTCTCGCAGGACCGCCTCCAGTTTTCGGCGGGCCGTCTCCGTTTCCTCGTAGAGGCGGGCGTTTTCCAGGGCGATAGCAGCGTAATCGGCCAGAGCACAGAGCAAACGCACATCATGGGTCGTGAAAGATCGGGCCTTCGTCCGGTGGGTCACGCCCAGAATGCCGAATGTTCCCCGTTCCGGCGTTCGCAGAGGGGCGTAGATCAGCGAATAGACCAGATAGCCGGTGACGACCTTGATTTGGCCCTCACCGATCAACAGCGGCTCGCCGCTGCGAAGGACCTGCTCCGCAAGAGTGTCCTGAAGCCGAATTCGCATCTCCTGGGCCCGTTTGGTATCCACATTTTTCGCCGCACGCAGGACCAAGTCGCCGCTTTCGGGGTCCAGGAGCAGAAGTAGCCCCTCTTCTGCCCGGGTCAGAAAGACGGCAGCCTCTACCACCCGTGTGAGAACAGTCTCCAGGTCCAATCTGGAGGTCACCGACCGGCCGATGGAGTAAAGGGTATTGAGTTCCTGAACCTGTTGCTGGAGGCGTCGGTTCGCCTCTTCCAGTTGAGTTATGAGGCGGTCGCGTTCCGCCCGCAGGCGGATCTCGGCCAGGGCCCGCTCTACGGCCTTAAGCATCTCTTCCGGCTCAAAGGGCTTGATGACGTAATCCCGAACGCCCATCCGGAAGGCCCGGACCACCAGTTCCTCAGAGCCGAACGCGGTCATCAGGATTGTTGGAATCTGAGCGTTCTGCTCCTGGAGGGCCCGGATGACATCCAGGCCGTTCATCCCGGGCATCTGTTCATCCAGAATCAGGAGGTCCGGTCGCTCCGTCAGAGCCAGTCGGAGTCCATCCACTCCGTTTGTCGCCTCTAAGACCCGGTAGCCTCTGGGCTCCAAAATGAGGAAACGGAGGATTTCCAGGACCTCCTTGCTGTCGTCCACGATCAGGACACGTTCTCCGCTCACAATCCTCCCTATTTTGACAAGGAGAGGGTCTTGCCTACTGGTTGGGGGATGTGACGATCAGGTGCGTCCTTGGGACTTCTCCGTTGGAGCGAACGACTTTGCCATCTCGCCACAGCCACAGGCCAATCTGACCATCCAGATTCCCTTCTACCTGGGGCGTATAGACGACGACGGTGGGGCGACCTTCCACACCTGCATCACGAAGCCGGAAAGGGATTGGGCGTCCGCCATAGCGAGTAAGGGGGAGATGGGGGCCCAACACGGTGAACCCGTTGCGGGCTCGCTCATCTATGACGGCGATGGTTGCAAGCCATGGGCCCGATGAAGGGAGGCCCATCCGGACAGCCACAGATCGCACGTAATGCAAGAGCGTTTCTTCCGCATATCGGCGGGGCCCAGGGAGATGAATCTGCTCCCATCCCCCATTATAGGCCGCCAAAGCCAGAAACAGGTCCCCGCGCGCCTGGCGAATGGTGATAGCCAGCGTGCGGGTGCCCCAAAAAACATTTACAGCAGGGTCTTCCAGTTCCGCGGCCGCGGGGCGCCAGGAGAAACCCGCCTCCCGGGGCATTACTCCCATCAACCCGACCGCACCTGCAGGGCTATGGGTGTGAGGCTGTCCCAGAGATTCGGTCCAGATAACTGCGGCCACGAAGTCCGGGTCTAACCCGCGGCGGTTCGCTTCTTCCAGGATAATCGGCTCCCAGCGCGCAACAGCCCACGGCCAGTATGGAGAAAGGACACTCACCGAACCTGGGGGAACCTCAGACTGAGCACCCGCGACAGAAAAAGTCAGCAGGACCAGGCCGAATCCTGCGACAATAGCAGCGAATCCCTGCCCCCAGTGGCCGAAAAACCGGAAAGCGTCGGTGGGTTTCATCTACCCACTAATATAGCCGAATTGCTCAGGATGTCAAGCAGGGCAGGAAAACGCATCTGTTTTTCGTTGGGCGTCGGCGGTTATCCCTGCGGAGTGCACTCCATACTGGGAAGAGGACCCTAAATCCGGAATTCCCCTTTCAGGCCCCGCTGGCTATCTGGCGCAATCCAGACGTGAAAAGCGCCTGGTTCTACCCCCCGTGTCCCATCCGCGCGGGTGAAGGCCAGTTGTTCCTCCGTCAGCGTGAAGGTCACGCGGCGCGTCTCCCCCGGTTGGAGTTCCAGGGCCTGAAAATCTTTCAGTTCGCGCACCGGGCGGGTGAGCGAACCCACCAGGTCGCGGACGTAGAGTTGCACCACCTCTCGGCCGGGGCGGTCGCCGACGTTGGTGACGTCGGCGCTGATTTCCAGGCGCCCGCGCATCACGTCGCTGCTTAAGCGTAGGTTGGCGTACTCAAAGGCCGTATAGGTCAGGCCGTAGCCGAAGGGGAACAGGGGCGACGAGTCCAGGTCCACGTATCGGGTCAAGAATCCCCTCTCCGGCCCCAGCGGGCGCCCGGAGTTTTTGTGGTTGTAGTAGATAGGCACCTGTCCGGCGGCGCGCGGGAAGGTCACTGGCAGCCGTCCACCCGGGGCGGCCAGGCCGAAGAGGACCTCTCCCAGCGCCGCTCCGCCCTCTATGCCCGGATGCCAGGCGTAGAGCACGGCCTGCACCCGCGCGACCTCCCGGGCGATGGCCAGCGGGCGGCCAGCGAAGACGACCAGGACCGTCGGGCGGCCCAGCGCGGCGACCGCGGCGATGAATTCGGCCTGGCCCGGCGGCAATCCCAGGTCGCTCACGTTGCTGTTTTCGCCGGAGCGGGCCGGGTGTTCGCCCATCAGCAGGATAACGGCATCCGCCTCCTGGGCCCAGCGAAGGGCCAGGTCGTTCCAGTCGGTGAACCAGAGTTCCACATCCTTCGGGGCGACCTGGCGCAGGGCTTCGTCCATCGGCGTGGCGTCTTCGGCCCGGCCGTCCATCGTCCAGGTGCCGAAGAGTTCGCCCCGGGCGTGGACGAAGGGGCCGGCCACCAGAATCCGGCGGAAGCCCTGCAGGGGAAGCAGGCCTCCCTCGTTTTTGAGCAGCACCATGCTCTGACGGGCGAACCGGCGGGCCAGGTCCCGCGCCTGAGAGGTCAGGATATCCCGGGCCGCGCGGGAGGGGTCGGTGAACGGGCGCTCAAAGAGGCCGGCGCGAAGTTTCACCCGCAGGACGCGACGCACGGCCTCGTCCACTTCCTCAATGGACACCCGGCCTTCCTGAACGCTCCGGGCCAGCGTGTTCAGATAGGCCA
>JANXAH010000139.1 GCA_025062415.1 Anaerolineae bacterium | reverse complement strand
GTCGTTCACGTAGACAAAACCCGCAGGAAGGACATCTGTGAGGGTGATGGGCGCCACCGGCGTGATGGTGGAGCGGTTCTGGATGGTGAGGGTGTAGGTCACCAGCGCGCCCTGGCCACTGCGGACCACCACCGGCTCCGTCGGCGCCGTCTTGCTCAGCGCCACATCGTAGAGGACGACGGTCAGCACGCCGGTCTTGTCCAGGTCAAAGGGCGGGCTGCCGTTGGTGTCGCCGTAGGTCCAGCCCGCGTTGGGGTTGCCCGGCCCCCAGTTGCCGTCAAAGCGGGTGGCGTAGGAGTAGACGCCCGCCGCCGTCGGCGTCATCACGCCCATAAACTCGTCGTCGTTCCCGTACTGGGCGTTCCAGGTCATCGGGAACCAGGTCCAGGTCGCCGGGTTGGGGCTGGTGCCGTAGCCTACTTCCGCCTTGATGCCGCGCCCTGCGCCGGAGGGGTTGGTGACGTTCTGGATGTACACCCGCCCGTAGACTGGAGCGGTCGGCTTGTTGAGGTCGGTCTGGAGGGTGTACGGCCACTGGAGGTTGGCCCAACCGACCACCACGTTGCGGTAATCGTGGACGGTCTCCAGGCCGCTCGTGACGGTGAGGACGCGGTTGTTCGTATTGAGCATATCCCACCGGCTGTTCTCGCCCAGGCTGGCAGAATCCACGTAGTACTTGTACTGATAGACCTGCCCGACCTCCAATCCGGAGACCGTCAGCGAGAAGACGGTGTTTCCAGCGTCGGCGGTCATCTGGGCACAGTTCCAGCTATTGAAGTCCCCGCACAGGCGGACGGTCTCGCCGGAGAGGACCGCGTCCTCCAGGTCGTGGTAGAAGAACGTGACGTTCACTGAAGCCTTCTCCACCCGAAAGACAGCCTGAGCGGAGCCCGATTCGGAGGTGCCCCGGAACTCGGCGGTGTTGGTGACCACGTCGCCGTAGTTGCCGACGTGCTGAGCGGTGAAGGAGAAGGTGACCGCCGTCCCGGCGGTGATCGTGCCGGACCAGGTGATTACATCGTTGTCCACCGTGGCCCCCTCCGGCCGCTCAATCCACTGCCCGAAGTCCACCTCGGCGGGGAGGGTGTCGGTGAGGAGGACGGTGTCGTTGACCCCGCCGATGTTCGCCAGGCGAACAGTGTACGTCACCTGGCCGTGGTATTTCACGTCGGTTGTCGGTGTCACATCTTTGGTGATTCGGAGAACCGGACTACTGCGAGGTGTTACGGAAAGGTCATCAATGGCCAGGCCATGGTCGTTACCCGGATCATTAATGTCCATCCACCGGAGCATAATTTCCTGGCCTGGCAAAATCAACACGTTGATTGTGGCCGAGAGTTGCCGCCGATTGGCCGGGTCGTTGCCGTTCAGTGCTCCGGTTATGGCCCCAGAATTGGTGATCGGGCTCACGAAATTCAGTGCAGGCACACTGGTCCAGGTGCCGCTGGTCAGGTCATTTACTACGTCGCCGACCCGATAGGCAAAGGCCAGGGTGTGCTGCGCCGTGTTTCCGCCCTGTCGCCACTGCTCGCCAGTATACGCAATATCCAGAGCGGTAATAGCGAAACCAGTGTCGTTCTGGAGCCGAACACCGTAGTAAATCGTAGGAGCAGTACCAGAAGCGATAGAACCGAGAGCGCGTTCAGTGGTATTGGTTATGCCAAAACTGTAAAGGCTGCCAGTATTGTCTGTTCCAGCGCTAATTCTATATACCGAAATCGGAGTGGTCGTTATTTGTGCATACCATCCGAGAAGAGTAACGTTGTTCGTCCAGGTGCTGGTAGTGCCCGTAGAAGCTAACGTATCAAAGTTCTGAGAGTAAGGCGTCTCCAGGCTCACCAGGTCTACCTGTGCGAGAACAACGTGCGCTGGTTCTCTCAATGCCATCCCAGCCATAATCGCCGCCACAGCGGCCAGGCCGAGGAGCAGAGAGAGGGTTGCAGTGAGAAGTTTGCGGTTCATGATCCTCCTTTCAACCTGAATCCGGGAGCACTCCATACGGGCTGGCAAGTTTCGTCTTTCGGACCTCGCGACGGTTCTCCTTTCTCAAGGGAGGGGTACTCCGAAGGGCGGGATTTTGATGATAGCACCTTTCATTCGAGCTGTCAAGTGGGCATCCTGGAGGTTCGGACATAAGTTGGGAGAGGGTGTTTGGTGAGGCCTTCTTCCCTCAACTTTGGCTTTTTGCCTCCGGCGCTGCTGTATAGGGTATCTGCTCCCCCAGCCCAATAAAGCCCTTCAGCGGTTCAGGAGCCGCAGGATGATGTTCAGAAGAAGGGTCAGCACCAGGCTCAGAAGAATGGAACCCAGGATGGGCACAACGCAGGTGAAACCAGGGCGCTCAATCCGCAGCGTGCCGGGGAACTCCCCCAGCGCAGGGAAGCGCCCCAGCAGCCAGATGAGCCCGCCCATCAGAACCAGCACCAGTCCCATAAAGACCAGCATCCTGCCGATCCACTCCATCCCATTCATCGCTTTCTCCCTCCGAATATAGCCACAGGCAACCGGCTCTCCCTTGGCCTGTGCGTGAGAAGGTCCTCGGCCTCCCAGCCTAAAAGAGCGTCGGTTGCTCCGCCCGCGGGTAGGGGATGCCCAGATGTTCGTAGGCACGGGCCGTCGCCACCCGGCCCCGCGGCGTCCGTTCCAGAAAGCCCATCTGCAGGAGATATGGCTCCACCACGTCCATAACCGTATCCGCCTCCTCGCTGACAGCCGCGGCGATGGTCTCCAGCCCCACGGGACCGCCGCCGAACTTCTCAATGATCGTCCGCAGCACCCGGCGGTCCAGGTCGTCCAGCCCCAGTTCGTCCACCTCCAGGAGTTCCAGCGCCTCCCGCGCGATGGGGCCGGTGATGCGCCCGTCGGAGCGGACCTGAGCGTAGTCCCGGACGCGCTTGAGGAGCCGAAGCGCGACGCGCGGCGTTCCCCGGCCCCGGCGGGCGATCTCCCGCACGCCCTCCTCGTCTATTTCCACGCCCAGGACGTGGGCTGCCCGCTGGACGATGGCCTCCATTGCGGGCAGGTCGTAGAAATCCACCCGGAAGACAGCCCCGAAGCGGGCCCGCAGGGGCGCTGTGAGCAACGCCAGCCGGGTCGTCGCCCCGACAACGGTGAAGCGAGGAAGTTTCAGCCGAATGGAGCGCGCGGCGGGCCCCTTCCCCACCACCAGGTCCAGCACGAAATCCTCCATCGCCGGGTAGAGGATTTCCTCCACGGCCCGCCCCAGCCGATGGACCTCATCTATGAAGAGGACCTCCTTCTCCCGCAGGTTGCTCAGAATGGCGGCCAGGTCCCCTGCGCGCTCTATCGCCGGCCCTGCCGTGACGCGAATGGGCACGCCCATCTCGTGGGCAACGATGTGAGCCAGCGTCGTCTTGCCCAGGCCGGGGGGACCGTAGAAGAGGATATGGTCCAGCGCCTCTCCCCGCTGGCGGGCTGCCTCAATCAGGATACGCAGGTTCTCCCGCAGTCGGTCCTGACCGATCAGGTCCGCCAGCCGCTGGGGCCGCAGCGCCTGGTCCAGTTGGGCCTCGTCCGGTCGGACGCGTGGAGAAAGAATTCGGTCTTCCATCTCCGCCTGGATTATAATGGCTTCGGGGCAAAAAGGGAAGCCGGAAGCGGGCCGCTACTGCCCCCGCACCAGATAGATGCCGGGCAAACTCAAAAGCGTCACCGCGCCCTTCATCAGGATATTGGCCCAGACGATGGACCAGACCGTGGCAGCCGGGAGCACGCCGCCGAAGGCCCCCCAGCAGAAAATCAGGCTGTCCAGGGGAACGCTGATGGAGTTGCTGATGAGGACGCGGGCCCACTGATACCGCCGGGTCACGCGGTTCACCCAGAGGTGATAGATCTCCGTATCGGTCAGTTCGGCGAGGACCTCTGCGAGGATGGAGGCCAGGACGATTCGCCAGACAGGGGTGAGGACGGCCGCAAACTCCCGCTGAAGGGGCCAGGTCGGGTCCGGGGGAAGCCAGGCGGCGAAGGCGAAGAGCCCTGCCATCAGCAGGTTGACCACCCCCGCAGCCACAATGACAGCCCGCGCTGCGGCCCGCCCCAGCAGTTTGTGGACCAGGTCCCGCAGCGTGAACGTGAAGGGGTAGATGAAGGTCCCCACGTCCACACTGAAGCCTGCCACAAAGGCGATCTTCAGGCTCAGGATGTCCGAGAGCATCTGGGCCGCGATGTAGGAAGAGATAACGACGACGGCGGAGATGGAGGTCATCGGGGAAGCCCTCCTGTGACCTGAAGATAGATCTGCAGAGTTCTGCGTGCCGTTTCCTCCCACGTGAACTGGGCAGCACGGGCCAGACCTCTCGCCCGTAACGTTTCTCGCAGGGCTGGGTCCTCCAACACCTGCGCGATCCCGGCGGCGATGTCTTCTGGGCTATCGGGATTCACAACGACGGCAGCGCCTCCGGCGATCTCCGGTAGGGACCCCCGGTTGGAGAGGACGACAGGAGTTCCACAGGCCATCGCCTCCAGGGCGGGGAGACCAAAGCCCTCGTAGAACGAGGGCATCGCCAACAGCGTGGCGCCGCTGTAGAGGGCAGGGAGG
This sequence comes from Anaerolineae bacterium, assembly GCA_025062415.1. Taxonomy (GTDB): domain Bacteria; phylum Chloroflexota; class Anaerolineae; order B4-G1; family DUEL01; genus SpSt-77. Next base: position 8,699 of record JANXAH010000139.1, on the reverse strand, counting down.
TCCCCGTCGGGGACGTCCTCCAGAAAGCGCACAGAAAATTCCAGCCCCAGGGCCTCCACGCGGGCGAAAACGTCCTCGTAGAGCCATCCCCGGCTCCCCACCACCACCAGCGGCTCGCGGGTCGTTCCTCGGGAGAGGAGAATCCGGTAGGCAGTCAGGAGGCCCGGCAGGTTCTTGCGGGGCTCCAGGGTGCCCACGAAGAGCAAGTATCCCGGCGCCAGGCCGTAGCGGGCCAGCGTCCCCTGAACCACTTCAGGGGGCAGGGGCCGGAAGGCCGGGCCCACCCCCAGGTAGACCGTCGTCACCTTCTGGGGAGGCACATTCAGCAGACGGATCAGGTCGGTGCGGGTGGCCTCGGAATCGGCCAGGATGTGGTCGGCGTGGGAGACGGCCCAGGAAATCTGGCCGTTGTAGTACCGGCGGCTCTCCGCCGTCTGGAACTGGGGGTAGTAGAGGAAGTTCAGGTCGTGGATAGTGACGACGAAGTGGCGCGCTCCGAAGGCGGGCGGAATGAAATCGGGGCTGTGGAGCAGGTCCAGGCGGAGACGGAGCGCCTCCATCCCCAGTGCCCACCGCTCCAGACGGTGGTGGCAGGGGGTCCAGACGGTCGCACGCCGGAAGTTCGGTCCAACCTCCTGGCGCGTCCGATCCCGCCGGTGGCGGAGAACCCGGTAGTCGTTCTCCGGGTCTATGGACGCCAGTGCGGGGAGCAGGTGGCGAATGTAACTACTGATGCCACCGCGGCGGTATGCGAGCATCCGGGCATCTATACCGATGCGCATTGGGGTTAATCCCCTGGAAGGCTGAACGTGCGCCATTATATCCGGAAAGAGTTGGACGTCAAGGGAACCTGTGCGGAGCGGTGGATTGAACCTTTTGCCCCCGTTATCCGTATAACTTTATGGGGAGAAGTACACCCCGAGTTTATCGCTGGAGATGTCTACAGCGGAAAAGGAGGTGATGCCAGAGGGGAAGGGAGAGAGACACCGCAACAGGCTGCACGGCCTTCAGAGTATCTTCTATTGCCACACTCACTATCTCAAGGAGGGGAAACGATGAAACGCGGACTGTTCGCCCTGACGCTGCTGGTGGTCGTCGGGCTCCTGCTGGCGGCCTGCCGGCCGGCCGCGACGCCGACGACCCCGCCGCCCACGAAGCCACCGACCCCGACTCCGGTGCCGCCGACGCCTACGCCGCCTCCTCGTGTGGGGGCGTGGCTGGACGAGGTCGTCTTTATCGCCGTCGGCGGTGACGAGAACGCACTGCCCCGGCTGGAGGGTGGCGACATTGACATCTATGGCCACGGGATCGGCGGCCCTGAGAACTTCGCCAAGGTGAAGGCCAATCCGAACCTGACCTACTCCATGGCCTTCGGGTCGTACAACGAGATCACCTTCAACCCGGTCCTGAAGTTCAAGGATGGCCGCTTCAATCCCTTTGGCGACCCCAAGATCCGGGAGGCCATGAACTGGGCGGTGGACCGCAACTACATCGTCCAGGAAATCTTCGGCGGCCTGGGCTCCACCAAACTCCTGCCTCTGGTCTCCGCCTTCCCGGACTACGCCCGGTACATTGACACGGTTCGGGCCCTGGAGGCTAAGTACGCCTACAATCTGGACAAGGCCAAGGAGGTCATCTCCCAGCGGATGACCGAACTGGGCGCCGAACTGGGGCCGGACGGGAAGTGGACCTACGAGGGCAAGCCCATCACCCTGATCTTCATCATCCGGGTGGAGGACGAGCGGAAGATCATTGGCGACTACGTCTCCAACCAGCTGGAGCAGTTGGGCTTCGTGGTGGACCGCCAGTACAAGACCCGGACGGAGGCCTCCCCCATCTGGATCCGCTCGGACCCGGCGGAGGGTCTCTGGCATCTCTACACGGGCGGGTGGATCACCACGGCTGTGGAGCGGGATTCGGGCGACAACTTCGCCTACTTCTACACCAAACTGGGCATGGGCGTGCCCCTCTGGCAGGCCTACACCCCCACGGAGGAGTTCTTCACCATCGCCGAGCGGCTGACCAACCGGGACTTCAAGAGCCTGGAGGAGCGGGATGAACTCTTCCGGAAGGCGCTGGAACTGGCTCTGCAGGACTCTGTCCGCATCTGGCTGGTGGACCAGCAGTCCTTCACCCCGCGGCTGGCGAAACTGGAGGTGGCGGCCGACCTGGCGGGCGGTGTGGAGGGCTCCCAGTTGTGGCCGATGACCCTGCGCTGGAAGGACCAGGTGGGCGGCCGGGTCCGCTGGGGTCAGCCGGACGTCTTCATTGACCCCTGGAACCCCATCGGCGGCTCCAACTGGGTCTACGACACCGACGTCCAGCGGGCTCTCGGTGAGTACGCCGTTGTCTCCGACCCCTACACCGGCCTGCTCCTGCCCAACCGCATTGAGAAGGCCGAGGTGGTGGTCCAGGAGGGGCTGCCCGTGGCGAAGACCCTGGATTGGGTGGAACTGAAGTTCGCCCCGCAGATCCAGGTGCCTGCCGACGCCTGGGTGGACTGGGATGCGGCCAACCAGCGGTTCATCACCGCGGGTGAGAAGTACACCGAGACCCAGACCGCGAAGGTCAAGATCACCGTCTACTACCCGCCCGACCTCTTCCAGAAGGTCAAGTGGCATGACGGAAGCCCGTTGACTCTCGGCGACATCGTCATGACGATGATCATGACCTTTGACCGCGGTAAGGAGGAGAGCCCCATCTTTGACGACTCCTACAAACCCACCCTGGACAGCTTCCTCCAGCACTTCAAGGGTGTCCGCATCGTCTCCACCAACCCGCTGGTCATTGAGACCTACGAGGACCTCTTCTACCTGGACGCCGAGAACAATGTGACCAACGCGGTATGCTGGTGGCCGTACTACTCCTACGGTCAGGCGCCGTGGCACTCTATCGCTCTGGGCTACCTGGCTGAGGCCAACAAAGAACTGGCCTTCTCCAGCGCCAAGGCGAAGAACCTCCAGGTAGAGTGGATGTCCTACGTCGCCGGGCCGAGCCTGGACATCCTGAAGAAGTACCTGGACCAGGCCGCGGCGGAGAAGTTCATCCCCTACGCGCCGACGCTGGGCCAGTTCGTGAAAGCCGACGAGGCGGCGGCCCGCTATGCCAACCTGGCCAAGTGGTACGAGCAGTACAAGCACTTCTGGGTTGGCACCGGTCCCTTCTACCTGGCCCAGGTAGATACCACCGCCAAGACGGCGCTCCTGAAGCGCAACGAGGCCTACCCCGACCTGGCGGAGAAGTGGGCGGGCTTCGGCGTGCCGAAGGTGGCCACGGTGGAGGTGGAAGGCCCCGGTCAGGTGGTCAAGGGTCAGGAGGCCAAATACACCGTCTACGTCACCTTTGAGGAGAAGCCGTACCCGGCCGACGAGATCAGCAGCGTCGTCTACCTGGTCTTTGACAGCCAGGGCAACCTCCTGACGAAGGGCGACGCCAAACTGGTCGCCGACGGCCAGTACGAGGTTGTCCTCTCTGCCGACGCGACTTCCCAGTTCCCCGCCGGTGCGGCAAAGATGGAGGTGGCGGTGGCCTCCAAGGTGGTCAGCATGCCGGCCTACGGCACGCTGGAGTTCGTGGTCGTTGCCCCGTAACAGTGTCGGCGGCGGAATGACCTGACATACGAGGGAAGCCCGACGGGGCACGGGTCTCCCTACTTCCCCGTCGGGCTTTCCCTTAAAAGGCCGGGATTTTGCGGCGGCAAAATGCCGCCGCAAAACCGTCACTCTGGAGAGGAAAATGAGTCTGGCGTGAGGGGAGTCCGATGTCTGAACAGGTTATGGCTTTGCCGCGAAAACGAGTGGGCGTACCGCTGGCCCAGACGACCTGGTTCCGAGTTCTGCGATATACCCTGGTGCGGGGGATCACCCTCTTTATCACCGTCATCATCGGCGTCTACCTGACCGTCCTGATCGCCAATATGGGCGGTTATGTGGACGAAATCCGCAAAGGGGAAATCCGGGAGAATGTCGCCATTCAGGTGATGAACGACCCGGCCCTCCGAGCCCTTAGCCCCGATGCCAAACGACAACTAATAGAAGAAAGGGTCCGAATTGAAGAGCGGCGCTTGGGGCTGGACCAGCCCTTTTTAATCCGGAGCGTTCGTTTCCTGGAGAACGCCCTAACGTTGCGTCTGGGCTTCGCACAGTTGATGAACAGCAACTCCGGCTCCCGACAGGTTCGGCTGATCCTGCTGGAGCGATTGCCGGCGACGCTCCTTCTGATGGGGGTCTCCAACCTTCTCATCTTCTTCCTGAGCCTCTTTCTCGCCCTCATTCTTTCGCGTCAGTACGGCAGTTTCTGGGACCGAGTGTTTGTGGTCCTCTCTCCGACCTCTTCGGCTCCAGGATGGTTCTACGGCCTCTTCTTGATCCTGATCTTCGCCGCCTGGTTGCGGATTCTCCCCTTTGGTGACCTGGTGGACGCTCCTCCTCCGGAAAACCCCCTCCTCTACGCCTTAAGTGTGGCCAAACATCTTGTTCTTCCCGTCTCGGCCCTGGTGATCAGTTCCATTTTCCTGAGCGTCTACAGTTGGCGCACCTTCTTCCTGATCTATTCCAGCGAGGACTACGTGGAACTGGCGAAGGCGAAGGGGCTGAGCGGACGGGCGATTGAGCGGCGTTATATCCTGCGGCCCACGCTCCCCACCATCGTGACCAACTTCCTGCTGACCGTCATCAGTCTCTGGACCGGCGCTCCCATTCTGGAGACCGTCTTTAACTGGCCCGGTTTGGGGCGGGCGCTCTATCAGGCCGTTGGGCTGTTTGATGTGCCCGTCATCGTGGGTTCCACCGTCATTTTTGCCTATCTGCTGGCAATAACGGTCTTTCTGCTGGATATCATCTACGCCATTCTGGACCCGCGGGTTCGGGTTGGAGCATAGGAGAGGATGGTATGCAGGCGTTAAAGGATGCTCTTCGGGAAATTCGGCGATACCCTTCGGCTATCGCAGGACTCCTGGTTGTCATATTGTTGGTGATCTTCTCTATCTATGTGGTCATCACCATTCCCTATCAGGAAGCCATCACCCTCTGGCGCGGCGGCGAGGGGATGTGGCGCAACTTGCCCCGTACGGTTCCTCCGGCCTGGATCAACACTTTTCGCTCTCAGAAGTTGCCAGAGACCATTGCTCTGGATTCCCGAAAGGGGGCCGCAGAGCGCCAGGAGAAGCCCCTGGGAGAGGGCAAGGTCATCACGCTGCTTTATACGTTTGACTATCAGGCGGACGATTTCCCGCGCGAAATCAATATCTTCTTTGAGACGTCCTTTAAGGATAGGTCTCCCTTTGCGTCTATCACCTGGTATACCCCCGATGGGCGTGAAATCGCCATCGCGGATACAGGCCTTTCGGCGGGGTCCAGCAGTTACCGCTTTGCCCAGGACGACAAACTCCTGCGGCGGATTCGGCGCCAGATCGGAGAGGTGCCCGTGGAGGTGGGGCTGTTTGTGGCGCCTAATCCAGGAGAGAACCCCCGCCCATTGAAGGGAACGTATCAGGTGAAAGTCCAGATCACGGCCTTTGATCCGGAGACCCAGGTGGATGCCGAACTGGTCGTCTACGGGAAGGTTCACGGCATCGCGGGCACCGATCATCTGCGGCGGGACCTGAAGATCGCCCTGCTGTGGGGAGCGCCGGTGGCACTGGCCTTCGGGCTGCTGGCCGCGGCGGGGACCACCATTACCACGATGATTATCGCCGCCATCGGCGTCTGGTTCAGCGGGGTGGTGGATAGTATCATCCAGCGCATCACCGAAGTGGTGATGATGCTTCCCCTCCTCCCCATCCTGATTATGGTCGGCACGTTCTACTCCCGCAGCATCTGGGTCATCCTGGGGGTCACTATCCTGCTGAGCATCTTCGGGAGCGGCATCAAGACCTACCGGGCCGTCTTTATGCAGGTCCGCGAGTCCCCCTACGTGGAAGCGGCTCAGGCCTACGGCGCGGGCGACTGGCGCATCATCTTCCGATATCTGGTGCCCCGGATCGTGCCGATGCTGATCCCCAACCTGGTCACGATGATCCCCACCTACGTCTTTCTGGAGGCCTCTCTGGCCGTTCTGGGGCTGGGCGACCCACAACTCCCGACCTGGGGAAAGGTCATCCAGGACGCGGTTGCCCACGGAGCAGCCTATAAGGGCTTCTACTACTGGATTCTGGAACCGGCGTTTCTCCTGATGATCACCGGTCTGGGTTTCGCGATGCTGGGTTTCTCCCTGGACCGCATCTTCAATCCTCGGCTGCGGGAGATGTGAAATGGGACGGGAAGGCGAACTGGTTCTGCGTGTTGAGGACCTGGTTCTGTACTTTGTGACGACGAAGGGCGTGGTGCAGGCGGTGGACCACGTGAGCCTCTCCGTGCCTCACAATCAGGCCATCGTCATCCTGGGGGAATCGGGATGCGGGAAGACCTCCCTGGCCCGGGCCGTCCTTCGCCTGTTGCCGCGCAACGTTTACCAGTACTCCGGGAAAATCTATCTGGACGGCCGGAATGTGATGGAGTTGGACGAAGAGAGTTTCGCCCGGGAGGTCCGCTGGACGGGCATCTCTATGGTCCCTCAGGCGGCGATGAACGCGCTCAATCCGGTTCTGAAGGTGGGGGACCAGGTCGCGGAGCCCGCCATTCTTCACCTGGGAGTGAGCAAGGAAGAGGCCTGGGAGATGGCCCGCAAAATGTTTGACTATGTGGGTGTCCCGGAGGGGTTCCTGCAGCGGTATCCCTTTGAACTCAGCGGCGGGATGCGGCAGCGGGTGGCCATTGCGATGGCTCTTATCACGATGCCCAGCCTGATCATCCTGGACGAGCCCACATCGGCCCTGGATGTGCTGACCCAGGCCAGCATTATGAATACCCTCAAGCAAATCAAACAGGAGATGCCTATCAGTTATATGCTCATCACCCACGACATCGCGACGTCGTCGGACCTGGTGGAGCATGTGGCAGTGATGTATGCGGGACAGATCGTGGAGGTCTCTTCGGCGGAGTTGTTCTTCGCCAAGCCGCTCCATCCCTACTCCCAGAAACTGCTGGCGGCAGTTCCTCGCCTCCACGGAAAGCAGGCCCTGGAGTTCATTCCGGGCCGACCGCCCAGTCTGATTAACCCACCGAAGGGTTGTCGGTTTGCGGACCGATGTTTCGCCCGCTTTGACCGATGTGACCAGGAGCCACCGGTTCTCTCCGTGGAAGGTCACCTGGTCAAATGCTGGCTCTATGCTGCCTGAGAACGCCTCCATCTCCTGTCAGGTGAGAGAAAGATGAACAGCGCTTGTCCAATCCCAGAGGTTGTGTCTGGAGTTCCCGAAGACGTTCTCCTCTCCGTCCAGAACGTTCGGGTCTGGTTTGAGTTGCGCCGTTTCGGGCTGGGGATCGCTGGATATGTGCGCGCGGTAGACGGGGTGAACTTTGATCTGCGCCGGGGAGAGGCCATCGCCATTGTAGGGGAAAGCGGCTGCGGGAAATCCAGCCTGATGCGCACCGTTTTGGGCCTCCATCGCCCCCGGGAGGGCCGTATCCTGTTTGACGGGCGGGACATTTCCCGCTTCAGCCGGAAGGAACTGTGCTGGTACCGGACCCGCGTGGGCTACGTACAGCAGGATCCCTACGGGGCTCTTCCGCCCTTTATGAACACGCGGACGCTGCTGGAGGAACCTCTGATCGTCGCGCGATGGGGGAAGCGGAACCAGCGGCTGGAACGGATCCACAAGGCTATGGAAGAAGTCAAGTTGACCCCCGTAGAGGATTTCCTCAGCAAATTCCCGCACCAGTTGAGTGGCGGTCAGCAGCAGCGGGTGGTTATCGCCCGAGCCATCCTGATGGAACCTCAGTTGCTGGTGGCCGACGAGCCCGTCTCTATGCTGGACGCGTCGGTGCGGGTGGAGATTCTCACCCTGCTGCGGGACCTGCAGGCTCGCCACAATCTCGCCGTGATGTACATCACCCACGACCTCTCCACCGTCCGCTATTTCTCTGAGCGCATCTTCGTAATGTACGCGGGCAAGATTGTGGAAAAGGGTCCGGTGGACGACCTGATTGAGAACCCCAAACATCCCTATACCTGGGCCCTGCTGGCGGCGATCCCGGAGCCCGACGCGGAGAATGCGAAGCGGTTCCGGAAAGTGCCCCCGGGCGAGCCCCCCAGCCTCATCCATCCGCCGCCGGGATGCCGGTTCCACCCCCGCTGCGAGCGGATGATTGCGGGCCTCTGCGAAGTCCAGGAGCCCCCGGAGTTTGAGGTGGGCCCGAACCATCAGGCCGCGTGCTGGTTGTATCAATGACACCGTTGATTCCGCGTTCCCCCTGGATCCCGATCGGCATAGGTGCTTTCCTGGTCGTGCTGGGAGTGGTCCTCCCGCTGCTGATGGTGCTGCGTGTTGTTCCGTCCACCTTTTTCCTAAATTTCCTCGCCTATATTGCCTCGGTTCTGGGGCTCTTTTTGGGCATCTGGGGGGCCGCCCTGCATATTCTTCGGTCCAGGAGGCCCTAATCTGGAACATTTGGCGGGGGGCGCAGGCCGCCCCCCCAAGGTTTATTCGGCGGGGGCCAGTCCCCAACAAACCGGAGGGCGCGGGTGGCCGTCCAGGCGGCGGAGCGGGTCTACGGGCATCGTCCGGCGATTCTCCCGATGATGGCAGGAACCGGCCCGGTCCACCTCCTCTGCGGGCAGTTCGGCGTCCCCATCGTCACAGCAGGGGTGGGGTATGCCGA
>JANXAH010000112.1 GCA_025062415.1 Anaerolineae bacterium | reverse complement strand
TGCGGCGGGCCTGCAACGTCCTGGAGGTGGTGGAGCGGACGGCCCAACTGATCTGGGGCTGCTATGCGGTGGGGAAGAAGCCCCCCACCCTGCCGAAAGACGTGGTGCGGACGCTGCAGGAAATCGGGGAGATGATGGCGTAGAGAAAGGATGTTCCCCGCTGGAAGCGTCTGGCACGTTTACGATTTGACGCCCGTTCGGCAGGCTGGTATAATCAAAACCAGGAGGTGAGCGGATGATTGACGTCAACGACCTGCGAAGAGGAACGACCATTCTGCTGAACGGAGAACTCTATCGGGTGCTGGAGTACCAGCACCATAAGCCAGGGCGTGGGAACGCCATCATCCGAACCAAACTGCGCAATCTGAGGACCGGGGCAACCATCCAGCAGACCTTCCTCTCCGGCGACCGGGTGGAGGAGGTGCGCGTGGAGCGGCGGGGGATGCAGTACCTCTATAACGATGGGGACCTCTACTATTTTATGGACACGGAGACCTACGACCAGATTGGCATCCCCGCCCATCGGCTGGAGGGTCAGACCGGGTACCTGAAAGAAGGGATGGACCTGGTCGTCGCAATGTATGAAGGGGAGCCGATAGAGGTGGAGTTGCCCAGTGCGGTGGACCTTCAGGTCGTGGAGACAGAAGTTGCCGTTGCGGGGGATACCGCCACCACCGTCCTGAAGCGGGCCGTGCTGGAGACGGGGTTGGAGATTCAGGTCCCTCTCTTCGTTCAGGCAGGGGACATTGTTCGGGTAGACACCCGGACCGGGGAATACGTCACGCGCGTTTAACCTCGCCCGGCGGCAGGAGGGGATGGGGCAGGCGGCCTTACCGCCTGCCCCATCCCCTCTTTGCTATTTTCCACCGAACAGCCGCGCCCACAGGGGCGGCCCCAGAATCAGGAGCCCCACCCCAACAGACACGAGCGCAGCCAACAGCACAGCCCCCGCGCCCACATCCTTTGCCGCCTTCGCCAGTGGATGAATCCCTGGGCTGGCCAGGTCCACCACATACTCCAGCGCGCTGTTGACCAGTTCCAGCACCAACACCAGCCCCATCGTCAGCAAAAGAACGGCCCATTGACTGGGGGGAATATGCAGCCAGATGGCCAGAACGACCACACCGGCGGCAACGGAAAGGTGAATGGGGAAGTTCCGCTGGGTGCGGAAAGCGTACCAGAGGCCTGAGAAAGCGCAGCGAAACGCGTCCCGGAGGCTGGAATTTCGCATCGTTCCCATTGGCCGACATTTTGCGGCGGCGGTCCTGCGGACCGCCGTCCTCTACCAGGAAGAGGGGTCTGGCAGAATGACTTCCACACCCAGGGCTCTGAGGATCGCCTCCTGAACGGCCCACATCCGGGCCCGATCCGTTGCCGTTTCGTCGTCGTAACCGAGGAGATGGAGGACTCCGTGAACAACAAGAAGTTGCAGTTCGGCCATCGTGGAGTGACCGGCCTCCGCTGCCTGTTGCTGGGCCCTGGGATAGGAGATTGCGATGTCCCCCAGATAGCGAGGAAAACCAGGAGCGTGGACAAAGGGCCCGCGCGGCTCGTTGGGAAACGCCAGCACATCCGTAGGGGCATCGGTGCCCCGGAAACGGCGGTTCAGTTCCTGCATGCTTTCATCGTCTGTCAGAACAATGGCGATTTCTACCGGGGGAGCCTTCTGGTGGAGCAGCGTCGCCAGCGCGGCCCGGCGCAAAACTTCCAGATCTATTTCCCAGTCCCCTTCGCTCTGAACATCAATCCAGTACGGGCTTTCCTCTGAAACTCCCATCTCCGCTACAACCCCCAGATGGAAAGAATCCGCTGCAATCCTTCCACCACTGTGTAAACGCGCCCCACCAGAACGCTCAGGCTCGCTGTGAGTGCGGTGGCGAATGCCGCGCCGAAGGCTATCATAAGGAACACACGTCCCAGCCGTCCCGGTAGCCCAACCATCCCATTCCAGAGACGACGCAGGGAAGGATTCCGGGGCACAGCGAACGCGAAAGCCAGAAGCGCGCAGGCGGTGCCCACCGCCATAAGTAGCCCGTTGAGAAGCCCGATCCACCCACCCTGCAGCCAGTTCCATACAGGGCCGACGGCCCGCGCCTGAGGAATAATGGTTCCCAGCAATGCCCCACTCAGGGCCACCGCTGCCCCTATACCGACCAGCAGGGCGGTGGACAGATTGCCCCAGGACGCCCAGCGGGGGAATCCCTTAAAAAGAAGGAGAATCCCCAGGACAACCGGGACGATGAGCGAAAGGCGCCCTGCGGGGTCGCCGAGGGCTGGCAACACAGTCTGAAAGAGCATTGTCAGGGCCACCGCGGTGCCATATCCCACCGTCACCCCGACCAGAATATGCAGGGCCAGACGGTAGAAGGGATTATCCCCAAGAATATAACTGAGCACCATCAGGGTCAAGAGAGTTCCGACGATGAGCCCTGCCAGGTCCGGCGTCATTTGTTACGTCCTCCCACCAAGAACACGGCTGCGCCCAGGATCATCAGCGCTGCGACAGCCAGTTGCGCCAGGCCCAGGGACGTCAGGTAATACTGATAGACCCGTCCCTGGCCGGTATCCAAGCGCTGCTCATACACCGCTCCGCCCACCCATCCGGCAATCAGGCCGCGCAGTTGTCCAGTGCCCAGATAAGCCCCTGCTACGGGTTCCACCCGCGCGCTGATCCCCGCGCCCACCGGGATGTTCGGGTTCGCCGTTGCAACCTGCTCCACCCATACCCGCAGGTCGTCGGGCTGAGCGGTCAGCAGGACAACCATCCCCACATCCATCACGGACCGAACCCCCTGCATTATCTCCAGGTCTGCCGCGGGCGCTCCGGTGAGAAACTCCGTCCGTCGCCCCAGGTTGGAAAGGATTTCCCGAACCCCACTGGCTCCACCTGGCTGATAGCCCAGGTTCACGACCTGTGCCATCAGCGTCTCTGAATCCGGTATCCAGCGGTGCAACAGAGCGGCTGCTGTGGCTGGTCCCTCCGGCCGGGTACTGACGATGAGCACCCTCGCCCCTCGTCGCAGCAGATGGACCACGATGGGTCCTGCCACCCGGTCCATTTCCTCCGCCTCCGCCGGTCCGTATTCCCAGGCCAGAAGGACGGGGGTCTTCGGTGGCAGGGCCTCCACCTGTGCGTATAGTTGATCCACCCCCGATCCGACGGGGGGCCCGAAAAAGGGCACCCGGACCAGCATCGGCGCCAGAATTGCTCCCAGTAACAGGATTCCGACCAGAAGGCGGGAGATAGTCCATCCTGCCGCCCTTCGCGGCGCCTCGGACTTCTCCTCAGGGGGCTGAAATAGGGGACGGGCCAGAAGCCCCTGAAGCAATTCTGCCCGTGCAACGGCTGCGGGGGTTGGTCCGGCGGGCCGGATTCGGGCGGCTGTAGTCGGCATATCCAGCCCGCGCCCGATAGGGAGAACCCCCCTAAGCCCTGCCAGTAGTCCCTCCGACTCCGCCACTTCCTCTACGGCTTCCTCTACCTCCTTGGGACGAAGGGGCTTCAGCCACTCTGGAATCTCCGCCGGGACCAGCCCGCCCAGTTCCGGAGCGGCATGAGGGGCAGTCTCAGGCCGTTCCCGAGCCGCTAACAGCCAATCCGGTAACTCCGCCGGAGCGGGTCCGGGCAGGGTTTCTTCCTCCAACAGGAGGGGCGGGACTGTCTTTGCAATCTGCTCAGGCGGAGCAGCGGCAAGGCCCTCCCCCAGCCAGTCCAGAGTGATTGGCGGGACAGCCGATGGGGCCTCCGGCTCCCCAGATGGCGCCGGAGGTGCGACCTCCGTCAGCCACTCCGGAAGTACAGGGGGAACAGAAGGCCCCCCAGGTGCCGACGGCGCGGACTCTTCCGGCGCGAAGGGTGGAGGTTCCATAGGGGCTGGCCTGAGAGGTTCCTCCGTAAAAGGAGATGGACCCGAAGAGGGTGTCGTGGGAGCAGTTACACCCGTCAGTTCAGCCAGCCAGTCGGGAAGTTCAGTGGGGGGAAATACCGGAGCGACCTGCTCTGCGGGGGGAGCCTCCGGCACTTCTGATGGATACCGTTCCGGAAAGCCCGGGATCCCCTCCGGGGCTCCTTCTCCAACGGCGCTCTCGGGAGCGGCTTCCCCTTTACGCCATTCGGGCCCATGAGGGAACTTCTCTTCCGGCGACCTGGTCGGGAAGGGTGAGATTCCGGCTGCTTCTTCAGGCTTGGCCGCACTTGAGGAGACAAGGCCCAACTGGAGCAACCAATCGGGAATTTCAGCAGCGGGCGTTTCCGTTTCTTCCTCCGCTCCCGCAGGCTGTTCCTCACTATATCGCAACTGGGTCAGCCAGTCCGCTTCGCCCGCGGAGGGTCGGGTGGGGAGCGAAAGACCTTTCACGGGATGAGGCTTCTCCTCGGGCTCTTCTGGCACGGAAATTGCTAAGGGCACCAGGCGGGTATGGCAGCGGTCGCAGTACACATTCCCCAGAGGGTTCATTGTCCCACAAACAGGACACCGTATACCCGTCGTGGGGATCGGAGTCCCACACTTTGCACAGAAACGGCTCCCGTCCTGATTTCCTGCACCGCACTTAGGGCAATAAATCATCGCACTCCTTCTTGGAGAACCCGATCACCGTTCGCTATACGGCCTATCCAACCCGACCAGTACCCGAAGGCCAACCAGCAGGGTTCCCAAACCAACGCCGATGAGAAATCCCCGGATACCCGCTGTCGCCAGGACGCTCATCCACCATTCCCGTAAGGGAGCAAGCCATGTTCCCACAGGAGCGGGCAACGGGATGGTGCCAATCAAAACGATCAGGGCGGAAATCAGAAAAATGAGCGCCCCGACCTCCCGCCGGTTTCTGATCAGGTGGAAAGCAGCAGTCGCCAGTGCGATGGCAATGAGGCCGAAAACTGTAGCCTGAAGGGGGGACAATACATACTGAAACCACCAATCCCCAACGAACCGCAGGGGCGTATTCAAAGAAGCCAGCAGGGTCAGGACCAAGGTGAACAGAGCAGAGAGGATCAGGACAAAACTATAAAGCCCTCCCTTCCGGCGCATTTGTCCAAGATGAACACGCAAAAGATTAAAAAATCCCAAAATCCACGCAAAGGCCGCCAGAATCACTGCCCAACGGACCAGTTCGTCCCGAATGGCCGTCAGAAACGGAACCGGGAGCAAATACCCAGCCAGCACCAGGATGCCCGCTGCGATGGCGATGGAGGCAGGGAGGATCCGCTGAGTCAGACGCTCCATCTCACAAGACCCCCAGCACAATCAGGAGAAGAAGACCGAGAACGGCGAAGCGCAGGAAATCCTGCGTCCGCAGGCTACTCAGAAAGCGGGGTGCTCTTACGACCTGTGCGGGGCCAGCATAGAGTTCCTCCCCCACCGCCAGCATCGTGTGTGCACCGAAGAGAGCCCCAGCAGAAGAAGGCCGGTCCACTGCTGCCGACTGGAACCGTTGAAGCCCCTCCGCAGCATGGGTCACGAAAACTGCCTCCTCCTCAAAAGAACCGATTAGCACGCTGGCGTGGACCCGTTCGTGAGCAACCAGATCTGCAACACCCGCCGCATACACCGCTGGATGGACTCCAATAAATCGTACCCGAGTGGGGTCATACCGTTCCGGTGTTCCCCTTCGTACCCAGGCCCGGCGCAGGGCGTCCTCCGCCAACACCATCAGAGTGGGATCTCCAACCGCTACGACGGGTGGCGCTCCATATGCTACGGCAGCGTCTGTGAGACCATCCAGAGTCTCCAGCGCAGCCACAGAGGTTAGAGTCCGCTCTCCTCCGATCCCACCGGACCCCAGAGCAAACAGGAGGGGCGCCCCACTCTCCGCAGATTTTCCCAGTTCGGTGGGCAGAAGGTCAAAGGCGGGAATCGGGCGATTTTCGGGAAGGCGACCTCGGCGGGAGCGAATCCCAACCACAAGAAGGCTCAGGAGCGCTAACAGGAGCAAAACCCAGGCGAGGAGCAAATCCATCTCGGTTCTCCCTATGGTTATGGCTTCTCCTCGGCTGGAACATCTCCCTCCAGCCACCGGATAGCCCGGTCCAGAGCCATATCCGTACCCTCGCCCCATCCCCTGAGAAGAGGCTGAACAAAAAACAGCGCCTGAACAACTATCCACCCCAGGGCGCGATGGATCTCTTCCCAGAAGGGAGCCAGAAGTGCGAGCCCGCTGGTGTACTGGCTCTGCTTTTTCCCGGTCATAAGTTATAGTATAACACGAATCGCATAGAAGGCAAAACGTTTGGGCAAGTCCGTGCGCCGCGGAGGCTCTCAGTTGCCCTTTCCCTTGTGATAGAGTAAAATAATCGTAAGCCCAAATGAGCCGCCTCCACCTCTCCACAACCCGAGGAGGTCGCCTATGCTCCACGAGGAAGGAACCTTCCGCGGACACAACGGACTGGAACTCTACTATCAGTGTTGGAGGCCGGAAGGCACTCCCCGCGCTGTCCTCGTGATTATCCACGGATTTGGCGAACACAGCGGCCGCTACATCAACATCGTGAACCACCTGGTCCCCCGCGGATATGCCATCTGGTCCTTTGACCACCGGGGACATGGGCGTTCCCCAGGCCGACGGGGCTTCATCCGCTCCTGGGACGAATTTCGGGAAGATGTCCGTCTCTTCGTAAACATGGTCCGCCAGCGGGAGCAGCAGTCTCCTGTTTTCCTGATGGGACACAGCATGGGCGGATTGATCGTTTTAGAATACGCCCTCCACTATCCGGAGGGACTGCAGGGGGTCATCGCATCCGGTCCAGCCCTGGCCCAGGTCGGCGTTTCCCCTACTCTGCTCAAAATAGCCCAACTGATGTCCCGCATCTGGCCCGGTTTTACGATGGATACCAAACTGGATGCCACGTCCATCTCCCGCGACCCTGCCGTCGTGGCTGCATATCAGGCCGACCCGCTTGTCCACAGCAAGGCAAGTGCCCGCCTGGGGACAGAGATGGCCCGGGCAATGGCCTGGACCCACGAGCATGCCCTTCAGTGGCGCCTGCCTCTCCTGATCCTGCACGGAGGAGCGGACCGGCTGGTGCCCCCGGAAGGGAGTCGTCGCTTCTACGAGCGGGTCCCCATCGCAGATAAAGAATATCACGAATACGAAGGCGGATACCACGAACCCCATAACGATATCCACTGCGACCAAGTCCTGCGGGACCTGGAAGGGTGGCTGGAGGCCCATCTTCCCCGGTAGACGTTTTTTCCGGAACAGAAACATCTGGTCGTGACGCAACAAAGTACGCCCACTCCCATACCGACAATAGTCTGGATTCTGGCGCTGACTGCACTGGTCCTGGCCTTCGCGTCCTGCGGGCTCTGGGCCCTTTACCTGCTCCGTTCCCAGCCGGTTGGAAACGTCCCCTATCCGACGCCTATCATCTGGACCGCCACGCCAACACCGACTATCCTCCCTTCTCCTTCTCCGACATGGACGCCAGAGCCAACACCCACGGCCTCACCAGAAATTGCCATCGGGCGCTACGTTCGGGTCAGTGGGACAGGCGGAGCAGGCGTTAGCCTTCGTCAGGAGCCGGATACCGGGAGCCCGCGCCTGAGCATCGGCCAGGAGGGGGAAATCTTCATCGTGGTCAGCGGCCCGCGTGTCGGAGGGGGATATACGTGGTGGCTAATCCGGGATCCGACGAACGAGATGCGCCAGGGGTGGGCTGTCGCCAATTACCTGCAACCCGTAGACCGTCCCTGAGCCTTTGCAATACTGGAGCTGACGATGTGGCGTTTTGACCCCTATTCCGCTCTCCTGGGGGCTGGTCTGACCCTCCTGCTCCTGCTTCTGTGGACCCTGATTCGGGAACCTCTTCAACGCCAGTGGCAGGAAGTTCAAACCACCCTCCGGAGAACCCTCGGGCGAGCGACTGCGGGGATAGAAGCCCGATACCGGGAACAGGTTGTCCGTTGGGCCCAATCTGTCCACGCGCTGGCTCCAATGGGCCCTCTGGAACAGTTCTTTGTATCGCCTGCTCTGCTGCCTCCTCTTCCCCACCCGAACCCGGAGCAGGAAACGATGCCTCCGCAGATTCCTATTGCTCCTGCGCTGCTCCTTCAAGGTCATCAACGCCTGGTGGTCACCGGCAGCCCGGGCTCCGGCCGGACAACACTCCTGGCCTATCTGGCGCTGAACTCCCTCACCGAAGACAGTTTCCTGCGCCTCCCCCTTTACCTCTACCTTCCAGCACTGAGTTGGCCTCTCCGGGCAGACCCGAAAGATGATCCGCTTCAACCCCTGATTCAGGGCGCTCTGGGGACCATCGGCGCCCCCTTCGTCGCAGGTTCCGTCCTCCGGCGGGCAGTACGCACCGGGAAAGCCCTGATCCTGGCAGATGGATGGGACGAACTCCCTCCAGAGCCTCAGGCTCAGGCGACCTCCTGGCTGGTCAGCCTGGCCGACGCCTTTCCGGATAACTTCTGGATCGTCGCTGCTGGCGCTCAAAATTATGCCCCGCTGACCGAGGTTGGTTTTGTCCCAATCCGTATTCTCCCCTGGGAACGGCCTCAGTTGCGAGATTTCCTGACCCGTCTGCCAGCCCCCGAGCAGTTTACCCTGGAGCGGGCGACAGACCTTCTGGCCCGTCTCTATGACCGGACCACGTCGCTCCTGGATGTTGCCCTTTATGCAGCTGCCCTTTTGGAGGAAGAAAGTCCCCCACACCGATCCGATCTCTACCGCAGAATCCTGAAGAGGTGGGAAAATTCCCTTCCCGCGCCACCTCAGTTGCCCCGAAAGGAGGCACGGACGAGCCAGCGAGGGGAAACCGGAGAGCCAGTTGGAGAAGAAGCGATCCCGGAGGAGCGAGAAGAATCCGGAAAAGCATCCGAAGAACTCGCAGTAGAAATCTCACCGCGTTCCCCTTGCCGGATTCTCTCCCTGTTGGCGCTCCAGATGCAGCAGGAGGGGCGGGTTACCCTCTCGCGTCAGGAACTGGAGCAGGCGGTCCGGGACCTAATCTTCCCAACCCCGGAGCAGGAGCGCCCCCGGGCGCTGGTCTCCTGGGCGTTGAAAGCGCTGCAGAGCCCGCGCGGAGCAGGTAGCGGGACTCCTGCTCTGGTCCCCTGCGGTCCCGACCGATACGCTTTTGCCCATCCTCTGTGGCAGGCCTTCCTGGCCTCTGAAGAGATCGCTTCCGGTCCACCGGACCTTCTTATCCAGCATCTGGAGGACCCCCGATGGGAGCCCGTCGTGGACTTCTATGCGGAGCGGGGGACAATGGAACCCATTATCCACGCATGGTTCTCCCGCCCGGACGACCTCTGGCGAACCAGGCTTTGCAAAGCGGCCCGCTGGGCAGCCCTGACCCCCTCCGGTGCACCCTGGCGCAATGGCGTGATGGCCCTTCTGGGCCGCACCCTTCTGACCCCCGGCCTCTTAGAGCCCGTGCGATGGGAACTGCTCCAGGCTCTGATCCGGACAGAGGATCCTGGGGTGCCTATCTTCCTCCGCCATGCCCTTCAGCATCCGCAAGAAGAGATTCGGGCCCTTGCGGCACGCGCAATGGGAACGCTGCGAGAGAGAGCGGATCTCTCCGGTCTGATCAAGGCTCTGGCGGATCCTTCGGAAAAGGTGCGAATCGCTGCGATCCATGCGCTGGGAGTCCTGGGCACACCGGGGGCTCTGGAAGCCCTGGTCCAAGTCCTGACGAGGGGCGACGACCTTCTACGAGCGGAGGCTGCCCGCGGCCTGGCCTGGGCAGGTGAGGAGGGACATAAGATTCTGCAGGAAGCCATGCGGCATGAGGACTTCCTTGTCCGCCGTGCGGCCGCTTATGGTCTTGGAGAAATTGGAACGCTCTGGGCCCGGGAGATGCTGGAAAGAGCCATCCGGGAGGATGAACAGTGGGTCGTGCGCTCAGCAGCGACAACAGCTCTGGAGGAACGGGAGAGACAGGCAAAGCCCCTTCCTCCCCAACCGCCGCCCGTTGTCTCCGACATGGGATGGCTGATCGCGTGGGCCGCAGATCGGGGTGAGGGCGTAGGGCTTGGCGAGGCCGCCTTTGGCCCCCTGCTGAGGGCACTGGTGGAGGGGAATGTACCCATCCGTATGGCTGCTGCGCAGACTTTAGGTCTGGTAGGACGTCCGGAGCATGTGGACGCGCTGCAGAAGGCCCTGTCGGATCCTTCCCCGGAAGTGGCCCGAATGGCCTTCTGGGCTCTGAGGGAGATAAGTCTCCGCTACGGGTTGCCGATCTCAGCGTCCTAACAACATACCTGAGGCAAACAGTCAGTGGGAATAGCCAAAACGTGGGTATATGGGTCTGGGGGCGGCGGCCCTGCGGGCCGCCCCCCCCCAGACCCTCCAGCAACAGAGAAGGAAACGCGAGACCTACGACGGCTTGTTCAGCGTGCGCAGGCAGCGGGTACAGAGATACATCCGCTGGGATTTCCCTTCCCACATCACCCGCACTCGTTGAACGTTGGGATTAAACCGTCGCTTCGTGGCCCGGTTAGAGTGGCTCACATTGTGACCAAACTGGGGCCCCTTCCCACAAAGTTCACACTTTGCCATCGCTTTCCTCCATCCCCAACAATCCAGATGAGATGACAGGCGCAATCATACCACAGAAACGACCTTCACGCAAACATACCTTCGGGCTTCCGTGTTGTCACTTTTCGCCTTTCGTGCTACAATATACTTGACAACGACGGGTGCCTCTTCCGTCCGCAGAGATGCTACCGAACCTCACAATAGCTCGGAAGGGCCTGGACAACCTCTACCGCCTCTGGCTATCGCTGGAGGCTGGGTTGATGGTGATATACTACTTTATACCGTACCAATATAAGTGCCGGGTAAAGAACAATTACCCGGCACTTATATTTTTATCACAGGAGACTTCGTCAAATCTATAAGGAGGTGGAGATGATGAATTTCAACTTTAGCCTGGATCGGGAGATTCCAGTCCTGGATTGGAGCCCCTTTCTGGCATCCAGGGTTACCCAGATGAAAAGCTCTGCGATTCGGGAACTGCTGAAACTGACCCAGCAGCCCGATGTCATCTCCTTCGCTGGGGGCCTCCCAGCCCCGGAGTTCTTCCCCCTGCGGGAAATTGAGGAGGCATGCCGATACGTGGTTCAGAACGAGGGAGCCCTCGCTCTGCAGTACAGTACGACCGAAGGTTACCTCCCCCTGCGGGAATGGCTGGCGGCGAATATGCACAAGTATGGAGTTCCGGCTGTGCCCAACAACGTCCTTATCACCGCAGGCTCCCAGCAGGGCCTGGACCTGATCGGCAAAGTCTTTCTGGACCCAGGGGATTATGTGATCACGGAGCGGCCTACCTACCTGGGGGCCATTCAGGCCTGGAACGCCTACGGCGCCCGCTACCGTACGGTTGCCCTGGACGACGAGGGGATGGTCGTAGATGAAGTTGAAGAAGCCTACCACGACGTCCTGAAGAGAACCGGAAAGCCCCCCAAGTTTATCTACGTCCTACCCAACTTCCATAATCCCGCTGGCGTCACCCTCTCCAAGGAGCGACGAGAGAAACTGGCGGAAATTGCCACCCGGCTGAACATCCCCATCGTGGAGGATGACCCCTACGGTCAACTGCGCTTTGAGGGAGAGGACATCCCGCCCATCTGTACTTACGTCCCGGAGCGCACCATCTACATGAGCACCTTTTCCAAGACGCTCACGCCTGGCCTGCGGCTGGGGTGGATCGTCTGTCCGGAGGTGTTGATGCAGCGCTTCGTGATGGCCAAGCAGGGCACCGACCTCCACACCGGGACCTTTGCCCAGTACATCGCTAACGACATCTGCCAGCGGGGATTCCTGAAGCCCCACGTTCAGCGGCTGCGGAGAGCGTACCGGGAGCGTCGGGACACAATGCTGGAAGCGCTGGCGGAGTTCTGGCCTGAGGGGTGCTCCTGGACCCGGCCGCAGGGCGGTTTGTTCCTCTGGGCGCGCGTCCCCGAATCTATCAACACCACCGAGTTTCTCCGCCGGGCGCTGGAGGAGAAAGTGGCCTACGTTCCCGGGGAGAACTTCTACCCCAACGGCGACGGGGGGTTCAACGCGATGCGGCTCAACTTCTCCTACAGCCCGCCTGACGTCATCGTAGAGGGCATCCGCCGATTGGGGATCGCGCTGAAGAAAGAACTGCGGATGATGTAGGCCGGAAGTCGGATACAGCGGCGGTTTCCTCGCCGCCGCAAAACAATATCGGGCTCTCTGGAGATTTGCGTGGATACGGGAACGTGCCAGGTACTTCTTCAAGTACCTGGCACGTTCTCACTTCAGGTGGAACGGGGGTTATCCCGGCTCCGTGTGTACCAGCACGTGAGCCAGGAAGGGGAACTCCCGGCGGATTAGGCCTTCCACCTGCGCCGCACAGCGGTGTGCCTCCTCCATCGGCATATTGGCGGGACAGACGCAGTGCAGCGAGAGATACAGCGCGTCTCCCACCCGGCGCAGGCGCAGATCATGGCATTCTATCACGCCCTCCCGGCCCTCCGCGATCTCCCGGACCCGGCTCAGCAGGTCCTGATAGGAATCGGTGACATCCTCTCCCTGGCCTTCGCTTACCACCGGGGTTACCTCAATGTGGGTCTCCACGGCAGCCAGACCGGGCACGCGCTCTCGCAGGGCCTTCTCAAAGGCTGAGGCCTCCTGGTGGGCCTCCTCCAGTGTCCGCTCGCCGGATATCTCCAGGTCCAGATGAATGTGGTAACCATCCTCCAAATGGTGGATGTGGACATCGTGGACATGGAGACCGGCATTCGCAGCGACAGCCCGGACCTGCCCCGCTACATCGTCTGGCGCTGCGGGCTCTACGTGGACCGTCACATCGCAATCGGAGCAGAGAGTGGCGACAGCCTCCTCTACCCGGGTGGCCACCTCGTGGGCCATCCCAGCGGGAATGTCGGGGGCCACACGCACCGTCGCCTCCACGAAGGTGACCGGCCCGGCGGTCCGCAGGCGGACTGGGCCGCACCCCTGAACATGCGGCACACTCTGGATGGCCGCGCGAACCCGTTCCTCCAACCCCTCCGGTGCACGGTCCAGGAGGGCATCCAGCGTCCGGCGGCCCAGTTGCAGGCTGACCCAGATAACGATTCCAGCCACCACCAGCGCAGCCACCGCGTCGGCACGGAGAAGCCAATCCCGGTATTGCGGGAAGACGTCCGCCAGCCGCACGAGGATCAGCCCCCCGATGACGACGGAACTGCTCCAGACATCGGTGGAGAAATGAAGCGCGTCCGCCTCTAATGCCTGGCTGTTGTACTTACGAGCCACCCGGTAAAGGGCCCGGGACCGAGAGACGTCCACCACAATGGCCAACCCCATCACCACAAACGACCAGACTGTAGCCTCCACCTCCACTGTCCGGAAGAACAACCGCTGGATAGCCTCGTAGATGATCCAGACACAGGTGAGCAAAAGTAGGAATGTCTCCACCAGTGCGGAGAGGTTCTCTATTTTGCCATGGCCAAAGGGGTGATCTCGGTCAGCGGGGCGCCCTGCCAGTCGGACGGCCAGGAAGGTCAGCAGCGCAGCGACCAGGTCCAGACCGGAGTGGGCCGCCTCGGAGAGAATCCCGAGGCTGTTGGTCACCAGTCCAACGATCAGTTTGAAGAAGGTCAGAAAGACAGCCGCCAGGACGGAACTGAGAGCAACTGCTCCTTTTTCCCGATTCGCTAAAGAGGAATGGGCATTGAGAGAAGACATCGTTCTACCGCCGATTCCGTCGCCGAAAGAATCAAAAAAACCTGCCCATCAGGGCAGGTTTTGTGGCCTATAGAGGATTCAAACCTCCGCTGATCCCCTCGCGCTCCCCGCGATGCCCTCAATCAGGGCAGGTTCTGTGGCCCGTAGGGGATTCGAACCCCTGTTTCCGGCTTGAGAGGCCAGCGTCCTGGTCCACTAGACGAACGGGCCTCAAGCGGGGTGTATTCTACCAGAGGTTGCCGCTTTTGTCAAACCCAGTTGCCAAGTAGTGAAATTGTGGTACAATAAGAGCGTGAGGTAACGGTGGGTGTGGCCTAAGGGTTAAGGCACCTGGTTGTGGCCCAGGAGAATGTGGGTTCGAGTCCCACCATCCACCCCAATCAGGGGCGTACCCGGTGTACGCCCCTGATTTCTCTCAAAGCCCCCGTAGCTCAACTGGATAGAGCAACGGACTTCGGATCCGTTGGCTGCGCGTTCGAGTCGCGCCGGGGGCGCTATTCTCCCCTGGGAAGGAAAGTACCCCGGCCGAGTTGCTCGGGCATCTGCCGCCGGAAGAAACGCAGGAGCCCGATACTCTCCCCGGTTCTTCTTCCCCCTCTGAGCCCAACGGCCCACTGGGGGCTTCCCTCCCAGTCTATTCCCATTCGCGCCAATCGCTGATTGTCATCACGACTCCGTTCGCCTGTATCCTCGTATTGGCCGATACCGCTCTGTGATCCACCACTTCATTGCACACCGACAACATTACTGACCCTTGCGACCTTTCCCCCGCGCTGACGTCCGAATTCTTCCAAAGGCCTCCCCCAGTTCATCATCACCCTCGGCCACGACCGAGCGCGCTTCGTACCTCTTGACAAATTTCCTCTGTTGCGGTACAATAAGTAAAACGTTTTACTTCGCGGGCCCAGCAGAACGGGGGCGACATGTATTCTGAATTCCTCAATCCCTATGGCTACTTCTCCAGCGACGGACGGGAGTATGTTATCACCACTCCTCTGACCCCGCGCCCCTGGTGCAACATCATCAGCAACGGCGACTACAGCCTCCTGGTCTCCCAGACCGGCTCCGGCTACAGTTGGCGGGGCAACGCCGGCCAGAACCGCATCACGCGCGCCTTCCAGGACCTGGTCAAGGATAACTGGGGCAAGTACTTCTACATCCGCGACCTCCAGACCGGCCGTTACTGGTCCGCCACCTACAAGCCCGTCATGCATCCCTGGGACGAATACCAGGTGGTCCACGGCCTGGGATACTCCCGATTCCTGCAGACCATCAACGACATCCGCAGCGAACTGACCGTCTTCGTCGCCACGCAGGACCCGGTGGAGGTCTGGGAACTGCGGCTGACCAACGTTGGGACTATCCCCCGCTCCCTGGACGTAACCTCCTACGCGGAATGGCTCCTGGGCTTCGCCCCTGACGAACACCGGGAGTTCCATAAACTGTTCATTGAGACCTGGGCCGAACCGGCCCGGAGTGCCGTCTTCGCCCGCAAGTACCTCTGGGGCTTCCCGGACGAGAAGGGACGGCACAACAACATGGACTGGCCCTACACGGCCTTTATGGCCGTCAGCGCACCGCTGAAGTCCTTTGATTGCGATAAGGAGTCCTTCATCGGCCTCTACGAGTGCGAGGAGCACCCCCAGGCGATGCGTCGGGAGCGGTTGGCCGGGCGAAGCGGGCGGTTCGGCGACGCGATCGCCGCGCTGCAGGTGGAGGTCCACCTGGAGCCGGGGGAGAGCAAGACGGTCGTCTTCACCCTGGGGGCCGCCGAGAACGGCCGGGAAGATCCCTACGACCTGATCGCCCGCTACACCTCCCCCGAAGGGAGCGTCCGGGCCCTGGAGGAGGTGCACGCCCTCTGGGCCCGCTTCGTGGAGCCGGAACACGTGGAGACGCCCGACCCGGCGCTGAACTTTATGACCAACTACTGGCTCAAGTACCAGGCCATCTCCTGCCGGCTGTGGGGCAAGTCGGCCTGCTATCAGGTCTCCGCGGGCTACGGCTTCCGCGACCAACTCCAGGATAGTCAGATTTTCCTGGTGAGCGAGCCGGAGTACGCCCGGAAGCAGTTGCTCCTCCACGCTGCCCAGCAGTTCATGGAGGGCGACGTGCTCCACTGGTGGTTCTCCATCCGCGGCGGCGGCCCGCGCACCAACTGCTCCGACGACCTGCTCTGGCTCCCCTTCGTCCTGGATTCCTACCTGAAAGAGACCGCCGACTACAGCATCCTGGACGAGCCCGTCCCGTACCTGAACGGCCCGGCGGAACCCCTCTACGACCATTGCAAGCGAGCCATTGAGCGCGCGTTTTCCCGCTTTTCCCCGCGCGGAATTCCCCTGATGGGCGACCACGACTGGAACGATGGGCTGAACGCGGTGGGCACCTTGCTCAAGGGCGAGAGTTTCTGGGTGGCGGAGTTCCTCTACTACATCCTGGGCAACTTCATCCCGCTGGCGCGGCGGCGCGGAGACGAACGCTTTGCCCGCAAGTGCGAGGACGTGCGCGAGAGCCTTAAGGAAGCGCTGAACCGGTATGGCTGGGATGGCGAGTGGTATCTGCAGGCCACTACTGACGATGGCCTTCCCGTGGGCTCCAAAGAGAACGACGAGGGCAAAATCTTCCTGATGCCCAACATCTGGGCTGTTATCAGCGGCGCGGCGGAGGAAGAGAAGGCCCGGATCGCGATGGAGTCGGTCACAAAGCACCTTCTCAAGGACTACGGCCCCCTGCTCAACTACCCGGCCTTCACCCGCCCCCGCTCCGACATCGGCTACGTGACCCGCTACGCGCCGGGTCTGCGGGAGAACGGCGGTGTCTACACCCACGCGGCCACCTGGGCCGTGTGGGCCTACGTCCTGATCGGCGAGCCCGAACGGGCCTATGAAGTCTACCGGCGCATCTGCCCGCCCAACCGCAGCCGCGATATTGACGTCTATAAAGCCGAGCCGTACGTCACCCCTGGAAATGTGGACGGGCCGGCCTCGGAGTACTACGGGCGCGGCGGCTGGACCTGGTACACCGGCTCGGCCCAGTGGCTGCATCGGGTGGCGACCCACTGGATTCTGGGCATCCGTCCGCAGGAGGACGGCCTACTGATTGACCCCGCCATCCCATCCCACTGGGATGGCTTCAGAGTCCGGCGGAAATTCCGCAACGCGGTGTATGAAATTGAGGTCCGCAATCCCGACCACGTCAATCGGGGCGTGCGCGTCGTTTGGCTGGATGGGAAACTGCTGGAAAGGCCGCTGATCCCTGCTCTGCAGGACGGAGGAGTTCACAAAGTGGAAGTTCTGATGGGATGCGGTTAAAAAAAGAAAGAAAAAGCCGCAGAGCCGGAAAGGAGGTGACCTGCAGAAAAGTCCGAACCCCTTCCCCTATAGACCTGCCAGTCCAATTTCCACAAATTTCATCAAGCCAGGAGGAGAAAGATGAACGCGCTCAAACTATCCCGTTTTCTGGCGGTCACCGCTGTGCTGGTGATCGTCCTGGTTGGATGCGCGCCCAGGCCCACTCCCACCCCCACTCAGCCACCCACCGCGCCCCCGAAGCCGACGGAGGCGCCGACGCCCGCTCCCACTCCCGTCCCCACCAAGGCGCCCGTGACGCTCCGCTACGCGAACTGGAACCTGGGCACTGAGGAGGAGAACAACGTCCAGCGCCAGTTGGTCAAGAAGTACATGGAACTGAACCCGCACGTCAAGATTGAGATCGTGGACATGGCGGGTGAGGGGACATGGGACGACAAACTGACGGCGCTGGCGGCGAAGGGTCAGTTGCCGGACGTCTTCATGGCCGATAAGACCCCCCTCTACGTCAAGAACGGGTGGCTGGCCGACCTGACTCCCTTCGTCAGCAACGACCCGGACTGGCAGCAGGTGCCCGAGGTCCTGCGGAACGCCGTCACCTACGACGGCAAGGTACTGGGCCTTCCGGCAGCGCAGTTCGTGATGGGCTACTTCGTCAACATAGACCTCTTTGAGGCCAACAACCTGGACGCGCCCACCTACGGCGTCCCGGTGAACG
The DNA here is from genome assembly GCA_025062415.1 of Anaerolineae bacterium. Classification (GTDB taxonomy): domain Bacteria; phylum Chloroflexota; class Anaerolineae; order B4-G1; family DUEL01; genus SpSt-77. Next base: position 8,362 of record JANXAH010000112.1, on the reverse strand, counting down.
ATTTCTTCGCCAACGTCACTGCGCTGACGGACGTCCGGAAGGGCCGCCTGGGGATGGACGAGATAGAGTTCATCCTGGGCTGGTATCCCAGCACGCAGGATCCGAAACTGGGGTGGTTCAGTTTTGACGGGCGGCACATGAACTACAACTCCGACGCCTTCAAAGCGGCTGTCGCAAAGGCCTGCGAGATGAAGCCACACACCTGGCAGGGCCTGACCGACGAGCAGAAGCCCAACTTCAAGTCCCAGGGCCCGTGGGAACTGTTCCTGAACCAGGAAAGCGGCGTCCGCTGGGATGGCGGCTGGATGGTGCCGGCCTTCGCTCAGCAGGCGACCTTCAACTGGGACTTCCTGGGCGTCCCCGGCGGCAACCAGGCGCTGGTGGGCGACTTTATCGTCGTCTCCAAGACCACGGCCAACCTGGAGGAGGCCTTCAAGTTCGCCAAGTGGATGACCTACTCCCGCGAGGGGTATCTCGCCGAGGCCGAGATCGCCAAAGCGGCCAACCAGGTGCCCACCCGCATGCCGGTCTACGTGGATAAGGACACCATTGACCTCTACCTCTCCTTCGTCGGCGAGAAGCCGGGTCTGCGCGCGGCCTTTGAGAACCTGGATAAGAGCCTGCTGGAGTCGCTGGCGAAGATCGTGCCCGGTTACGTGGCCGCCCGCTGGGAGGGCAAGCCCGGGATTGACATCGGCGAAGATAAAGACGTGAACATGTGGTACATGTTCAACTTCGCCTGCGAGGGCAAGTACAAGTACGAGGACTACGCCGCCCGGCTGGAGGAGTTCGCCAACCGGCTGCTGGATGAGGCACGGGCCGAACTGAAGCCGTAGGGTACCCCCTCATCCCCCCTTCCCCCCTTCTCCCCCGTAACGGGGGAGAAGGGGGGTCAAAAGGGCTGAGTGCTGTGAAGAGCCACGCGGTCCGGTTTCTCCTGCCCTTTCTGATTATAGTTGGCCTCGCCGGCCCGATGACCGGGCCCGGACCCTCCCCGGGGCCCTCTTCTCCACCCCCCGCCGCTCTGCCCGCCGGGCCGGGAGGCCCAACCCTGGAGGTCCGCGCCGACGCGTTCGGCCTGCCCCTCGCCAATGACCCTCTCGCGCTGCAGTACGGGAAACCCTGCGTCCGGCTGGAGAAGGGCGACCGGGTCCGGTTCCGCGTTCGGGTAGAGGCCGAGGGCGACTACACCGTCTCCTTTGACGCCGCGGCGCCGGAGGAGGTCCTCTTTACCCCGCCGGAGGGCCAACTCTTCGTGGACGGCGCGCTTCCGGTGGAGGACGCCCGCCGCATCCGTTTTCCCCTCTACTACCGCAGCGCGACCGACGAGTTCCCCCTCAACCGCTACGGCCACCAGATTCCCGCTCCTCCCGTGCGCCTGGCCCGCTGGACGGAGGTCTTCCTGCGGGACGTGAACTTCAGCCAGAAGTACCCCCTGACGATCCACCTGACGCGCGGTGAACACGATTTTGAATTCGTGCTCACCCGCGAGACGCTCCTTTTGGGAAGCGTCTACCTGCGGGCCTTTTCCCCGGAGCCCCCCTACAGCCAGTACCTGGCCCGGACTTCCCCGGACACTTCAGGCGTCCTGATTGAGGTGGAGGCGGAACGGCCGTCCTTCAAAAACGATCCCTCCATCCGCCCCCTCTACAACCGCAGCCTGGACGTGACCCCCTACGACACGTACCGGTTGCTCCTAAACACCATCGGCGGAGACTCGTGGAAGCAGAGCGGGAGCGCGCTGTACTACGAAGTGGAGGTGCCCCAGGACGGGATGTACCTGCTGACCCTGCGCGTCCTGCAGGACACCCGCCCCAACTTCACCGTCTTCCGGCGCATCACAGTCAACGGCGTCGTCCCCTTTGACGAGTTCCACGCCGTCCCCTTCCGCTATTCCGCCGACTGGCAAAACGTCACCCTGCCCTACCGGGTCTACCTCCGCGCCGGGAGGAACGTCATCGGCCTGGAGGCCACCACTTCCCCCTACGACGCCGCCATCGCCAATATTCGTCAGTCCATCCGCACTATCAACGACCTGGCGCTGGAGGTCAAGCGGCTGACGGGCAACCAGGTGGACCGCTACCGGGAATGGGAGATCGCCGAGTACATTCCGGATATTGAAGAGCGACTGGCGACGATTGCGGAAAAACTGGCTGCCGACAAGGCCGCCCTGCAGGCGGTCAACAACGGGATGAACTCCCAGGAAATTCTGAACTATCAGATGGCGCTGGAGAACATCCGCCTGCTGCAGGCGGACCCGAATAAAATTCCGGTGCGGATGAACCGCCTGTCGGAAGGGCCCCAGTCGGCGGCCCAGTTGCTGGGAAGCGTCCTCTCGGCCCTGCAGCAGCAGCCCCTCGCGCTGGATAAACTCTACGTCCACTCGCCAGATGTGTTGCCGCCCCAACCCCGGATTCCGGTGGGAAAGGCCTTCAGCGAGAACCTCAAGCGGTTCGTCCACTCCTTCCGCCAACCCCCCTATCTATCCATCGGAGCCGCCAGGGATGAGATAGAGGTCTGGGTCAACCGCCCGCGCCAGTACGTGGACTTAATGCAGCAGTTGGCTGACCAGACCTTCACCCCGCGCACCGGGATTCGGGTCAAGTTCTCCCTGATGCCCACCGAGTCCAAACTGGCCCTGGCCATTGCGGCGGGCCTGGCGCCGGACGTGGCCCTGGGCGTCAGCACCAACATCCCCTTTGAACTGGCCCTGCGGGGTGCCCTCTACGACCTGCGCTCCTTTGAGGACTTTGACGAGTTCATCCGCATCTACTCGCCCGGTGCGCTCCTGGAATACATTATCAACGACTCGGTCTACGCCATCCCGGAGACGCAGGACTTCTGGGTGACGTTCTACCGCCGGGACATTCTGGAGCAACTGGGAATCCCCGTCCCCCAGACCTGGGACGAGGTGATCGCCATCCTGCCGGAACTGCAGCGCTACGGGATGAACTACTACACCCCGCTTTCCACCGGGAGCGGGCTGAAAGGGTACCTGGTCACAGCGCCCTATATCTGGAATTTCGGCGGCGAACTCTACACGCCGGACGGCCTTCGCACCGGGCTGGACAGCGAGGAATCCATTCAGGCCATCCGGTTTATGGCCGAACAGTTCACCGTCTATGGGATGCCGCTCACAGTCGTCAGTTTCTACGACAGTTTCCGCAACGGCGATCTGCCGGTAGGAGTCTCCAATGCGGAGACCTACATCAAGTTGCGGATCGCCGCTCCGGAGATAGAGGGCCTCTGGGATATCGCCCTCTACCCGGCCACCGTTCTGCCCGACGGGCGGCAGTACCGCTACGCCACCGGCTCCGCCCAGGCCTGCATTCTGCTGGCCGATACGGATAAGCCGCAGGAAGCCTGGGAGTTCCTGAAATGGTGGATGTCCACTGAGACTCAGGTGGATTTCAGCCGTCAACTGCTGATGAATTACGGGCCGGAATATCTCTGGTACAGCGCCAATCTGGAGGCTTTTCGCGCCCTGCCCATTCCGGAAGAGCACAAAGAGGTCATCCTGAAGCAGTGGGAGTGGCTGCGGCAGCCCGTCCGGTTGCCGGGCACGTACATGCAGGAGCGGGAATTGAGCAACGCCTGGAACCGGATCGTCTTTGACGGCGTGAACCCGCGCGTGGCGATTGACAGCGCCGTCCTGACCATCAACCGCGAGATGGCCCGCAAAATGGAGGAACTGGGCTATACCCGCAATGGCGTGCCGATCCGTGAGATCAAAGTTCCTACAATAGAGACGGTCCGTCGGTGGATGGAGGAGGCGGAGAGGAAATGAGCGCGCTGAGCCGATTTCGCACCTGGCTGGTCCGGGAGGGCAACGCGTACGCCTTCATCACACCTTATGCCCTTCTCTTCCTGGTCTTTATTGTCGTCCCGGTCGCGATGGCGGCCCTGCTTTCCTTTACCTATTTTGACACCATTCAGTTCCCCCGGTTCATTGGCCTGCGCAACTACATCACTCTGCTGACGCAGGACGACGTCTTTATGAAGTACGTCCTGCCCAACACCATTGAGTTCGCGGTGATTGTAGGGCCGGGCGGATATGCGCTGGCCTTTCTGCTGGCCTGGATGCTGGCCCAACTGCCGCGCCTGCCCCGGACCGTCCTGGCCCTGATCCTGTATTCCCCCTCCATGACCTCTGCGGTGACGATGGCCGTCGTCTGGCAGACGCTCTTCAGCGGCGATCAGAATGGCTATCTGAACAGTCTGCTGCTCAGCCTGGGCCTCATCCAGGAGCCTATCCAGTGGCTGCAATCGCCCCAGTACCTGATGCCCATTATGATTGTGGTGACCCTCTGGAGCAGTATGGGCGTGGGTTTTCTGGCTATGCTGGCCGGGATTCTGGACATCAACCCGGAACTCTACGAGGCGGCCGCGATAGATGGGATGAGCAGTCGCTGGCAGGAGATTTTCTACATCACCATCCCTTCTATGAAACCGCAGATGCTCTTCGGAGCCGTGATGTCCATCGTGGGCACCTTCCAGGCCGGAGCCATCGGCGTCGCCCTTTCGGGGTCCAACCCCACCCCCCGCTACGCCGGACAACTCATCGTCAACCACATTGAGGACTACGGCTTTCTGCGCTACGAGATGGGCTACGCCGCCGCCGTCTCCGTTGTCCTGCTCCTGATGGTGCTCTTCTTCACCCGCGTGGCGAACCGCCTCTTCCGCAGCGAGGAGGGATAGGACTATGGCATTCCCTGAAGAACGCGCCGGAAGCGAAATCGTTCGCCGTCCTTCCCGAAGGGAGGCGGAGTGGCGCCCCAGTCGGCCCAGACCGTTTATCCCCTCATCCCGCCCTCCGCTCCAGGTGGCCCCGGCGAAGCGGAGTTGGTTCCGCCGGTTCTACGGCCTGCGCAGCAGCGGCATCAACCCCGCTGGCTTCCATCCCAGTCAGATCCCCTTCTACCTCATCCTGACGCCGGTGGTGGCCTTTATGCTTTTGCCCATCATCTTCATCTTCTCCACCGCCTTCAAGCCCCCCGAGGAACTCTTCGTCTACCCGCCGCGCTTTTTTGTGGTCAACCCGACCCTGAAGAACTTCCGCGACCTCTTCACTCTGATGTCCGTATCGGACGTCCCCATCACCCGCTATCTCTTCAACAGCATTGCGGTGACGGTTATCTCCGTGGCCGCTTCCATTTTTGTCTCCAGCCTGGCCGCCTACGCGCTCTCCAAAAAGCGCTTCGGGCTCAAGCAGACGCTGTTCGCCGTCAACACGGTGGCGCTGATGTTCGTCCCCATCGCCGTTACCATCCCCCGCTTCCTGATCATCGCCCGGCTGGGCCTGATAGACTCCTTCTGGGTCCACATCCTCCCTGCGCTGGCGATGCCGGTGGGCGTCTTCCTGCTCAAGCAGTTCATAGACACCGTCCCGAACGAGGTGATTGAGGCGGCCCAGATGGACGGCGCCTCGGACCTGCAGATTTACTGGCGCATCGTCCTGCCGATGATCCGGCCCGCCATCGCCACCATCGCCATCCTGACCTTCCAGGCCACCTGGAACAACGCGGACACGTCGGCGATGTACATCAACGTGGAGAGTCTGAAGACTTTCGCCTTCTACCTGAGCACGCTGGCAGCCACCACATCGGGCGCCAACGTCGTCGCCGGACAGGGAATGGCTGCGGCGGCCGCACTGATTATGTTCCTGCCCAACCTCATCATCTTCCTGATCCTGCAGAGCCAGGTGATGAGCACCATGTCCCATTCAGGGTTGAAGGGATGAAAACCACGAAGGATCAAGCCACAAGGGACACAAAGGACCGAAAGACGAAGGACACAAAGTTCTTTAATATCCCTCTGCACCCTTCGTGCTTCCTTCTTGTCCTTTGTGGTTTTCTATTCTGTCTGACTTTGGGAGCCCCGGCGCAGGCGCTGGCCCCCTACACCACCTGGGCCCTGGGACCGGGCGGGCGGCTCTACCTGACCCAGGACGCCTACCTGCCCCTGACCGAGGTGGAACTGCCGGTCTCCGGCGCGGAGGACCTCTTCATTACCCCCGACGGCGACCTCTACATCGCCGACACGGGCAACCGCCGCATCCTGCGCCTGAACCGGAACCTGGAAGTCACCGCCGTCTACGGAGAGGACCTGCTGGCGGGCCCGACGGGGATTTTCGTGGACAGCGCGGGCACCCTCTACATTGCCGACGCCAAGAGCAACACCGTCGTCATTCTGGATCGGGAAGGGAACCTCCTGGGCCAGTTTGGCCGCCCCAGGGAGCCGCTCTTTGGTCGCAAAAACCAGTTTCTGCCGCGCAAAATCGTCGTGGACGCGCGCCGGAACCTCTACGTCGTCAGCGAAGGCTCCACCAACGGCCTGGTGGTGCTCACCACCGACGGCCGCTTTGTCGGCTACTTCGGCGCCAACCCGGCCACCATGTCCCTCAAGATGATCCTGCAGCGCCTTTTCCTGACGCGGGAGCAACTGGCGCAGTTCATCAAGAGCGAGGCCGCCTCTCCCTCCAACGTGGCGATAGACGCCGAAGGGATGATTTTCACTGTCACGGCGGGGACCAATCCCCGTCAGAGCATCCGCCGTTTCACCGTCGCCGGGCGCAATATCTTCCCCGAAATCTACGGCTCCACGACCTTCCGGGACGTTCACGTGAGCCCCCACGGGCTGGTTACGGCGGTGGACGGTGAGGGACGCATCTACGAGTACGACCTGAGGGGCACGCTCCTTTTCGTCTTCGGCGCCAAAGACCAGGGCGACCAGCGGCTGGGAACGCTTCGGGACCCCACCGCCATCGCCCGCCACGAAGACCGGATTTACGTGCTGGACCGGGAGAAAAATGCCATCGTGGTCTACCAGGCGACGAACTTCGCCCGCCTGGTCCACAGCGGCGTGCGGTTGTACGTGGAGGGCTTCTACACCCAGGCCCGGCCCTACTTTGAGCAGGTCCTGCGCTACAACGGCTCGTTCATTATGGCCTACCAGGCCATCGCCGACGCGTACTTTAAAGAGGGCGACTACGCCCGCGCCCTGGTCTACTATCGCTATGCTGAGGACCGCCAGGGCTACTCCCAGGCCTTCTGGGAACTGCGCAACGTCCTCTTGCAGCGGTACCTGGCCGATGGCCTCCTGGCGCTGGTGGGCCTTGTGGTCGCTCAGAGCACCCTGCGGCGGCTGGACCGACGCTACGGTTGGTTTGGCCCGCTGCGGCGCGGGCTGGCCTGGCTGCGGGCCCGGAAACTGGTGGACGATTTTCTCTTCATGTTCCGCTTCATCAAACAACCCGCCGACAGTTTCTACTACATCAAAATCAAAGAGCGCGGGAGTCTGGGATTCGCCCTCTTGCTCTACCTGTGGGTGGTGGCCGTTCGGGTACTGACGCCCTATGTGACCGGCTTCATCTTCAACCCCTACGCCAATCCGGGCGAGATTCGCGCCGTGAACGAACTGGTCTACGCCGTCCTGTTCCTGGTGCTCTGGAACGCGGCCAACTATCTGGTCTCCACCATCAGCGACGGTGAGGGTCGGGTCCGGGACGTGGTCATCGGGACCGCCTACGCCCTCTTCCCCTACGCGCTCTTTGCCCTGCCCATCGCGCTCCTTTCCAACGTCCTCAGCAGCAACGAGGTTTTCCTTTACACCTTCTCCACCAACGTGATGTGGGCCTGGACCGGCCTGATGCTCTTCATTATGGTCAAGGAGATTCACAACTACTCCTTTGGCGAGACCGTCCGTAACATTCTGACGACTCTGTTCACGATGGCTGTGATGCTTCTGACCGGCTATATCCTGTACGTGCTGTTCTTCCAGTTGTTTGACTTCGTCACGGCCATCCTGCGGGAGATCCGGCTGAGAGGGTGAGTGCCGATTGGAAATCGGTCTCCCCTGGGCCTTTGGCCTGACGTCCATCTTCACAGACGCCGCAGGTCGGCGAAGGCCGCCCTTCGGCCGGAGGCCCAGAGAGGCTGACTTCAGTCGGCGCCAACGGCGGCCGCAGGCCTCCTGCACGCCAAAATGTTAGCACCATCGGGGGCTCTGCCTGCTTTTATCGGGAGATGACGTCCCTCAGATTCCCTTCGGCGTCGTAAATGCGGACTTCCAGCGGCATCTGACCCGGCAGCGCGTGGGTGGCGCAGCCGAAGCATGGGTCGTAGGCGCGGAAGGCCATCTCAATCCGGTTGAGCAGCCCCTCGGTGATGACCTGCCCTTTGCGAATCAACCCCTTCGCCGCCTGTCGGACCGACATGGCGATGGGCGCGTAGTTGTTGGTGGTGCCGACGATGAGGTTGCACTTGACCACCAGGCCCCGCTCGTCGGTGATATAGTGGTGGGTCAGGGTGCCGCGCGGGGCCTCCACGATGCCCACGCCCTCGGTCGGTGTCGCCGTCGGGAT
>JANXAH010000019.1 GCA_025062415.1 Anaerolineae bacterium | reverse complement strand
ATAACCACCCCCCATTTCCCCTCTCCCCGGGGGGGGGGGGGGGCGCCCCCCCCCCCCCCCCCCCCCCCCCCGACTCTGATCTAAACCCACCACAAAAGGAGGCAACGATGAACCCGCAGACCCTGAATGCCCTCTTCACCGTAGAGAGCCTGTTGAGCCTCCAGGGTGCCGCCGCTGCATCGTTCATAGTGCCCAACGGCATCGGATACCTCGTGGGCTCCGGTTTTGACCGATACCGGAAGTGGGTCTCTTTCGCTATGGCGATGTTTCTGGCCTATCTGGTCGCCCTTCTGACTCCGGAGACCCATTGGATCAAGTGGATTCTGGCGTTCTTCAACGGCTTCCTGATTTTCTCATCGGCGGTCGGGATCAACGAGGGCCTGAGCTCTGGCCGTATCCAGCCCTCCAGGGAGGCCCGCCAGTTCCTCGTCCGGTGGTATGGAAAGTGGTACAGATAACTGCAGAGAACGTGCCCGGAACTTCCGCAGGCGCCGGGCACGTTCTTTGTCTCCTTTTAGAGGGAATCCGGATCTTTAGGCGCTCCTGTGTTGTAGATCGGGCACAGAACGCTCCTGCCACTCCAAAAATCAGATAAATTTTGTTGCGGCGGCACAGTCTCCGTAACAAAATTTATTCTTTTACATCTTTTGCCGGATGGTGAGGGGGAGACCAGCCGTTTTCGGAATAATTTACCAACTGCAAGGCAGCCGGGTGGGAAACTGTTGCCCGTTTTGCCGTTCTATGCTATCTTATACCTGATTCCGAAAACGGAGGGGACTATGAAAGCCGCTGTCTTCCGGGGCATCGGGCAGATAGAAGTGACCGACGTCCCGATGCCGGAACTGGAGCCGGGGGAGGTGTTGATCCGGGTCGCCTACTGCGGCATCTGCGGCACGGACCTGGAGGCCTTCCAGACCGGAATGTACGAGCCCGGCCTGATTCTCGGCCACGAGTTCTCCGGAACGGTTGTGGAGATCGGGCCCGGGGTGACCGGCTGGCGGGTCGGCGACCGGGTCGTCGTGGGAGACTTGATCCCCTGTGGGCAATGCCGGGCCTGCCGAACCGGGAACCTGACGGCCTGCGAAAACATCTATATGATTGGCGTCACCCACAACGGCGGGATGGCAGAGTATGTGAAGGCCCCGGCAGTCGGATTACACCGACTGCCGGATGAAGTGAACCTGCGCCAGGGCGCACTGGTGGAGCCACTGACGGTGGCCCTCCACGGCGTCCGCCGCTCCCGCCTCAAACCGGGGGACCGGGCGGTGGTGATGGGGGCTGGCCCCATCGGCTTGCTGACCCTTCAGTGTGTGCGGCTGGCCGGCGCGCGCTCCGTTATCGTCACCGAAGTGGACCCTGCCCGTGCCGCGCTGGCAGCCCGCCTGGGAGCCACCGTGGTTCTGAACCCCCGGGAGGATAACCTCAGCGTCTCCCTCTCTGAACTGACCGACGGCCTGGGGCCAGACGTCATTTTCATCTGTACGGGCGCGCCCGATCCCTTCGCCGAGGCCATCTCCCTGGTCCGCAAGGGCGGGCAGATTTTCCTGCTGGGGCTCCCCATCCAGCCGGTGGAGGCCGACTTCTTCAGCGTGGTCATGGGGGAACTCTCCATTGAGGGGAGCCTGGCGGGATGGGCGGAATTCCCGGCAGCGATAGACCTCATCGCCCAGGGCCGGGTGGACGTGGAGGCGCTGGTTAGCCACGAGATTCCGTTGGGCGATGAGGTCGTAGAGTGGTTCCACCGCCTGAGCGCCCCCGGCTCCGGAGCGGTCAAAGTGCTGGTGCGGATGGAATCGTAACCCGGTTTCTCCGGAATCCAGTCGCCCACGACCCCTTTCGTGTCTTTTGCCTTTTGCCGTCCTGCCCCTTTAGTGCAGAACGAGGAGGCGTCTTATGGAAGCCGCAGCGATCCTGCGCATCGTCTCAGAGAGGCTGGGCATTCCGGAAGATACACTGGTCAGAGAAGGGCTGATCTCTTACCTGCAAACCCGAAGGCGTATGCTGATGGCTGAACGGTTTGAGATCCTCTCCCGCTACAACGTCCGTTCCGCCGAGGAACTCCGGTGCTGCATTGAACGGGGAGTATTGCCAGAACACCCTACCTGGGAAGATTACATTGAACTGACCAATATAGAGGACGATTTGAGCCTGCTGGAAGAACAACTCTGGGAACTTCAGCCACAGGAACCCCATGTATTTCCTTGAACATCCCGCTTATCCACAGGTCACCCAGCGACAAGCAGCGCACGCAGCATAAGACAATCTGCACTTCTTTATCCGATGGATGCAATCAGCGTGAGGAGACGCCTTCCGGGGAATTTGTTCTCCCCAGGCTGCCGGATAGCAGATCGGCCTTCGCAAAACGTGGGCGCGTATAGGCGTATATATACATGATAGCACTGCAGAAAATCGTGGAGTCGTTCGTAGTGAGCCACGAAGCGCCACGCGCTGAAGGCGCTCGCGCCGAGGCGCAGCGGAGTGGCTCTTTATCGCCGCAAAGGGCCTTTTCCCGGCGTAGAACGGCACTCCACCCTGGTGCGAGCGCCTGCGGCCACGCCGCGAGCGGCGCCTCGGGCGAGCCCCACGGGGCGAGGCCCCTCGGGCCGTGGCCCTCGCCGCGTGGCGGCGTGTGGTACTGCGTTCCGGGCCTTACTACGAGCCCTCCACGCTATCATGCGGTGCTACCTGGGAGGCCGATTATGCAGAGAAATCCGAATCATTCGTTGGACGACCTGTGGATCCGGCTACGGAATATAGCACAAACCGAGTATGGCGACATCGTGGAGCGGGCCGATCTTCTGCTTTCGCCTGCTGGCAGGATTCGTAAATTACGGCTGTATATCTTTGACGGGAGTTTTGTGGACGTGTGGATTTCGGGTCGCGGGGATTACTCGTTCCACTGGGAGCGAAGGCATATAGACGGCCTGTTCTATAGACACGATAATGCACCCCATATCCGCTGGCGAGATGTCCCGACCTTTCCAAAACATTTTCACGATGGCCAGGACAACGTTGTGAGAGAAAGCCGCATTGCAGAGACACCAGAAGAGGCCCTGCGTGACGTCCTTACGGAAATCCGGACGAAAATGGCTGCGATGTCCCGCAGGCCACCTTGGTCCTGAATCCCCTTGCTCTGACCATATAACCTGGGAGGTCCACCATGAAACTCGCATCTCTGGAATATCTGGAGGAAGTCCGGCGGCGGTCCAACGCCGACCCGCAGTACCTGGAACTGGCGAAGGGCCATAACGCCTCCTACACCCTGGTGCTGGAGGCGGAGCCCGCGAAGGGAGTCAATGAGACCATCGTCATCGGCTTTGACAATCTGGATGGAAAAATCGGCGAGGTCTGGATCGGCAAACGGCCCACCGACTTTACCCTCTCGGCTCCCTACGGCGTCTGGGTGGACATCCTGCGGGGGAAACTGGGGGCCACGCAGGCCATCGCCTCCCGCAAACTGAAGACCCAGGGCCCCTTCCTGCAACTTTTGCAGGGGGCCAATCGTATCCTCCGCTGGGTGGAGATCCTGCGCACCATTCCCACGGAGTTTGAAGGGGACTACGCCCAGTACAACCTGCCAGGAACGCCGTAAAGAAGCCGGACGAAGGAGGCGCTATGAGCAGTTCCCCACCGCTGCGCGGCAAGGGCATCTGGGCCTGGGCGCGGTCCGGCGACGAACTGGGCCGGGCCATCCGGCTGGCTCAGCAAACCGGAGGAACCCACATCCTCTACAAGGTGGGACAAGGGGAGGCCTACTATGAGGACTCCGCTCCCGCCGCCCGCCGGATCACCGAGGCTGGTCTGATCCCCTTTGCCTGGACCTGGCTCACTCTGGACAACCCGGAACGGGAGGCCCAGGTCGTCCTGCGGGCCTTCGCCGATGGCTACCAGGGCTTCGTTTTTGATATGGAGGACCCCTGCAGTCGCAAATTTGACGCGGCCCGCAGACTGGTCCGGGCCCTGAAGCGACCGGAGGTCAACCCAGCGGCGCTCTTCCTGTGTTCCTACCCCAACATCTCCGCTCACACCGACCTCCCCTACGCGGAAATGCTGGAAATCTGCAAGGGGGGTCTGATGCCGATGGCCTACGGCTCCTTCTTCCCGCCGGGCGACCCCACCCCCTGGGACGTTCAGGCTCGCCGGGTGATTGACGAATGGACCTACAGCCATTACGAGGAATGGTGCCTCAAATGGGGCTTTCGTCCGCCCCTTTATCCGATCCTGGGCCCCTACCACGACGAACACGGCCGCGTGCCGATGGTCCCGGAGGAGTTTCGGCTCTGGCTGGACCGGCTGGCCGCCTACGGACCCACCTTCGTCAGTTTCTACACCGCCCGTGCCATCCCGGACGCGCTGATCCCGCTGATTCGGGACTTTGCCCCGGCGGAGGGGCCGGTGGAGATGCCTGTACCCGCAGGGGTCTGGATGGCTCCGTTGGAAGGGGCCATCGTCTACGAGAGGCCGGACTTCGCCGCCCAGCGGACGCGCGCGCTGGTTTACCGGAGCACCGCCGAAGGGGTGGCCTGGCGCCGCGCCAGCGATGGCCGCCGCTGGCTCCAGATTCGCACCCCAGACGGCGCGCTGGGCTGGCTCCCCGAACGGCGGCCCGACGGCTCCGCCTCCTTCGCCCTGACCGACCCCGGTGCGCCTCCGAACCTCCCCGCGCCGCCCCCTGCCCCGCCGGGCCATCTGACCCACGTCTGGACGACCCAGGAGGTGAACTTCCGCAGCCAGCCCGCCACCCGACCCGATACCCTCATCGGGCGGCTCTACCCCGGCGCGCGGCTGAAAGTCATAGAGGACCCTCTCCTGGCTCGGCAGAAGTTGGGCAAAGTCGGCCAGTGGCTAAACGTCCAGTTGGAACCGCAGGGCCCGGAGGGCTGGATCGCCGCCTGGTACGTCACCGACCGCGCGCCCGTACAGGAGGCTGCGCCGCCGGTTACCTACCTCCGTGTCAAAAGCCCCCCCGGATTCCTGAACATCCGCCAGGGGCCCGGAACGAATACCCCCACTACCTGGCGCGTACCGGACGGCACCGTTCTGGAGATTCTGGAGGACCCCCAGCAGGCCCTGGCCAAGGTCGGCAAAGAGGGGGAGTGGATTCGGGTCCGCACACCCAGTCTGCACGAGGGCTACGCCGCCGCCTGGTACCTGGCCGCCGACGTCCCTCCCGATAACCGCCGCCCGGTGGAGGATGCCCCCCTTCCCTTCGGCGAGTGCGCCTGGATTTTCGGCATCCACGGCGCTGGCGCCGACGAGACGGAGGACTTCCGCTTCCTCTTCCAGGGTTCCGGCAAGCGGGGCTGGGTCCTCTTCACCGAGTCCATTGGCCGCCATCCGGAGAACCTGCGGCCCAACGAAGCGCTGCGGCAGAAACTCTGGGACTGGGCCCGCAGCGGCTTCGGCGTCATCATCCGCCTCAACTACGGCTACGAGCCCTCGGGGACGCTCCCCGAATCCCAGTACTACGGCGCCTTCGCGGCCACCTGCGCGCGATGGGCCGAACTCTACCTCAAGCGCCCGGAGGTCCCCCCGTCTCACTACACCTGGATCCTCATCATCGGGAACGAACAGAACAACGTCCGTGAGCACCCTGGTGGAGTGGCCGACCCGCGGGAACACATCACGCCGCAACTCTACGCCCGCGCCTTCAACCTGGCCTACCGGGCCATCAAGGCTGTCCTCCCCAACGCCCGTGTCGTGCCGGGGGCCGTGGACCCGTACAACACCACTCCCTGGGTCCGGCTGGGCGGCATTCGCTACCGCCCGCTGACCTACTTCAAAGAGATGCTGGACGGGATTGAGGCGCTGGACGGCATCGCGCTGCACACCTACACCCACGGCCCCGTGGTGGAATACATCACACACCGCCGCGTCTTCACCGACTGGCCCCTCGTCCCCGGCACGCCGGACGAGCACTACTACGACTTCCAGGCCTATCGGTCCTTCATAGAAGCCATCCCCCCCAGGTGGCGGCGCGTCCCTGTCTACATCACCGAGACCAACCACTGGACGGTCAACCCGGACGGGACCGGGCCCAACGGCTGGATCAACCGCAATATCGGCTGGGTCCAGGCCGCCTATGCGGAGATTCACCGCTGGAACAGTACCCCCCACGCCCAGCAGATTCATTGCCTCCTCCTTTACCGCTGGCAGGGGGACGAGTGGGAAATTCGGACAAAGGACCAGATTCAGGAGGACTTTCGGCAGGCCTTGAGGAACGATTATCGGTGGAGGAGATGAGATGGTCGTGACGGTCAAACTCTACGCGACGCTGCGCAAATTTTACCCCGACCTGGGTGTTGGCGAGGGGATGAGAGTGGAACTCCCGGAGGGAGCCACCGTTGGCCAGTTGCTCAACCACCTGAACCTCCCCCCGGATGTCGTTCGGGTCGCTTTTGTCAACGGCATCGCGCGGGACGAGAACCACCCCCTTTCCGACGGCGACGAGATTGGCCTCTTCCCGCCAGTGGGAGGGGGATAAAAACTGCCAGGCGCGCCCGGCACTCGCGGGGGCTTTGTTTCTCACCACACCCCTGCCGCCTTCGGCGGCACCCCTTCCTTCTCCTGGGGGTGGCCCTCACTCCACCCCTGCTGCCTTCGGCGGTACCCTTTTCCTCTCCTGGGGGGCCCTCGCCTCCTCGCCGCCTTCGGCGGTACCCCTTCCCTCTTCTGGGGGGTGGCCCTCACCCCACCCCGTCGCCTTCGGCGGTATCCCCTCTCCTCTCCTGGCCTTCGGTCGGGAGCGGGGAGGGGGCCGGGGAGAGGGGTGAGGAAAGGAGAGAGCGCAATGTTTGACCACGAAACATACCTCTCCCCCTTCACCTGGCGCTACGGCTCTGCGGAGATGCGCCGCATCTGGAGCGAGGCACACCGGCGGCGGCTCCTGCGCCGGGTCTGGGTCGCGCTGGCCCGCGCCCAGGCCGACCTGGGCCTGATCTCCCCCCAGCAGGTCGCCGACCTGGAGGCCCATCAAGACGATATAGACATCGCCCGCGCCGAACAGATTGAGGCCGAGATCCACCACGACCTGATGGCCGAACTCCGGACCTTCGCCGAGCAGTGCCCTGTGGGCGGACCGATCCTGCACCTGGGGGCGACCAGCCAGGACATTCTGGATAACGCCGACGCGCTCCGGCTCCGGGAGGCATTGACACTGGTCCGCCAGCGCCTGGCCGACCTCCTCTCCGCCTTCGCCGACCGGATAGAGGAAACGGCGGACCTGGTCTGCATGGGCTACACGCACCTGCAGGCCGCGGAGCCCACGACCGTCGGCTACCGGCTGGCTCAGTATGCACAGGACCTGCTGGCAGATCTGGAGGCGGTGGAGCGGATGCTCCGAACCATCCGGGGAAAGGGCTTTAAGGGGGCGGTCGGGACTGCGGCGTCCTATGAACAACTGCTGCGGCCCCTGGGCCGGACGGCGGAAGAGATGGAACAACGGGCGATGGCCTACCTGGGCCTGGAGGCCTATCCGGTCACCACCCAGGTCTGCCCCCGCCGTCAAGATTGGGAAGTCCTGGTCGTACTGGCGGGGATCGCCCAGAGTCTGCACCGCTTTGCGATGGACCTGCGGCTTCTGCAGTCGCCGCTGGCGGGCGAGTGGAGCGAACCCTTTGGTCGGGCCCAGGTCGGCTCCTCTGCGATGCCCTTCAAGCGCAACCCCATCCAGGCCGAGAACATCTGCTCCCTGGCCCGCTACGTCGCCGCGCTCCCTGCCGTCGCTTGGGAGAACGCCGCCGGGTCACTCCTGGAGCGGACGCTGGACGATTCGGCCAATCGCCGGGCCATCCTCCCCAATGCGTTCCTGGCGACCGACGAGATGCTCCGCCGGGCGCTGCGGCTGGTGCGGGGGCTGGCGCTGGACCGGACGGCAGCCGAGCGCAACCTGGCCCTCTGGGGAACCTTTGCCGCAACGGAGCAACTGCTGATGGAGTTAGTCCGGGCGGGGGCAGACCGGCAACGGATGCATGAGGTCCTTCGGGAGCACAGCATGGCGGCATGGGAGGCTGTCCGGCGGGGGGAGCCCAACCCGCTGGCCGACTCCCTGGCGGAGGACGAACGGATCCGGGCTTATCTCTCCCCGGAGCAGGTGCGCGCGCTGATGGACGCCGGGGGATACGTGGGAAACGCGCCCCGGCGGGCCCGCGCGCTGGCGGCGGAGATTCGCCACAGGCTACATACAGGGGGATTTTGCGGCGGCTGAAGGCCGCCGCAAAATCCCCTATCCCCCAGTGGGGAGGTTCGCTTTGGCTTCGCAGTGGCTTACCGCAACGCACGTGCTCAATATCGCCCACCGGGGAGCCAGCGCGGTTGCCCCGCCCAACACCCTCGCCGCCTTCCGGAAGGCGGCGGAACTGGGCGCCGACGGGGTGGAACTGGACGTCCACCTCTCCGCCGATGGGATCCCCGTCGTCATCCACGACTTCACGGTGGACGGGACGACAGACGGAACCGGACGAGTGCGGGATCTCCCTCTGGCCGCACTGCGGGAACTGGACGCCGGGTCCCGCTTTGACCCCGCTTTCGCCGGAGAGCGCATCCCGACGCTGGAGGAGGTCTTCGCCGAGGTCGGCGACCGTCTCCTCATTAACGTAGAACTGAAGTCCATGCCGGGCAACGACTATCCGGGAATGGAGGAGGCAGTTGCGGCGCTCATCCGCCGCTTCGGGCTGGCGGACCGGACGCTGGTCTCCTCCTTCAACCCGCTGGCCCTTCGCCGCTTCCGGAAGGTGGCCCCGGAGGTCCCTATCGGCTTTCTCTACGAGACAGCGCCCCTCTCCCGCCTGGCCCGGCTCCTGGCACTGTTTCTTCCCCGCCTGCGGCCGGAGGCCATCCACCCCCACTGGTCCCTGGTCGGACCGGAGACGGTTCGTCGGGCCCATCGCCAGGGGCGGCGGGTCGTGGTCTGGACGGTGGACGAGCCGGAGGCGATGGCCCGCCTCATCGGCTGGGGCGTGGACGCTCTCATCACCAACTACCCGGACCGGCTGGCCGTGCTGGTTGGAAAATTGGGGTTTTTGGGGGCGGCGGCCTTTGGGCCGCCGCCCCAAAACCCTTATCGGACCGTCAGGGGAAAACTCACCGCCCGGTCCGGTGGGCTCTCCGTTCCGACCACGACCGGCAAGCGCTCTCCATCGGGGCTGTAGAGCCCCACGCGAATCTGATAGGTCCCAGCAGGAACTCCGGGCAGCGGATGGGGGTCGGCGACGATTTCACCCCAGACCCAGGTGTGCGTGGGGCGACCGTTCAGGCTGGGCCACCCGTCGTGCTGCGCGACCAGCGATAGCGGCGCACCCGGCGGGGTGACGTGGACAAAAACGGACCGGGGGATATCATCGGTGTAGCCCGCTCGCCAGACCAGGGTGACGGTGAAGGGCTCGCCCGCCCGGACCTCCGATGGGTCCAGCCGGTATCCCAGCAGGGTGGCGAATCCGGGTCCGAAGTCCGCCCCCACTGGTTCGTAAGGAAAGGTCGGCTCCGCAAACACCCGCTCCGTCCGCACCCGTACCGTCGGGCCGCGCCAGACTCCGACCGCCTCCCGCCCGTCGGCCCGCAGGAGACGGACTTCCAGGTCGGCCTCCAGGTCCAGCGCCCGGCAGGGAAAGGTCAAGTGAAAGTAAGATCGGATGCGGTCTCCTGGGCGCAGGAGGGCCTGAGAGCCGGGAGGAGTCAACGGATTTTCCTCCCGATGATCTCCCACCACGATCGCTACCCGATATTCCTCCCGAAGGGGCTCCAGAATCTCCCAGAAGAGTTCCCCTGTAATTTTCCGACACGGTGCTCCCACGCTCTGGAAGAGGCGAATCCCCAGGAGGTTGAGCGGGGCCGACATCCCGGCTGAACGAACCGCAGTGAATTCTCCCGGCACCTCCGGCGGCACAGAGGGCTGGGTGACCATAATCGGTCGGAGGGCGATTCTCCCTACACTCTGTTCGGTGAAAATGGTCAGCGTGGGCGTGTAGACGCCAGGGGGAATCCCGGCGGGAAGGTGGAGAAAGAACCGCCCGAAGATCGGTATGCCGGGAACCCAGCGCTCCGGCCGATAATCGCCGTCGGTCACGATGCGGTCGTCCTGCCCCCACTCTATCCCCAGCGGGTCCGTAAGCCGAAAAGAGGCCATATAGAGGAGCCCCGTGTGCCGCGCAGGGTCGTCCGTTGTCCACCAGACCCGCAGTTCCAGCGGTCGGTCGGCGGGATGGGGCCCTTCCGGCAACGTGTATCCCCAGAGGCGAATCCCCGGCAGAAGTTCCGCGTCGGGTCGGTCGGTCGTGGGGGGCTCCGGCGGGAAGTTCGGGGGCTCCTCCAGCAGGAAACGGCGGACTTTCAGCCCCCGGAACTCCGGCACCGGCTCCTCCTGCGCCACGTCCTCCAGCAGGGTCTCCACCAGCCGGGTCGGGTCCGTAATCCCATCCTGCCAGGCCACCAGCCAGACGCTGCAGGTCACAGAGCACTCATCGCAGGTTGCGGGGCGCAGGGAGCAGGGAGCAAGGGCGGCGTTCAATTGCCGGGCAACTTCGGGGTAGGTCAGGACGTGGGTGACGTCCAGGAGAGGGTCCTTGGGCATCGGGAGCAGCCCCTCGTCCCCGGCGTAGTAGAGCCAGGTCGGAAAGATGGAACCGGTGGAGATAACGACGACGTCGCCGGTGGACCAGTGCTCCCGGATGTAGCGGGCCGCGCCGCGCCAGTCCTCGCGGGCGTAGGCAGGGTTGGTCAGCAGGTTGAGGTCGGCCTCCCAGAGGAAACGCCCAACCAGCAGGGTGGCGGTGGTCAGAGGGAGGGCAACGAAGGCCCGCAGCCACTGGGGCCGGGCGTTCTCCAGACTCCCCCAGGCGACGGCCAGGGCCAGAAAGGTGGCCGGGGCAAAGAGGGTCGCGTGGCGGGAGCCCCATTTCGGGATTTCCTGATAGGTGTAGGCGATAAGCAGGAGCGGCGCGGCGTAGAGGAACGGGTACAGGCCCGCCAGGAGGCGGGGTCGAGAGACAGCCAGGGCCAGGACAGCGACCAGGAGAACAACGCAGGCCGCCGTCTCGGCGATTCCGCCGGGAAGGTGGTCCATAATGGTCAGTCCACCGAGGGAGAGGCGCAGGAGGTACGCGGGCGGCATATACCCGTGCCAGTAGGTCATATTCAGAGGCGCCATCCTCGCTGCGACCCAGGCCCAGGGAAGGTAGAGAAGGACCACCGCCAGAGCGGGGAAGAGGAGCGTCCGCAGAACTGCGCCCCGCTCCGATCGGCCTGCCCGCATCAGGAGCAGGAGGGCAACGAGCCCCTGCCCGACCAGCCAGAAGCCCGCCAGGGCCAGGGTGTAGAGGGCTGCCAGCGTCAGGACGGCCCAGAGCCACGCCCAGAACTGGCACCGGCGGGCTGCTTTCGCTGCGAAGGCTTCCAGCAGCGCCGCGTCGGCCAGCAGAGTCCAGGCCAGCGCTGAGCCGTACATACGGACCTCGCGGGAGGCCCAGAGGAAGGGCGTGCCGATGGCGAAGAGGAGCGCTGCGGCCAACGCTCCCAGCCACCGCCCGGTGAGCCGCCAGGCCAGCCGCGCGGCCCCGGCGACAGCCAGGACACCCAGAAGGACTGACGGCCAGCGGAGGGCGAACTCCGTCGCTCCCGCCAGAGGGATCCAGGCCCGGAGTAGAAGGTGGTACAGGGGCGGAACCACTTCCCTTGCGCTGAGGGTCAGCATCTCCGGCAGGGAGACCTGGGAGGCGACCCACCAGCAGTAGGCCTCATCGTACCAGAGGCTCCAGCGGTCCAGGTCCCAAGCACGCAGGGCCAGGGCGAGGAGAAGAAAGAAGACAAGAAGCAGGAAGCGAAGGGTTGTTAGCCCCCGTCGGAAGAGAGGTTTAGCAGGCATCGTCCTTCCGCCTGGAGCGGGTCACACCCCGGTGGGAAACGCAGGGGTGGTCCCGGAGGTAAAAGCGCCAGGGAATGGTGCGGGCCCGCAGGTCGCCCTGCACGCCGACGCGCGGGCCGGTAGCGACCAGGTCGTCTGGAACGGGAGCGCCGGGCTCCACGAAGAGGACGGCGTTGGGCGCACACAGGTCCGCCTTATCCAGGCGTCGGTCAATCCCCATCGCCTGACAGAGGCGAGCGGGCCCGGAGGTCAGAAGCAGAGGGTCCGAGATTCCCCGCCGTTGGCGCATCTGAGCCAGTCCTTCCAGCGGCTCCAGAGCCCGGATCAGCACCGCCGCCGGGAACCCCTCTGCCTCGGTGACGATGTTCAGGCAATGGTGGAGTCCGTAAATCTGGTAGACGTAGGCATGGCCGGGTGGACCGTACATAGCCTCGTTGCGAGGGGTTCGGCCAAAGCGGGCGTGGGAGGCCAGGTCGTCCTCGCCGATGTAGGCTTCCACCTCCACGATGCGTCCGCTCAGCCGCTCCCCGTCCAGAATCCGCACCAGGACCTGCCCCAGGAGGTCCCGCGCGACCTGAAGAGTATCGCGGGCGAAGAAGTCACGGGGAAGGGGTGTCATCGGGAAAAACGCGGGTCTCGCTTCAGCGTCAGTTGGAGGCCTTCCCGCAGGCTCACGCGAGGTCTGTAGTTGAGCAGACGGCGGGCCAGGGTGATGTCGGCGCAGAGACGGGAGACGCCACCGCTCTGGGCCGGGCTGTGGAGAACCTCCGTGTCTTTCCCCACCACCTCCAGCACCAGGCGGGCCAGTTCGTTGATGGAGGTCTCCTGTCCTGAGCCGACGTTGATGATGCGCCGGTCCACGTCGGGAGCGGTCGCCGCGGCCACCAGGGCCTCCACCACGTCGTCTACGTAGACGAAATCGCGGGTCTGGGTGCCGCCACCGAAGATGACCAGGGTGCCGCCCCGCACCGCCTGCTGCAGGAAGCGGGGAACGACGGGGGGATGGGACGGCGGCAGGTTCTGCCCCGGACCATAGGCGTTGAAGATGCGCAGGACCACCGTCTCAATCCCCCAGAGCGCGCCAATGGTCCGGACGTAGTACTCGGCGGCCAGTTTGCTCACGGCGTAGGGCGATTGAGGATTGGGCGGGGCGTCCTCCCGGACGGGCTGAGTGGGCTGCTCCCCGTAGACAGCGCCGGAGGAGGTCAGCACCACCCGCCGCACGCCGGCGTCCCGGATGGCCTCCATCAGCGTCACTGTCCCGCCGACGTTGACTTCGTTGTATTCGCGGGGATAGAGGATTGATTCAGCCACCAGCACCCGCGCGGCCAGGTGGTAGACGCAGTCCACATCCTGAAGCAGGGTCCAGAGTTTGGGGCGGTCCAGGACGCTCCCGCGCGTGAAGAGAACCCGCTCGTCCAGCCGGGAGGGGTCTCCCGCGCTCAGGTCATCTATGACCCGGACGTGATGTCCCTCGGCGACGAGACGGTTCGCCAGGGCGGCGCCCAGAAATCCCGCACCGCCGGTGATGAGAAAGCGCATTCAGACCTCCGTCCTGGTATCTGTTGAATCCCGATGCGTGCCCGATGGGGAACAGGGTTCGCCACCGGAGATTTTACCACGGGATTTCAGAGGGACAACCGAAGGGTTCCGAACCGGTCGGGCGAAAGCGAAGGGAAGGAACAGGAGGGGGGCGGGCCCTCTGGCCCGCCCCCTCCTGCTCTGCTCCCGCCTCAATTAGCCCTCGTGCCTTACCCACTCCAGCAGTTCCTCCAACGAGCAGGTCGCCAGGCCAATGACCCGGTCCGCTCCGCCGTAGTAGACATAGACGGTGCCGTCCACCACCGGGTTGGCCGCAGAGAAAACGACATTGGGCACATCCCCTTTCAGTTCCCAGGTCTCTTCGGGCTGAAGCAGGAAGGGCTTCGGTCGGGCGATCACCCGGGTTGGGTCCTCCAGGTCCAGCAGGCATGCGCCCAGCCGATAGACGTGGTTGAAATCGTAGGCGTGGTACAGGACCAGCCAGCCGTAGGGAGTCTCAATGGGGACACCGCCCGCTCCCACCCGCTTGCAGTCCCAGTTCTCCGGACGGGGTTCCATCACGACCTGGAAATCCCGCCACTCTCGCAGGTCGTCACTCCAGGCGATCCAGATGGACGGCGGACGGCGGTGGAAGGAGACGTACCGCCCCCGGATTTTGCGGGGAAAGAGGACGTGGTCCTTGTTATCCTCTCCCACCACCAGCGGGCCGATGCGCTGCCAGGTGATGAGATTGGTGCTCTCCGCGAACATCGGGGTGATGCCCTTTGGGGAGTAGGCCGTGTAGGCCATAATGAACCGGCCCTCGTCCTCCAGATAAGTGACGCGCGGGTCTTCCACCCCCCGGGTCTCCCATTCGCCCTGCGGGGAGAGGACCGGCTCCCGCAGGCGGTTGAAGTGGACTCCGTCTACGCTGACCGCGTAGCCGATGCGGCTGACGTAGTCCACGCCCTGGGCCCGGTAGAGCATATGGAAGAGCCCGTTGTGGTAGACAACCGCACAGTTGAAGACGTTCAGCGCTTCCCACTCGCTGAGCGGGTCTGGCTTAAGGATGGGATTTGCGGGGTGGCGTTTCAGTTCCATCGCAGGCCTCACCTACTTGCAGGATTTTTCTCCGTTCAGGCAACAGGCGACGATCTCCTCCAGCGGGGCCGTCGCCAGGCACATGACCTGGTCGGCCGCGCCGTAGTAGACTTTCAACTCCCCGTTGTCCTCCAGGATGGCTCCACAGGTGAAGACCGCGTTGCCGACATTCCCTGTGAAGTCTTCCGGATAGAGGGGAGAGAGGATCGCCTCGTTGGCCCGACCCACCACGCGCCAGGGTTCCTCCAGGTCCAGGAGAACCGCTCCCAGGCGGTAGAGAAGCCCCGCCGCCGTCTCCCGGACGCCGTGGTAAATCTCCAGCCACCCGTGGGGGGTCTTGATCGGCGGCGCGCCCGCGCCGATTTTGTAACTATCCCACTTGCAGAGCCGGGGTCGCATCACCGGGCGCGGGTCTCCCCAGTTCAGCAAGTCGTCCGAAAACGAGATCCAGATGTCCCCGACGCCAGGCGGACGGGTCAGGGGCCGGTCCAGTTTAGCGTACCGCCCGTTGATCCGTTCAGGAAACAACACGACGTCCTTATTATCGGGCAGGGTGATGACCCCCAGCCGCTCATAGCGCTGGAAGTCGTCTGTGCGGGCCAGCGCAGTGACGCAGCCGTAGGGGGAATAGATGACATAGGTGATGTAGTAGGTCCCGTCCAGCGGGGTGATGCGGGGATCCTCCAGGCTCAGGGGGGCCACGTCCTCAAAGGGCCGCTCCGGCTCTGGCACGAGCGCCGGTTCCGGGTCGGGGGTGAAGTGGATGCCGTCGTCGCTGCGGGCCAGCCACAGGCACGAGGAACCGGTCAGGTCCTCCACCCGCGTCAGCAGCAGGTACTGGCCGTTGTGCTTCACCGCGCCCGCGTTGAAGACGGAGTTGACCGGGCGCGGGAAATCGGCCGCCGTCAGGATCGGATTGGCCGGGTGACGCCTCAGCAAGTGGGTTTCCCGCACGTTGACACCTCCTTGAGGGATTTGCAGGTCAATTGCGAACAGTTGTCTACGTTATGCGATAAACCTGGCCGCCCCGGGCCCGGAAGCGCAGGGCATCGCCCTCCCGTCGCAGGGGCACGGGGTGGCCTGCCTCGTCGGCCACTCCCTCTACGGACCCCCACAGGGAAACCTCCACCTCCTGGTCCGGAGTTCCGGCCAGGGTGAAGGTCTTGCCGTCCTGACGCAACAGCGGATATTCGCTGTAGAGGGTTATGCCCGCCTTCAGATCGGTGTATGCGTCGGCAGCGAAGGTGAGGGCCATTCCGGAGCCGTAGAGTTCCTGGCCGATCTCGCCGCTGAGTTCCCAACCGTCCCGGACGTCCTCCAGAGGGATGTAGAGTTCCGGCGCGTTCTGGGAGACGGACTTGTGGATTCGGGGAACTCGTGCGACGCTCTCCGGCGGCCGCAGGGGGGCCAGGGCGGAGCGCATCGTGTTGAGGGTATGGCGGCAGAACTCCGCCAGCAACATCCGGACGGAGTCCGGCGCTGCCTCGCCCGCCAGCCGCAGATATTCCGCCGCGCTTATCCAGGCCTCGTACTGCTCCTTGGGAGTAATCACCCCGGCGTAGGTCATCGGGAGCAGGCCGAAGAAGGTGCGGTAGGTTTTGGCGTGCCCGTAGTCGCACTCCCAGAGCCAGCAGTGGCGGAAGAAGTTCGCCAGGGGCAGGAGACTCCGGTCCAGGTACTCCGGTTCCCCAGTGAGCCGGAAGAGACGCGCGCAGGCGGCCGCGGCCATTGCAGTGACGTGGAGTTCGTAGGCCAGGTCAAAACCGAGCCCGGCCATCGCCTCCACCGCAGCCTGGGCCTCTTTCAGGTACAGGGCATCTCCTGTCTCCTCGTAGAGGCTCAACATCAGGTAGGCGTAGCCGCCAGCCACGTCGTACTCCATCGGCGGACACATCGGCGGGTCGGGCTGCAGGGGGTGGATGGCACCGACGGGGTCCACAAAAATCGGGAAGATGTACCGGTATCGGTGAGCCACCTCTATGATTCGCCCCACGGAGTCCATCAGGATTCGCCGGGCCTGCGCGTCGCCGCCCCGTGCCAGGCGATGCAGGTCCACCAGCCCGGTGACGAAGTACCAGCTGTCGGCCACCGGATAGTCTGTGACGGGCTGGTTGATGATGGTCCCGATCTGGGAGTTGTAGAAATAGTCCAGCGTCGCCGAAAGGCGCTGGTCCAACTCCCGAGTCTCGGGGCTGTGGCCATGCCGGGCACAGTAGGCCCGCAGCGAGGTGAGGACGTCCAGTTGGGCGATAAGTTCGGGGGTGGTCCGCTCATCGTTGACGTAGGCCCGCAGGAAGGGCTTGCCCTTCACTTCTACCCAATTGCGAGGGTCCAGCAGGTCGGCGAGGGTCCGCCGGGCCAGGTCTTTCCAGCCCACCAGTTCCGTCGGCGGATGCGGGATGCGCCGGTAGATGGCGGCCAGGTCCTCCAGGAACCGCCGGGCCATCGCCGGTTCGTCCGCCGGACGGCCAGGGGTCAGTGCCAGATATCCCTGGCTGAAGACGATCTCCGCGCCGGTTGGGAATGCCGCCATCGCAGCATCGGGCAGGGCCAGGCCGAGGTCCCTTCCCAGAAGGCCGACGATCCCGGTGGGGAGATGGGGCAACGGGGACGGGAAGATGCCTCCCATCGGTCGGGTCTGGGTCCGGGAAAAGTAGTCGTTCAGGGCGGTGAAGTCCTGGAAGTAGAAGAGGGTGCTATCCAGTAGGGCCTCCTCGTAGAGGTAGGCCAGCCCGGCGGCCATCGGGGCCTGCTGGGTATAGAGAGTGGCGCGCGGGACGGCGGTGAAGGTCAGTTCCGGGCACTCCGGCGCGCCCCGGATGGGCCTCTGGGGGGTCACGGCAAACCGCCACCGGAAGAGGCCCGGTCGGGACGGATCGGCCCCGAAGGTCAGGGTGAAGGTTGCATCGCCTCGTTCCGCGATGAGGGTCACACGGGGGCCATCTTCCTGTCTCTCAATCCGACGCTGACGGATGAAGGGAAACAGGTTCCAGCCCCATTCGCCGAGGGTAGCGAAGGCCAGGCCATCGGCGCCGTCGGTTCGGCGAATCCGCAGATGGCCGCCCTCCAGGGAGAGCGTGTAGCCTCCGCTCACCAGCCGAAAATCGCAGTTCTCCAGCGGGATGACAGCGATTTCGCGCATCGCGGTTCACTCCTCAAGTTCGGATCACAGGTCGCAGGGCCGCAGGTCGCACGTCGCAGAACTCACCTGTCACTCTTCCCTTTTCACTTCTTCTTTCACTTCCCGCTCCCTCAGCCCATACGTCTCTATCCGGTCCCGGACGGCGTGGCCGGCGATGAGGGCCAGCAGGCCGGGGCCGCCCAGGACCAGAGGGGCCACCAGGGCCAGGGCGACAGCGGCGACGGAGAGCGCCGCGCCCATTACCACCAGGCTGTATCCCGGTGCGGCCAGGATCGTGAAAAGGCCGTTGCGCAGGGCCAGCGGGAGCGATTTCCGCTCCTGCTCCATCAGGTAGGCCAGCGCATAGAACTGGACGGCCAGCCAGAGGCCCCCCAGAATCCAGAAGAAGGCCTGAAGCAGGGGGGCCCAGGACGCCTCCAGCCGCCCGTAGAACCAGAGGTTGGCGTAGACGGTGAAGGCGGCTACGAGATTCAGGAGCGCCCACAGGTAGGATGGAAGCAGGTAACGCCGCGCGCCCTCCAACATGCCGCCCAGTCCGGGGCTTTCGCCGTAGGCCATCCGATGGGCGACGTAAAACAGGCCGAAGGTGGCCGGGGGGCCCAGGACGACCGTCAGCCACGAGAGAGTCCAGAGGATGCTGACGACCGTCATCTGGACCCAGTCGCTCCACCAGTCGTCCAGAGCGCGGGCCAGAACTTGCAGGGAAGACGGTGCTTTGGGAGCAGAGTGCATGTCGCAGGTCGCACGTCGCAAGGTCGCAGGGCCGCAGGTGGAATGACGGCGGGCGGTCGCCCTACGGCCAGGCGGATGTGCCGGTTCGCATATCGTAGCACAGGGTGAAGGTGTGCCCCGAATCGTCCTCCAGGCGCTTGCAGAGGACAGCGGGGACGAACCAGAAGGCGTCCACGATCGCCTCCCGATCGGGCCGGCGGCTTGCGCCGGTCACCAGAAGTGTGTGCGGCCCCCGGTTCAGGAAAACGGAGCCCTCAAAGACGGGGTCCAGCCAGAGGTAGTCCCGGTCGGGCGAGAGGGCCTGCGGGACAATCGCCGGGATATGCCCATCCAGGGAAACCGAGAAGGCCACGTCGTCGGGCCGCTGTTCTTCGGGCTGAACACCCGCGGCGATCGGGGAAAGGGCGGTCACGAAGGTCAGGGGGGCCAGATTCTCCGCTGTATCCGGGTCCAGGCCGGTCCAATCTATGAAGCCGCCGGTGAAGCCCATTCCGGCCTCAAAAAAGATGCGCTTCCCGGGCTCGGGTTTGAGGGAGTTGAGGCTCTTCAAGGGCAGCGCGGCCTCATAGATGTATCCGCCCTCGGCGAGGCGCCAGGCCAGTTGCGCGCCCGGCAGGAACATCCCCGCAGTCCAGTTCCAGACCTGGGGCCCCTGCGGGGTCTGGGCCAGGGTCAGTTTGACGTCCACCCGGCGCCGGTCGCCCGTCGTGTTCAGGTAGAGCCAGAGAGCATCGCCCCGCCAGACGGAGGGGCCGGTCTCCTGCTGGACGTGCTGGGGGTCCCGCACCCGCGCCGCCGCGTAGAGGTTCTCTTCGTCCCACATCCAGTAGAGGGTGAAACTGGCTTCTTCCGGACCAGGCCAGGTCGCCGCGCCACGCAGAATCTGATCCGGGCGGTTCACCGGCAGGGGCTGAGCAACGTCCCACTCGTCCAGCGAGCCGTCCACGTTCACGGGTCCGGGCGCACGGATGGCCTCTGCGACGGGCTCCGGCCGCGGCGCGGCCCGGCGCAGGTGGGAGACGTAGACCAGATAGTCACCGTCGGCGGGGATGTGCACGGTCAGGGAGACGGCATCGCCGGGCTTGAGGGCATAATAACGGCCATTGGAGAAACGGGCCTCGCCGGTCCACTCCCGCCGTCCGTAGGTGGGGGTGCCCGCAACCTCCCGACCGTCCTCCGCCTCCGCCAGCACCAGGGTGGGCGCTTCGGCGGCACGGACGGCCAGATAGCGGCTGGCGATGGGGTCCCGGTCCACCTGCATCAGCGCCAGCAGGGCCTCTATGGTGGATTCGGCCCCGGCGTTCCGGTTGACCCGGAAGGGGCTGGGGCCGTCTATGCCGTCGTAGCAACGGCCGGTCTCGGGGTCGTACATCGGTACTCCGGCCATGTTGTTGCCGAAGAACCAGGAAGCAGCCAGGCCGGCGTAGCGGGCATACTTCTCTTCGCCGGTGGCCTGATAGAGGGCCCAGAAACCCGAAGTGATGACCTCGGTCCCGTAGGCGATCTGGCCACTGCGCCGGGGAAGCGGCAGCATCTCGTTGACCAGGTCGGTGGTCAGGAAGAAGACGAAGAGGTTGTCCGCCGCGCGCCGGGCGGACTGAATCCAATCGTCCCGGCCCAGCAGGGCGCCAGCGCGGGCCAGCGCATGGACCTGATGGCTTCCCCAGGCATGCCAGAGGGCGGTGGATGTGGTGGTGGACGGGTGGGCACCGAAGGGGTACTGGCCCGGTCCGCCCAACTGGTACGCGGCAACGCCATTGGCCAGGTTGGCCATCAATTGGCGCGTCCGGCCGTTGGGCTCCACAGCGTAGTACTCGGCCAGGCCCAGGATCGCCAGCGATGAGAGGTCGGAGCCGTTGCCCACCAACCAGGCGGGGACCCGGACGCCGTGGAGTTCGTTGTAAGTGCCGACGGGACCGATCGCCCGCCCCAGGGCCTCCTCTCCCCGCAGGTAGGCCGCGCGCAGCCGGGCCGCGTAGTCGGGGTCTACTTTCCGGAAGACCCGGTAGCCCGCCGCCAGGGCCCACTGGCCCCGGGCCGCCCACCAGCCCCAGGACTTGTAACTGGTCCGCCCGTCCCGGTTGATGGTGCCCTGGCGGTCCAGGACGAAGTTGTAGTACTCGCCGTCATCCGCCTGCATATAGAGCACGAAGTTGAGCGCCGCGCGGGCCAGCGCCAGGGCCTGGAGGTTGCCGGTGCGCTCGTAAAAGGCCAGATAGACCAGCGCGGCGCGGGCGACGTCGTCCACGCAGGCGATTCCCTCTCCCGCGGCGTCCACCCAACCGTAGTCGGGGGCCTCGGAGTAGATATGGACCAGGGCAACGGGCTCCCCGTCCCACTCCACGATCTCCGTCAGATGCTGCAGGTGGGCCAGGTTGATCAGGCCGTCGCGCAGGGGGCGCAAAGCGGTCGGGGTCGGTTCGGGCGTCGCGGCCGGCATTGGCGCCCCAGGGGATGGGACCGGGGCTGGCCCGGCGCATCCCATCAGCATCAAAGACAGCAGCAGGCACAGGACCCACCGGGGGTGCCGGAGGAAAGGCGTTTTGCTGCCACGGCTTCGCCGTAGCGGCAAAACGCCATTTCTCTTCGGGAGCCGCGGAAGCGACCGGACATCCATCAGGACACCGCGGGTAACGGTCGGAGGAACGTCCTATCCCTTGACTGCCCCCACCATCAGGCCCTCAATGAAATACCGCTGAGCAGCAAAGTAGAGGACCAGGATGGGCGTCGCCATCACCGTGGACATGGCCATCATGTAGTGCCACTTGGGGGCCTCTTTGGAGAGGGACTCCTGGAAGAACTTCAGGGCCACGATCAGCGGGAATTTCACCGTCGTGTTCAGGTAGATGAGGGGGCCCATGAAGTTGTTCCAGTTGCCCTGGAAAATCAGCACTCCCAGGGCCAGCAGGGCGGGCCGGACCAGGGGGAGCATAATTTTGTAGTAAATCTGGAAGGTGTTGGCCCCGTCAATCAGGGCGGCCTCCTCCATCTCCCGGGGGATCGTCAGGAAGAACTGACGGAGCATAAAGACCGCCCAGGCGCCGCCGCCGAACCAGATGGCGTTGACCAGCGGGTCGTAGGTATCAATCAGCCCCAGGGTCCGCCAGATGAGGAACGTGGGGATGAGGGTGATGATGCCCGGCAGCATCATCGTGGAGAGCATCACGATGAACAGGAAATTGCGGCCCGGGAAGCGGAAGCGGGCGAACCCGTAGGCTACCAGCGAGACGGCGATCAGTTCGGCGGTCATCGCCAGGACGGTGATGAAAA
Organism: Anaerolineae bacterium; assembly: GCA_025062415.1. Lineage (GTDB taxonomy): Bacteria > Chloroflexota > Anaerolineae > B4-G1 > DUEL01 > SpSt-77. Next base: position 4,432 of record JANXAH010000019.1, on the reverse strand, counting down.
GGGTGTTGCTCAGAATGCGCCAGAAGGTCAGCCCCGGGGCAATGCGGCCCAGTTCCACGAAAGCCCGGGGGTAGTTCTCCCAGGCGATGGGATTGGGGATCCAGCGGATGGGCCAGATGAAGAGCTGGTCCTCTGTCTTCAGGGAAGTGGAAATCATGTAGGCCACCGGAACGAAGACGAAGAGGGAGAAGAGGGCCAGCAGCAGGTACGTGATGGCGTTGCCGATGGCACGGCGAGCCTGGACTCCCAGCCCGAGGCGGATGGAAATGGGTACGGCGGTCATCGGTTGCCTCCTACTTCACTTCCGCTTCGTAGTAGACCCAGGCGGCCGAGGAGCGGAACACCAGCAGGGTGATGAGCAGGATGATGATGAGCAGAACCCAGGCCAGTGCCGAAGCGTAACCCATATTGCGGTAGGCGAAAGCCTCCCGGTAGATCAGGACGTTCAGGAAGGTCCCGGCCCGACGGGGGATAGTGATGAAAAAGGCCTGGGTAAAGACCTGCAGGGCGCCGATGATACCGGTGACCAGGTTGTAGAAGAGGGTGGGGCTGACCATCGGGATAGTGACGTTCCAGAATTTCCGCCAGTTGCCGGCTCCGTCCAGCTCGGCAGCCTCGTAGAGTTCCTTGGGGATGTTCTTCAGACCGGCCAGCAGGATGACGGAATTGGCTCCGAAGACTCCCCACATGCCCATAATGACGAACGCGGGCAGCACCAGGCTGGGGTCGGTGAACCACTGGAGAGGCTGGATGTTCAGGCCCCGATAGACCGGCTGGAGCATAAAGTTGATCAGGCCTGACTCGGGGCTCAGCATCCAGCGCCACAGCAGGGCCACGGCCGCGGCGGGCAGAACAGCCGGAATGTAGTAGATGGTGCGCCAGATGCCAATGCCGGAGACGGAGCGGTTGAGCAGCAGCGCCACCCCCAGCGCGCCCGCCAGGCCCAGGGGGACGTTGAAGGCGGCGTAGAGGAGCGTGAGCCGCAGGGAGAGCCAGAACTGCTCGTCCCTGAACATCCGGACGTAGTTATCCAGCCCGACCCACTTCGGCGGCTGGAAGATGTTGTATTCCGTGAAACTCAGGTAGAGGGATCGGGCGAAGGGGTAGAGGTTCCAGATGAGAAAGCCGAGAATCCAGGGAAGGATGAGGGCGTAGCCGGTGGCGACTTCCCGCCGGACTCCGAAGAGGCGGAGCAGTTTCTGGAGGAGAATCATCAGGCCGATGAGGCCACCGCCCACAGCCAACCAACGCAGAAGGGTCGGGTAGTAAGTTTCCCAGGCACTGACGTACATCTTCCCCTCCCCGAAAGCAGTTTTTTCGTGGCGGCGGCTCTGCGCCGCCGCCACGAATATGCAACTAAGGTGAAGAGGACGAGGCCGGGGACCAGCCTCGTCCTCTCCGCATCCGCGCTACGGCAGCAGGGCCTCCAGCCGCGGCCGAATCTGCGGGGCCAGTTCCGCCGCCGTCCCCTTCTTGTGGAAGAGCGGGTCCATAAAGTCACCCCAGAAGATGGTGTCCCACTCCTGGTGGCGCGGGATGATGTTGAAGGCCCGCATATAGGGGACAGCCTGGGCGATGGCCTCCGCGCTGGCGGCCTTGCGGGGCTCCGCCTCGGTGATGCCCTGGGGCGTGGCCAGCGACTTGCGCGGCGCCACAATCTTCCAGTGGTGGATGCCCTCGGTGAGCATCACCAGCGCCTCGTAGGCGATGTCCGGGTACTTGGTCTGGGCCGCGATGACCGTGGAGGCGGTCCAGGCGAAGGTCGGACGGCCCGCTGGGCCCTTCGGAACCGCCACGACGCCCACGTTCAGCCCCGGCACCCGGTCCAGGTCGTCGGCCGCGCCGCCCATAAACATCGCCACCTTCCCGGCCTTGAACATCTCGGCGAAGCCCTGCTCCTGGATGACCGCCTCAGGCGGGGTGTGGATGTCGTTGTAAATCATATTGGCGTAGAAGTCAAAGCCCTTGATGGCCTCGGGCGTGTCAATGGGGCAGGACTTCAGGTCCGGCGCGATGACCTCACCGCCCGCCTGCCAGACGAACATCTGCGGCGGCGGCCAGCCGGTCATCGTGAAGCCCCACTGGTCGTTCTTCCCGTCGCCGTCCAGGTCTTTAGTGAGCGCCGCAGCCGCCTCCTGGAAGTCCTCCCAAGTCCAGTCCAGGGTGGGATAGGGAACGCCCGCCTTGTCAAAGAGGTCCTTGTTGTAGTAGAGGACCACCGGCTGGGCGATCCAGGGGAGGCCGTAGTAGCGGCCCTGGTACATCGCTGTCTTGATGATGTCCGGGAAGTAGTCGTTCAGGTCGGCGGCGGGATGGACTTTGGGGTCGTCCTTCTTCAGGTAGTCGGTGATATCCAGCAGGGCGCCCTGGGAGGCCAGCCCGGCGATCCACTCCTGGGAGAGCCAGATGAGGTCGGCCGCGGTACCACCGGCCAGGGTGGTCTGGACCTTGGTGTAGTACTCATCCGGGGCGGGCTCGTGGACGATCTGGAAGTGGGTGACCTGAGCGTTGATTTTGTCAATGACCTGCTGGAGTTCGGCCGACTCCTGTACGCCGGCCCAGGTGGTCAGGCGGATGGTGACCTTCTGCGCCGGTTTGGGGGGAGTGGTGGGTGTTGCGGCGGGGGGCTTCTCCGGCGGTGTCGTGGGCGGCGCCGTCGGAGTAACTTGCGGACCGCAGGCCGCAAGGAGCATGCTGGCGATGACCAGCACGCCCAGAAGGAAGAACCAGACGCGTCCTTTCATCTTAAACCTCCTGACTTCTGGAAAGGATACGCTTTGGAAAAAAAGAATCAGAGGGCGGTGGTCCTATCTGCTGAGAGAGACTTCTGTCGCTATCACCTCCTTTCTCCTCAACTTTGGCCCTTCTGCTCGTGGCGTTTCTGCATAGGCCTCTGGCCATTTCTACGGCCTAAAAAGAGGATCGTTTCTCCTCCCCGAAAAAAGCCAGACTTCAGAGAGAGGATAGGAAGTTCTTTCAATGCCCGCAGGAGGCCCGCAGGACCAGTCGGGTAGAGACCAGGATCCGTGCGGGCGGTGCATCTGGATTCTGGATGCAATCCAGCAGGCGCTGGGCGGCCAGGACGCCGATCTGGCGCTTGAAGACGTGGACGGTGCTCAGCGGCGGGTCGTTCAGTTGGGCCCAACTGATGTCGTCAAAACCGACAACGGCCAGATCGCCAGGCGTCCGGCGGCCCATGCGAGCGGCGGCGCGAATAGCCCCGATGGCAACAGCATCGTTGACCGCGCAGATCGCCTGGACATCGGGATGGGCCTCCAGCAGGCGTCGCAGGGCCCGCTCGCCGCTGGCGATGGTCGTCTCCGTTTCGTGGACAATCAGGGGCTCCAGGCCCGCCTCGTACAGGGCGCGGCAGTATCCCCGGGCCCGCTCCCGGTTGCTGACCCACTCCTCCGGACCGGAGAGAAAGGCGATGCGAGTGTAGCCATGTTCAATCAGATGGCGGGCTGCGGCGTAGGCGCCCCCTTCGTCGTCGTTCAGGACACAGTTCACCGGTGTCTGAGGGAGGGAGTTATCTACCAGGACCAGGGGGATGCCTGCGCTGAGCATGGCGAGGATGAAGGAGGGTTTGATCGCTGGGCCAGCCAGAATCAGGCCGTCCACCAGCCCCTGACTGACGGGAGCGAACAGATGGGGGTTGTCCAGGACCTGGTCACCAATGGTGGACATCAGGATGTGGTATCCCTGTTGGGAGAGGTAGGATTCGGCGCCCGTCATAATGATGGGGTAGAAGGGGTCGTCGCTGGCGGCGTGTTCGGAGTGAAAGACGAAGGCCACGGTATGCGTGGTGGCAGTGACGAGGCTGCGGGCTGGGAGGTGGGGGAAGTACCCCATTTCACGGGCGGCCTCCAGGACCTGGGCGCGGATTTCGGGGCTGACGCCGGGCTGGTCGTTGAGGGCCCGGGAGACGGTGGCGATAGAAAGGCCCAGTTTTTGAGCGATGTCTCTCTGGGTGACCGGGGATTTCATAGCGCCAGGCCTCACGAAACAAGAACGCAAACGTTTGCGCATATTATACACCAGAAGGCTCAAAATGTCAAGTCCTCTCGCTTTCTTTCCTTTACGCCCATCTCAAAGTGGGTCCGAAGATCCAGGTTCTCCGGGCACCTGCGGCGCTGGAGCGCAAGCCACCAGACCTGTGAATATCCACCAGAAGCTGTTTCAGGCCGTTTATCACAGGCTACATGAACTTTACAAATTTAACCCGGACACAGGCCGATTTTGCAACTTTAAAAATTGCCCGGCAATCCGCCGTTCTTCGCCCTCGCCCCACCTCCTGCCCCCTCCCCTCTCCCGCTCACCTGCGGCGGCGGGCGGAAACCTCACCCCTCCCCCGACCCCTCCCCTCTCCCGCAAGCGGGCGAGGGGAGGGGAAATGGGTGGGGGTTTGCGGCGGGCGGCAAAGCCGCCCGCC
>JANXAH010000130.1 GCA_025062415.1 Anaerolineae bacterium | reverse complement strand
ATCCAGTACGTGGTGGAGCGGATCGGGGAGTTTGACGCCGACAACCGGGCGGGCATCACCCGAACTCTCCACCGGATCGCGGCCATCCGTAACCGCAAGGGGGACATCGTCGGCCTCACCTGCCGGGTGGGCCGCGCGGTCTACGGCACCATCGCCATCATTCAGGACATCATTGAAAGCGGCAAAAGCATCCTTCTCTTGGGGAAGCCCGGCGTGGGCAAGACGACGATGCTTCGGGAGGCCGCGCGAGTCCTGGCGGAGAAAAAACGGGTCATCATCGTGGACACGTCCAACGAAATTGGCGGCGATGGCGATATTCCCCACCCGGCGGTGGGACGGGCCCGCCGAATGCAGGTGGAGATGCCCTCCCTCCAGCACGAGGTGATGATTGAGGCGGTGGAGAACCACAACCCCGAAGTCATCATCATTGACGAGATCGGCCGGGAACTGGAGGCGATGGCGGCCCGGACCATCGCGGAGCGAGGAGTTCAACTTATCGCGACGGCCCACGGCAATACGCTGGACAATCTTCTCCTGAACCCCACCCTTTCTGACCTGGTGGGCGGTGTGGAGAGCGTGACCCTCTCCGACGAGGAGGCCCGCCGCCGAGGGACTCAGAAAACCATTCTGGAGCGGCGCGCGCCGCCGACTTTTGACGTCCTTATAGAGATTCAAGACCGTCAGCGGCTGTTGATCCACCACAGTGTGGCGGAGGCGGTGGACGCGCTCCTGCGCGGGCGCCCCCTTCAGGCAGAACTGCGCTATCGGGACGCGAAAGGCGAAATCCGTATTGAAAAGGTGACGCCAGTCTCGCTGGAGGAGCGGGAAAGCGGTCGCCCGCGCACAGGGGCTCCGGCTCCGGCGCCCTCTCCGGGGCCCGCGGCGAAGTCCCAAGCGCCCAAACTCCACGGGCCTGTGCGCATCTTTCCCTACGGCATTGCCCGGAATCGGCTGGAGCGCGCGGCCCGGCGTATGCAGGTCCCCGTCTTCGTGGTGGACGACCTGGGCCAGGCCGACGCATTCCTGACGACCAAGGGGTTCTTCCGTAAGCGTCCCCGCCTCGTCACCGACGCGGAGCGCAGGGGTATCCCTGTCTACGTCCTGCGGGCCAACACCATCGCTCAAATGGAGGCATGCCTGAGCGACATCGCTGCGGAGAACGCGATCGGGGACCCTTTCTCCCAGGCCCTTCAGGAGGTGGAGGAGGCCATTCGGGCTATCCAGGAGGGTATGGCAGATGAAGTGGAGCTGAGCCCCCAGAACGCGTTCATCCGGCGGCGCCAGCATGAGATGGTGCAACAGGCCGGGCTCCACTCCTATTCTGTGGGAGAAGAGCCCAACCGACGCGTGCGAGTGACCCGTCGGGAGACGTAGATGGCTCAGCGAGCGGCGGACTGGTTGCGGCAGGCGGAGCGAGACCTGCAACAGGCGCTGGATTCCCGGGACGCGGGCCGCCACGAAGGGGCCTGTTTTACCGCTCAGCAGGCCGCGGAAAAGGCGACAAGGGCCCTTCATCTCCACCTGGGTCAGGAAGCATGGGGGCGTGTCGTGGCCCATCTGCCTCGTCAGTTGCCCTTATCCATTGCGGTTCCGAAAGCCTGGTGGAAAAGGCCCGGGCCTGGACGGTTTTTTTACATCCCTCTCCGATCTCCTAACTGCTTTGTCGGGGACGCGCCCTTTGAGCACTACGGCCCGCTTCACAGCGAGGAGGCCGTCCAGTATGCCGGTGGGATTCTGGAATTCGTCCGTGCTCAGATGGCTGGACCAGCGGGAGGTGGTTAGCGCACTGTGCCGGTGGGCCCGGCAGGCCGCTGCCCGCCGGTCCGAGATTTTACTATCGGCTACTGCGGCTTCTACGGTCGGGGAGATCGGGGAGTGGGAAGCGACCGGGATGTGGTGATTCTGGTGGAGCAAACCCTGTTGCCTTTGGAGCGCCGGGCCACAGAGTGGGACCTGACCCACCTTCCTGTCCCGGCGGACGTTTTGGTCTATCTTCCGGAGGAATGGGAGAAGGTCTCTTCCTGCCTGCGGCAGGAGACGACGTGGGTTGACCGGCGGGGGACGACATGCTGATCACCCTGGAGGGCCCGGAGGGGAGCGGGAAAACGACCCAGGCCCGGCTCCTGGCGGATTGGCTTCGGGCACGGGGCCACGATGTGGTGTTGGCCCGAGAGCCAGGAGGGACTCCCATCGGTGACCAGATCCGTGCAGTCCTTCACGACCCGGCAAATACCGATATGGCTCCGTGGGCGGAAGTTTTTCTCTACGCGGCCTCCCGCGCTCAGTTGGTCTCCGCAGTCATCCGGCCCGCGCTGAAGGCTGGAAAGGTGGTCCTTTGCGACCGTTATGCCGACAGCACGCTGGCCTATCAGGGCTACGGTAGAGGACTGGACCTGGAAGCCCTGCGGCAGGTGATTGCGCTGGCGACGGGAGGATTAACTCCCGACTTGACTCTCTATCTGGACATTGCACCGGAAGTGGGGCTGGCACGCCGTCGGGCTGGAGGAGGAGAGTTTAACCGCCTGGATCAGGAGACGCTGGAGTTCCACCGTCGGGTGCGGGCGGGGTATCTGGACTTAGCCAGTCAGGAGCCTCAGCGGTGGGTCGTTGTGGACGCAAGCGGTTCCGTAGAAGAGGTGCAGGAAACTTTGCGGTGGATTCTCGTTCAGCGAATACCCGCTCTCTGAGCCGTACAGGTGCATTCCCACTTGGGCAACAAAAAGGGCGTTTTTTTTGGCGGGTTTTGTCCCGGGAAAAAAAACCACTTGGCCGGGGCTGGTTGTGTGGGGGGGGGCCCCCCCCCCCAAAAACCCCCCCCTTTCCGCCTGCTTGCTTTGTGTGGCTGCCTTCCCTACTCCTCGCCCAGGTCTTCTCCCCCGCCCTCTTCGCCGAGGAGTTCCGGCATAGCCTTCTCTATCTCTTCCGGGCTCTCCCCTGCCTCCAGCCGTCCGACGACTTCCTCAAACTCCGGCCCCAGGTCCTCGCCAATCTCGCTGGCCATCTTGCGCATCATTCGGGCCAGAGAGCGGGGGTCTTTTTCGTCAAAGTCAGAGAAGGAGAAATCATCCGCCAGCGATTCCAACCGGCTCTCTTCGGACCGGACGACCCGCACTCTGGAGATGAGACGGGTCAACTGCGTGCTCCCGCAATGAGGGCATGTGGGAATGCCGCTCTGAGCTTCCGAAAACGTCCTCCAGAAAATGGACACCCGACGGCGACAATTCTGGCAACGGTACTCGTAGACCGGCATTTCTACCTCTACCTCCTTCGGTGTGAGGTGAAATCATTATAACGGCTCTCCTGTTTCCTGCAAGGATATGAGCGAAACGGTCTTCACCTTCCCACGCTACCCGTTGTTGGTCGTCCTTTCTGGCCCTGCTGGGGCTGGGAAGGATAGCGTCATCCGGCGAATGAAGGAGCGAGGGCTTCCCTTCCATTTCGTCGTCACTGCAACGGACCGCCCGCCTCGGCCTGGAGAGGTTCACGGAGTGGATTACTTCTTTCTCTCCACGGAGGAATTCCTGCGGCTGGAGCGGGAAGGGGAACTCCTGGAGCACGCTGTCGTCTATGGACAGCACAAAGGAGTACCCAAGCAACAGATTCGGGAGGCCTTCGCCTCCGGTAAGGATGTGGTGATGCGGGTGGATGTCCAGGGTGCGGCGACGATCCGCCGCCTGGCGCCAGAAGCGGTGTTGATTTTCCTGACCGCCGAGTCGGGCGAGGAACTGGCGCGACGGCTGGAGCAGCGAGGCACAGACCCGCCGGAGCAACTGATCCAGCGTATCGGTAAACTGGCGGAGGAGATGGCCTGCCTGGACCTGTTTGACTACGTGGTCGTAAATCGGGAAGGGCAACTGGACCGGGCGGTGGACCAAATCGTCGCGATTATGGAAGCGGAGCACTGCCGGGTCCGGCCCCGCCGGGTACAGTTGTAGGATGTTGTCCGCTCCGCAAGGAGACGAAACCGTGGGCGAAGAAACTTCGTCAAAATCTCAACCTCAAGTCGCAGCAGTTGTCCTCCAGGTCCCATCTCATCCCGTGGCTTGGACCTATGGGATCATTGCGGCCAACGGCCTGGCTTTCCTGGGTTCCGTACTTCTTGGTCGGGATCTGGTCATCTTGCTGGGGGCCAAAATCAACCAGCTTATCGTCTCGGGAGAGTGGTGGCGTCTGCTCACCGCCATCTTTCTGCATGCGGATTTTCTGCACATCGCTTTCAACAGTTATGCCCTCTATACCTTCGGGACCCGACTGGAATCCATCTATGGCCAAGGGCGGTTTCTGGCCCTCTACCTGCTTTCGGGCGTTGCCGGGAGCGCCCTGAGTTTTGCCCTTTCTCCCCGGGCGTCAGTGGGCGCGTCGGGGGCCATCTTCGGCGTTATCGGCGGGCTGGCGACCTATTATTACCGCTACCGGAAACAATTGAGCGCGGGAAGCGGCCCGCTGGCGAACGTGGTCATCGTTATGTTGTACAACCTATTCTACGGTTTCATTGTGCCAGGGATAGACAACTGGGGCCATCTGGGCGGCCTTCTGGCGGGTACTGTGCTGGGGTGGTTCTTCATACCGGAATATCAAGTTGTCTTTTTCCCAGAGTCCCTTTCACCGGTACTGGTGGATGCGGGACGTCCCATGCGCCGGTGGACAGGCGTTGCCCTCGTGGGTATCGGGATCGCCGCGGCGTGTCTTGGGGGAATGCTACGGTGGAGAGGATGAACGTGCTGATGGGCCTTCTGGGGGTCTTTTTCTTCGTCGCGCTGAACGCGTTTTTCGCGGCGGCGGAGTTCGGGCTGGCGAGCGTCCGCCGGACCCGGGTGGAGGAACTGGCATCGGCGGGACACACGGCCGCCATTCTTCTCCGGCAGTCGCTGGAAGACCCGGAGCGTTTTGTCGCGGCCACCCAGTTGGGCGTCACCATCGCCAGCCTCGCCTTGGGGTGGATCGGAGAGCCCGCACTGGCTCACCTGTTTCTCCCTCTCTTTCAGATCATCCCCGGCCGCTGGGCCGAGGCAGCGGCCCATTCCGCGGCAGCGGCCCTCGCATTCGCGCTCATCACCTTCCTGCACATCGTCGCTGGGGAGTTGCTGCCCAAGTCGGTGGTCCTGCAGAATCCGGAGCGGGCGGCCCTCCTCGTCGCCCGACCGATGCGGGTGGCCCTGGCCCTCTTTCGCCCCGCCATCTGGGTGCTGAACGGGGCTGGCAACGGTCTGCTGCGCCTGTTGCGCATCCGCCCGGTCAGCGGTCAGGAGCGCGTTCACTCTATTGCAGAATTGCGGATGTTGATTGAGGCCAGCCGCCAGGGCGGTGTCCTGCGAGAAGAGGAGGGGGAAATGCTCCAGGCCGTCTTTGACCTGCGCGCGGCCCGTGCCTCCCGCGTGATGGTGCCCCGCACCGAGATGGTCTGCGTCCCTGCGGAGGCCACCGTGGAGGAAGTCGCCGACCTGGCCGAGCGAACCGGGCATACCAAGTTCCCCGTCTTTGAGGGAGACCTGGACCAGATCGTGGGGGTCGTCTACTTGCAGGACCTGATTCGTCCTCTGCGCCAGGGGAAGGGCGACATGTCTGTGCGCGCGCTGGTGCGGGAGGCCCTCTTCTTGCCGGAGACGGTGCTTGTCGCCGACCTGCTGGCCCACTTCCGCCAGACGCGCCAGCATCTCGCGATTCTGGTGGACGAGTACGGCGGGACGGCGGGCCTGGTCACCCTGGACGACCTGCTGGAAGAGATTGTGGGCGATGTGGGAGACATTTTTGAGCAGGCGTCCCCCCAGGTCCAGCATCTGCCGGACGGAAGCGTTCTGGTGGATGGCCTATTGACGATTGACGAGGTCAACGAGGCCCTTGGGCTTCATCTCCACGACCCCTACTACGAGACCATCGGCGGGCTGGTGATGGGCCGCCTGGACCGGGTTCCCGTCGTCGGCGATGAGGTGATGCTGGAGGGGGGAATTCGGCTCCGGGTGGAGGAAATGGACGGCCTGCGGGTTGCGCGGGTCCGGATTATCCGGTAAAATGCCTACTCCCATCGTAGAAGTTCGTGTGGACGATGTCGTCGTGATGCGCAAGCCCCATCCTTGCGGGGGCTTTCAGTGGGTTGTCACACGCGTGGGAGCCGACATTGGCCTTCAGTGCCTGACCTGCGGGCGACGGGTGATGCTCCCCCGCGCCCGCTTTGAGAAGCGGGTCAAACGGGTCCTGGGACCCCTACCGCCGGAAGGAGGAAAACATGCGCCCTGAACGCCCCTTGCGGTTCCTGTTCCTGCATTCCCGCACAGGCGGCGGACATATCCGGGTAGCCCGCACCGTTGCCGAGGCGCTCCAGGAGCGATACGGCGAAGACGCGAAGGTCACCCTGGTGGACGCCCTGGCAGAGTATGCACCCTGGCCCCTTTCTGCAGCCCCTCGGTGGTACCCGTTGGCCCTCCGGGGTGATGGAAAGGTCTACGGTTTTGGCTTTACAGTGCTGAACGGACCTCGCCGAGTCCAAGCTATCGTTCACCTGCTCTGGCCCATTGTCTACCCTCGCGCCGTCCGGCTGCTCCGGGACCATCCCGCCGATGTGGTGGTCTCCTTCCACCCCGTGCCTCTGTATGCGGTCTCCCGGGCGATGGAGATGATTTGTCCGGACGTCCCTTTGGTTGCAGTGGGGACGGACCTGGTGGTAATGCATGGAGCCTGGGTGGCTCCAGGGGTCCGACGCTATCTGGTCGCCACCGAAGAGGCGCGGGAACAACTTCTCCGACACGGGGTGGAGCCGGAGCGGATAGAGGTGACGGGGCTCCCCATCGCTCGTGTCTTTCGGGAGGTGGCGCAGGAGGACCCGCGGGAGGTCCGACGGCGGTTGGGCCTGATCCCCGATCTGACGACGGTACTGGTCATCGGAGGAGGCGTTGGGGTGGAGTCTCTGGAAGAGGTGGCCTGCGCAGTGGCGGCGGCTGTTCCGGAGGCTCAGATGGTCGTGGTCGCCGGGCAGAATGAGCGGCTGCGGGCCCGGCTGGCGTCCATTTCCTGGCCTTGTAGAGTCCGGGTAGAGGGGTTTGTAGAAAATATGCACGAGTGGATGCGGGCCGCCGACGTTCTGGTGACCAAGGCCGGGCCGACAACTATCGCGGAAGCGATGACGGTCGGGATTCCGATGGTCCTGTGGGGAGCGATCCCGGCCCAGGAGACCCCCAACGTTCGGCTGGTGGTGAAGGCGGGAGCGGGCATCTGGGCACCAGGAGCCCGACGGGCAGCGGAGGCGGTCGCCTACTTGCTGCGGCATTCGGGGATTCGGCTGGCGGCGGCGCGGGAAAGCAGTCGGATGGCCTCGCCGGAGGCCGCGGAGCGGGTGGCCGCTATCCTCTGGGAAATCGGGCAACGGGGCGCGCCGCTTCCCGGAGATGTCCCCATTCAGAACAGCCCACACAAACGGACGTTGCGCTGGTTCTGGTTCCGCAGAAGGGTCACGGGCCTCTGGTAGTGCCGGATCGCTTTCCCCTCCTCCGCACGGAGGGTTATCCTATCTCACTCTGGGCGGTCAGCCCTTCCAGGTGGCTGGCGTCGTTCAGGACCAGCAGGCGGGCCTTGCCGTCCTCTATGACAACTCGGGTGAGGGTGCAGTTCCCCAGGTCGTAGGCCCACCACTTTGCCCGTTCCTCGGCCAGCAGATAGGCCAGCATAGCCCGCAGGGTCCCCCCATGGGCCACGATAATAACCGTTCCCGAGCGGTGGCGGGAGAGGATTTCATCGCACGTGGCGGCAACGCGCCGGAAAAAGTCGGCGCGTCGCTCGCCGCCGGGCCAAGTGAAGTTGATGTTAGTCCGGTCCCGCCACTGCTCGTAAAGGTCAGGATAGTTGGCTCTCATTTCCTCCAGGGTCAACCCCTCCATTTTCCCAAAGTTGATCTCCCGCAATCCCTCCAGCGGGACCGGTTCAAGCCCCAGGGCCTTTCCGATCGCCGCCGCGGTCTTTAAGGCCCGCCCCAGTGGGCTGGTGTAAATCGCGACGGCGTCTCTGACCTCGGTCGCCAGGCGACGGGCCAGTGCCTCCACCTGGGCCTGACCCAGGTCGGTTAGGTCGGATTCCCGCCAGCCTGTCCAGCGCCGCTCCAGGTTCGCGACCGTCTGACCATGACGGATGAGGAGGAGATGGAGCGGTCCGGAGGTGGAGCGTTGTTCCCGGTAAAAAGCGCAGTCCTCCTGCAGAACGCAGCGTACACATTCGGGATTGCGCGGATGGCAGACATCCCGTCCCAGGGCGATCAGGTTCAGATGAAGGGGATAGTAGAGGTCTGGAGGGATCATCTGTTCCAGGAGAGTATGGGCCTGTTCCCGAGTCGTGCGAGGAGGGATGAGACCCAGCCGCCGGGAAACGCGGTAGATGTGGGTGTCTACCGGAAAGGCTGGGCGGCCAAAGGCGAAGAGAAGCACGATTGCCGCGGTTTTCGGCCCTATGCCGGGGATGGAGAGGAGCCAGGCCCGCGCATCCTCCAGAGGCATCTGGGCCAGGAAATCCAGGGAGAGTTCGCCCCGTTCCGCCGTGATGCGGCGGAGGGCTTCCTGGATGCGTGGGGCCTTCGTGGGGGCCAGCCCCGCCGGACGGATCGCCTCTATCAGGTCCTCCAGTGGGGCGTCCCGAACCGCTTCCCAGGTCGGGAAACGGGCCCGCATCCGCTCATAGGCGCGGTCGCGGTTGGTATCGTTGGTATTCTGGGAAAGAATGGTGGAGACCAGGATGGCGAGGGGATCTCGTTCTGGCCGCGGGGGGTCTCCGTAGACGGAGAGAAGACGTTGATGGATGCGAAGAATCCCGCTCATCCCATACATTGAGGGTTAGTTTTCTGCAGCGGATGTGCCGTCGCAACAAAAATTTGTTTGGTTTCCGACAACCTTACTCTCTGACCTGTTCCTGATGGGATTCCTCCTCTTCGTCTTCCCAACCGATAATCCAAACGCAAAGGCCAGCGACAGCAATTGTTGCCACAATTAGGGCTGCCCATTGACCGGGCAGCAGCCCGACATCCCGAGCGGACCAGACCAGAATGGCAACCATGCCGATTGCGAGGACGATCCAGGCGGTCAGTCGGGGGTGTCGCTGAACAAAGTTTTTCAGTGCTGTCATACAACCTCCATACAGGGTCAGAGTTGAAAAACTCCCCTGGCGGGGACGATTTTCTGGGAGTAGCCTGTCACAAGATTTGCAAGGCGAGTCTGAAGGCGTAACCACCGGTCCGATGTGAGTAGGCGCCGAGCAACCTCCAGGTCTGGAATCAGAACGCCGGTCACAACCTGGGGGAAATCGCCATACACGGTCAACCAGGCATCCGTGGTCTGAAGACCCAGGTCTCTCAGAGTTGGCTCAAATTCTTTGGTGAGGAAGTCAAAATATTCGTCTTCCCGTCCAGGGATGATATTCCAGCCAAGCAGCAGTTTGACCACAGCAGCTCCTTGCACACTGCGACATCAGGGGTTTCGGGTTCCGGAATCGCTGCGGGATTCCTGGCTTTTCCGATGGCGGGCTCTCCGGGCAGCCAGGGCGGCAATGCCCAGTGCCAGCCCGATTCCCGCGGCGGTCAGCCCAAACCCGGTGACGGGCAACAGTGCAGGGCCCGTCAGCGGGAGTGTGCGAGGGGACGCCTGTTCCCCAGAAGGTGTAGGGGAGGACGCCCCCGGTGGCGGGGTTTCCCCTGGGGACGGTGGCGAGGTCGGGGGGATGGGCGTTGGTGTCACGGGCTCCGGCGTAGGGGTGAGGGTGGGTCGGGGCTGGGCCTGCACAGGGGCTCCGCATGCCAGCACCATTGCCCCGACAAGTCCCCCCATAGCCAGGAGAAGGATCCAGAAAGCGAGTTTTCGCAGTCCGGTCATTCGGACCTCCAGTCGGTTGAAAAATGCCAGAAACCATCGGCGGAAAGGGTCTACTTCAGAGTTTACTACAAAACTTTCCAAAGAGCAAGTTGTGTGGAAGTTTCTTATCCCCTCAACTTTGGCCCTTTTGCCCGTAATGTCTCTGCATAGGCCTCTGGTCAGGACGATCCCGACAGAAATGGGACATGTCCCGGCGTCGGGGGGTTTGACAATCCGGAGGCGGTATGTTATACTGTAGGCTGGTTAGGGCCGTTAGCTCAGTCAGGCAGAGCAGGGGCCTTTTAAGCCCTTGGTCGCAGGTTCGAATCCTGCACGGCTCACAAGCGGTGGGCCATTTGACAAAATCCCCAATCTGGGGTATATAAACATTAAACTGGTTAGACTGTTGGCACAATTCTATCGCGCAAAAGACGAGGATCAGGAAGAGTAGGCATCGTAGCGGGGTTCCAGAGAGTCGGGCCTTTGGCTGGAAGCCCGATACCAGCGCCGATGCCGAATGGGCCTGGGAGTCGCCCGCCGAACCCCATCCCTGGGGATGGGATGGGTAGTAGTCCGGGCCGGAGTCGCCACCGTTATCAGGGCTGAGGGTATAAGCGCGATCGCCTCTGAGGCTTCGCGCCGTACCTGCGAAGGAGTGAGGGCTGGCTCCTCCAAAAACGCGCCGTCACCGGCGCGTTTTTGTTTATAAGAGCAAGCCCTCAGCGGGGTGGCACCACGGGAAACAAACGCCCGTCCCGGCAATGGGACGGGCGTTTGTGTTTTACCATAACCCAATTTACCAAAATCGGGAGGTGCGCGATGACCGAACGGACACACTTTCTGCTGCCCCAGGACCGCCTGCCGAAGGCCTGGTACAACATTGTCGCCGATCTGCCCTTTGAGGTCCCGCCGCTGCTGCATCCGGCGACCCGTGAACCGACCCGCCTGCCACCCTTCCTGTTCTGCGAGGCGCTCATAGAGCAGGAGGAGACGCGGGAACGGTATGTGGAGATTCCGGAGCCAGTGCGGGAGGTCTACCGGCTCTGGCGACCCACGCCGCTGATTCGTGCCCGGCGGCTGGAACAGGCGCTGCAAACTCCGGCCCACATCTACTACAAGTACGAGGGGACGAGTCCTCCGGGCAGCCACAAGCCCAACACTGCCGTCGCTCAGGCCTTCTATAACAAAGAGGCCGGGGTGAAACGGCTGGTCACAGAGACGGGGGCGGGACAGTGGGGGAGCGCGCTGGCCTTCGCCTGCAACCTCTTTGGCCTGGAGTGTGGGGTCTATATGGTGAAGGTCAGTTACCACCAGAAGCCCTACCGCAGGGTGCTGATGGAGGCCTGGGGAGCGCGCGTCGTTCCCAGTCCCAGCCCGGAGACGCAGGCGGGGCGCTCTGTCCTGGAGCGAGACCCCGACTCGCCGGGCAGTCTGGGGATCGCTATCAGCGAGGCAGTGGAGGTCGCTGCGACCCACGACGACACCCGCTACTCCCTGGGTAGTGTTCTTAACCACGTCCTGCTCCACCAAACGGTCATCGGTGAGGAGGCCCGGCTCCAGATGGAGATGGCAGGGGAGTATCCCGACGTGGTCATCGGGTGTGTGGGCGGTGGGAGCAACTTCGCTGGGCTGGCCTTCCCCTTCCTGCGGGACCGGCTCCAGAACGGGACGTCCACTCGCTTTGTCGCCGTGGAGCCTACGGCGTGCCCCAGTATGACGCGGGGAATCTACACCTACGACTACGGCGATACCGCCCATATGACGCCCCTGCTCAAGATGGATACCCTGGGGCACACCTTTATTCCTGCGGGCATCCACGCCGGAGGGCTGCGTTACCACGGGATGGCCCCCCTGGTCTCCGCACTCCATCGGCATGGGTACATTGAGCCTGTGGCCTATCCGCAACTGGCGGTCTTTGAGGCCGCAGTGCTCTTTGCCCGAACGGAGGGATTCATCCCTGCGCCGGAGACGGCCCACGCCGTCCGCGCAGCGATAGATGAAGCGCTGGCCGCGCGTGAGGCCGGGGAAAAACGGGTCATCCTCTTCAACTTCAGCGGCCACGGACATTTTGACATGGGGGCCTACGAGCAGTACTTCGCGGGGAAATTGGAGAACTACGAGTACCCGGCGGAGCGGGTGCGGGAGGCCCTGAAGGACCTGCCCGCCGCAGAATGATGGTGGATTGAGGTAGGGCAACCGCGCGCGGTTGCCCTACCTCAAAATCTCGTCCAGGATGTCGGCACCGGTGCGGCCCGTCCGTCCGCTGACGGCCAGCCGCAGGTCCCGGCGGAAGCCGGGGGTCAGGTCCTCCCCCGTTGCGTAGCGGGTGAGGGCCAAAGCCCGGACCCCGTTGGCGATGGCGTAGCGGGGCTCATGTCGGTCCAGGTCCTCAAAAAAGAAGGTACAACTGGCGTACACCCGCTGGCGGTAAAACTGGGCCTCCAGTAGCCACAGAAGTCGTTGGGCCTGATCCGTCGTCAGATGGGAGAGGCCGTTCCCGGTAAGAAAGGTCATTCCGTCCATCTGCCCCAGGATAACGGCGATGTACCGGTCTCGCAGGGGCCAGGGGTCCAGCCCCAACCGCTGGGCCTCACAGACGTAGACCGCGTCCAGTTCGCAGGAGAGATTGTCCAGCGCACGCCGGAGGGCTCCCTTCCACCGGCTATCTCCGGGTGTGCAGGAACAACCGATGGCCCAGCGGTCCAGGCCGTGGGCACAACTCCAGGAGGAGTTCTCCACAATCTCCACTTCGGCGCGGGGCGGGTGTTGATGGTAATAGAGCCCCAGGGTGATTGGAGCCAACTCAAACGCGCTGGCCCTGTCCAAGAGACGCTCCAGGACCTCCACCCCTTGCCGATGGTGATGGCCGAAGGTTTCCCCGTCGGTGGCGATGAGGAGGAGGCCATCCCGCCGGGCGCGCCATTCCAGGTGCTCCCGCATCCAGCCCTCTAACCCCTCCAGTGAGGGCATCCCGAAAGAGAGGGCATCGGAGAGGACCCGGTCCCGGACGAAGACAGCGATCTCCCGTTTTCCGGGAAGCCGAACCCGGTAGGGCCCAGCGCCGTCGGTCAGGTCGCCCCGGACCTGCTGGTCGGAAAGGATGGTGAAACGGATGCCCTCTACGGCCATCAGTTCCAGGGTCTCCATATCCACTGCCATCTCCGGGAGCCACATCCCCTCTGGCGGATGGCCGAAACGGTAAGCAAAACTGGCGATGCCCCAGCGGATCTGGCAGATTTTGTCCCGGCGGCGGGCCAGGGGCAGAATGGTGTGGTGGACCGACATCGCCAGGCCGTTGCCGACGCCGTGGGCCCGATAGTAGGCACGCTCACTGGCGACGATGCGCTCGTAGGTATCGTGGGCATACTCATCCAACCAGCGGGCCAGGGTGGCACCCAGGTTGAAACTGATACGGCCAAAGAGCCCACGCGCTGCCAAAGGCGCATAGCACTCCGCAGTAATGCGCTCGTTCCAGTTCGCGTAGGGCGCGGCATCTGCTTCGCGAGGGATGCGGCCCGTGAAGGGGTCCGCACGGGGTGGCTGGTAGAAATGGCCGTGGATGCAGAAGGATGCAGGTCGCATAGCGCAGGGTCACACGTCGCAGGGTTACAGGTCGCAGGTCACACGTCGCAGGGCACAGGGCGCGGGTCGCAGGCACAGCGCCCCGACGGAGATCGCTCTTTGGAGGCCTCTGGATGGTCTCAAGTTGGCTCCCAGACGGAAAGGATACGTTGCATTGTATCCGGGTCGTAACTGACCAGGTCCACCCTCTTCAGGCGCTCCAGAAGAGTGGCCCAGAGGGGATTACGGGCAAAGACGTCCCGGAAAAGGGGGAGGGCTTCCTCCAATCGCCCCGCGCCGGCCAACGTCACGGCGTGCCAGAAGCGAATTTCTTCGTTCTCTGGTGCGAGCCCATCGGCTGCCGCGTATTCCCGAAGGGCCTGCTCCACCTCTCCCTTCCCCAGCCATTCGTCGCCGCAGTTCATATGCGCGTAGGCCCGATGGAGTCGGACCAGACGGCGGAGTTCCTCCAGAGGCCGGGGATGATCCTCCACCCGCAGGTCCATCACGGTGTCGGCCCAGGGGCGACCCGTAGAGACAGGCTTTACGATGAGAATACAGGCGCTTTGTTGACCACGAATATCGCCGCCCGCCGCCTGTCCAGCCTCCAGCGCGGTCAGAAGCCGCTCAGCGAAGTCACCGGAGGCGCTCCGGTAGGCCTGGGCCATCGCGGGCCAGACGTCCGGATAGAGCATCATATTAGCCTGGACAGAGAAACCCTCGCCGGCTTCGTGGCCTGCCTCAGGGATGCAGCGGCTTCCGGTGTGAACAGCCACCCGTCCCTGGGCGTCCACCATCGCCACCTGCCGCAGGTCACGGCCCTCGTCGGAAGCAAGGAGGACCTGCAAGGCCTCGTCGGCAGATTTTCCAGCCCGCATCAGGGCCAGGCCCAGAGGGCCGTAGCGAACGTCCACCAGGGCCTGAGTGGCAACGGCTCCCACCCCGGCCTCCGCCCAGGCGACAACAGAGCCAACGGAGAACCAGTGGGATTGCACCGCAACGCCGAAACACCCCGTCTCCGGATCGCGGGCGACAATGGAGTACGTATGAGCCAGAGGAAAGGAAAGATTTGCGCTTCCTGAACCTTTGTTGTCCAATACCTGTAGCAGGGGCATCATTACTCCTGTTTCTCAATCATGAAGCCCATATCTGGGTCCAGCGGCCTGCACGGCGTTCCAGTCGCAGAGTTGCGGGTCGGGTGAGCCATCCGAGCGATAGTCCACCCGTACGTAGGTCAGCGGGTGGGGAGTGTAAAATTCTTCTGGATGCTCAAAGAGGCGCTTCCAGGTTTCCCGGTCCACCTTGGAGAAGTCCCGCCACCAGGTCCAGGTGCCGCTGTTCAGGTAGGTGCCTTCGGGGAACTCGTCCCAGCGCGCGTCGTGGGTGTGCCCGAAAACGATAACAGGGAAGCCCTGTTCCTGCATAATATGTCGGGCCTCCTGAGCCAGGCCGTCGCTGAAACGGCGGCTGATGTCCCGTCCCCGTTCCAAGAAGGCCGCCTGAGGGCGAAGGAGCATCTGGAGACGAAGCCAGGCTTCCCGCAAAATGGCCCGCTTTCCAGTGGGCGCGGCGGGAAAGGGGCTCAGGTCCCGCAGAACTCCATCCAGAGATCGGTTCAGCACCCGCTGGAAGGCGGGGTCCTTCTCCCAGGACCGAAGCACTTCCTCAGCCTCTCCCCGCCGGAGCATCTCCAGCGAAGTGGCCTGAGGACCTCGCGCAACGTAAGGTTGGAAGAGCATCCCTGGCAGAGCGGTCAGGAGAATTCCCAGAGCCTTAAGGGCGAATCCTGTCTCCAGGGCCAGGCCATAAGCGATCAGCGCGCTGATGGGTTTCACCGCGTCCACCCACCACTTCTCATACTCAATGTGGTTGTAGAACTCTACGACGAACCGAGAGCCGATGGGTACCCGAAGGTGTCCGGGACGTTGCGGGTCCTCCGGGTCTTCAAAGCCTTCCAGGAAGTTCAGCGGGTCTCCGTACTGGTTACCGTGCTCCACGTAGACGCCGTCCTGATAGAAGAAGCGGGCGGAGAAGGTTAACAGAGGTGCGCGGGGACCTGTGGCCCCCACGGCCTGGCGGATGCGCTCCTGAACGCCGGGCCAGTGGAGCGGAAGGTCGTGGTTCCCTTTAACGATGGTCACCGTCCGGCGGGGGTTTCCCGAAAGAAAGGCTGCCAGGGCCTCAAAGACGGCGGGATGACCGGCGATGACCAGGTCGGTGCGGAGGACGCAGTCGGATTCCCGTGTGGAGCGGAAGGCCTCCTCCGGGTAGATGCGGGAGGGGTCGTATTGGGCAGCGGGCACGGCCGGAACCTGCAGAAACTCTATAAAGTCGCCGTTGATGACCAGGTCCATCGGCCTGCCGGAGGCCTCGCTCTCCGCGCGCAGGGTCAGGAGGAAGTCCCGGAACTGATCGTCGGCGCGGAAGTCCTCCAGCGGGTTTTTGCCACCGAAGGACCCGGCACCCAAATGCAGGTCGCTGAGGATGATTTTCGTCGGTGGAAGGCTTTTTGAGAAAATGGCAGCCCTCTCAATAAAATCAACAAATGTGTCCCCATTATATCCCCTATTGAGGGACTTGGCAAGGCGAAGGAACTGAGGTTCGGACTCTTGACTTTACCCCCATCTCAGAGGGCGTCCAGAGGGTGGCTGGAACCGCCCGAATTTAGGGCTCTGGAGGCTGTTTTGTCCCGCTTTTCCAGCCCTTTTCAGGCCCTTCTCAAATTGTTCAAGGGCCAAACTTCAGGGGGAGGGGCAAGGCGTCTCGGGCGCCCAGCGGCGATTGACCACCACCCCCGACGATTTGGGACATACCCAACAGCGCACAGCGAGTTTGAGGTTGCATAGGCAGGAGCATTATGGTATACTTCCTTATGCTAAATCTCCACTGGAACGATGCAGGATGTTGAACGTAGAGCGGATTCGTGCTGATTTTCCCGCCCTCGCTCGTCAGGTCCACGGTAAGCCTCTGGTTTTCCTGGATAGCGCCGCCAGTTCCCAGAAGCCCGTTCAGGTTCTGGAAGCGATGGACCGGATCTACCGGGAGTGTTATGCCAACGTCCATCGCGGCATTTATGCCTTCAGCGAAGAAGCCACTTTGGCCTACGAGAGCGCAAGGGACAAAGTGGCTTCTTTTATCAACGCTCCCTTTCGGGAAGAGGTCATCTTCACCCGCAATACCACGGAGGCCATCAACCTGGTCGCCTACGCCTGGGGACGAAGCCACATCCGCCCTGGCGACCGCATCCTCCTGACCCAGATGGAGCACCATTCCAACATCGTCCCCTGGCAACTTCTGGCCCAGGAGAAGGGCGCCGAACTGATCTACCTCCCCATCACCGACGATGGCCTGCTGAACCTGGAGCAACTGGATAACCTGCTGGACGATCGGGTCAAGTTGGTTGCCTTCACCCTGATGTCCAACGTCCTGGGGACGATCAACCCGGCGAAGGAGATCATCCAGAAGGCCCATGCGGTGGGCGCGGTCGTGCTGGTGGACGCAGCCCAGGCGGTTCCCCATCTGCCCGTAGACGTTCAGGAACTGGATTGTGACTTCCTGGCCTTCTCCGGGCACAAGATGTGCGGACCCACCGGTATCGGCGTCCTCTACGGGAAGGAAGCCCTGCTTCAGGAGATGCCTCCCTTTCTGGGCGGTGGGGATATGATCCGGCGGGTGGAATGGGAGTCTGCCACCTGGAACAGCCTCCCCTGGAAGTTTGAGGCAGGGACTCCGGCCTTCGTGGAGGGTGTTGGTCTGGGCGCGGCGGTGGACTATTTGCGGGGCATCGGGATGGAGGCTATTGCGGCCCACGAGCGGGAACTGACCGCCTACGCGATGGAGCGGCTGGGGAGTCTTCCCGGCCTGCGCATCGTGGGCCCTCCCGCCCATCAGCGCGGTGGAGTCGTCGCCTTCACTTTCCGGGACATCCACCCCCACGACCTGGCCCATTTGCTGGACCTGGAGGGAGTGGCCGTCCGAGCCGGACACCACTGTGCGCAGCCCCTCCATCGGCGCCTGGGCCTGACAGCCACCGTCCGGGCCAGTTTCTATCTTTACAACACCCACCAGGAGGTAGACCGGTTGGTAGAGGCTCTGGAGCAGGCCGCAAAAGCCCTGGGACGGTAGCAATGAGCGATTTCTACCGGGAGCATATTCTGGACCATTATGCACATCCCCGCAACTGGGGACGCCTGAAGAATCCGGACATCGTTGCGGATAGCGACGATCCCTCCTGCGGCGACCAGGTCCACCTGGAACTGGCGCTGGACGAGGGGGGACGGGTCAGCCAGGTCGCCTTTGAAGGGGAGGGCTGTATGGTCAGCATGGCCTCCGCTTCCATCTTCACGGAATACCTGCGGGGCAAGTCCTTGGAAGACCTGGAACGGCTGACGGAGGAGGAGGTCCTGGCCCTCCTGGATGCGCCCATTCCCCCCAGCCGCCGCCGCTGTGCTCTGGCTCCTCTGGTCGCCCTGCGGGCTGGCCTTCAGGCCTATCGGCGGTGAGCCGTCTCTGCGAAGAAGGATTGGGCGGCGGTCAGGACCGCGCTCATCGCGAACCATCTTTCCCGGTTATGGAGTGGCTGGAAGTCAGCGTAGAGACGACGGGAGAGGGCGCTGAGGCGGTGGCGGAGGTGCTGAGCCGCTTTGCTTCCCGCGGCGTCGCCATAGAGGCGGGTCCGGAGGGCCCGGCGGTGGGCCCTGTCTTCGTCCGGGCCTATCTCCCTATAGACGACGAACTCCCTCAAACCCGCCAGCGGCTGGAGGAAGCCCTCTGGCATTTAAGCCAGATTCTCCCCATCCCCGAGCCCTCTTTCCGCGTTGTCTCCGAGGAGGAATGGGCGGAAGCCTGGAAGGCCCACTACCCGGTCCTCCACCTGGGGAAACGCCTGGTCATCCGACCCTCCTGGCTCCCCTATATCCCTGCGGAAGGAGAAGTTGTGGTGGACCTGGACCCCGGCATGGCCTTCGGGACCGGCACTCACCCGACCACCCAGATGTGTTTGCTGGCACTGGAGGAGCACGTCCGGCCCGGAATGCGGGTACTGGATTTGGGAACGGGTTCCGGGATTCTCGCTATCGCTGCCGCCAAACTGGGAGCGGCAAAGGTCCTGGCCCTGGATAACGATCCGCAGGCCGTCGTTGTTGCCCGTCAGAACGTCCGGCGCAACGGCGTCGCCGACCGGGTCCAGGTCGCTGAGGGCTCTCTCCCTCAGGCCAGAGGGCTCTTTGACCTGATCGTCGTCAACATCCTGGCGAAGGTTATCCTGGAGATGCTCCAGCAGGGCCTGGCGGCACGGCTAAAGCCCGCAGGCAGGCTGATCCTGGCTGGATTGCTGAAGAGTCAGGAAGACGAAGTTGCCCAGGCCCTGGGACAGGTTGGCCTCAAAGTCGTTGCGCGGCGGGCGATGGACGAGTGGGTTGCGCTGGAGGCCGTTCGCGCGGCTTGACGAAACCCCCCGAAAGTGGCATAATCCAGCCTGAAAGAGATCGGAGACGGGAAAGAATCGGTGACGCCTCAGTTTCTACACCTGATCCGGGAAGACCTGGAACGAACGGAGCGCCTTCTGCGGGAACACGGGACGGGAGAGCATCCGGCCATTGCGTTCGCAGTGGATCATCTTCTGGGCAGCGGAGGCAAGCGGCTTCGCCCCGCTCTGGTTTTCCTCTCGGCTCACCTCTGCGGCGCGGACCTGGAACGGGCGACCTTCGCCGCCGCCGGAGTGGAGATGCTCCATACGGCCACTCTGGTCCACGACGACCTGATAGATGGCTCCCTGATGCGGCGGGGCGTGGAGACCCTCAACGCCCGCTGGTCGCCCGCTGCCACCGTCCTCACGGGCGACTTCCTCTTCGCCCGCGCGGCATACCTGGTCGCTCAGACGGAGAGCGTCCGGCTGGTCCGGCGCTTTGCAGAGACCCTGATGGTCATCTGCAACGGCGAGATTCACCAAATGTTTGACGGTCGGGGAACGGTGCCGACCTTTCAAGAGTACGAGCGGCGTATCTACGCCAAGACGGCCTCTATGATCGCCCTCTCTGCGGAGGCTGGCGCCATCCTGGCAGGTGCCGACGAAGAGGTCATCGTCGCCCTGCGGACCTATGGAGAGCAACTGGGGCTGGCCTTTCAGGTCGTGGACGACGTGCTGGACTTTGTTGCGGACGAACGGACCCTGGGCAAACCGGTGGGGAGCGACCTGCGCCAGGGGCTGGTGACACTCCCCGTTATGCTCTTCCTGGAAGAGAACGGCGACCATCCGGCCCTACGGCGTATCCTCTCCCAGGGGCCTACCAATGAAGCGGTTCGGGAAACTGTTCAGGCCATTGTGGCTTCGGGCGCTATTGAGCGCTCCCTCCAGGTTGCCCGCAACTATGTTCGGGAAGCGAAAAAGGCCTTGGATGGTTTTCCCTCGTCGGAGTACCGTGCTGCTCTCCTGGACCTCGCCGATTTCGTTGTCCAACGCCAATTCTAATCACTAATTTTTAATTGTTAATTGTCAGTTGTCAATTCCACCTCCTATGCCCGACCTCTCCGTCCTCATTGTCAACTGGAACGTCCGGGACCTCCTCCGGCGTTGCCTCCGTTCCGTCCTGGTAAACTCGCCCTCCTGCCAACTGGAAATCATCGTCGTAGACAACGGCTCCACGGATGGCAGCGTGGAGATGGTCCGGACGGAGTTTCCCCAAGTTCTCCTTATCGCCAACCCCGACAATCGGGGTTTCCCTGCGGCCAACAACCAGGGGCTGGCTGTTGCGCGAGGCCGATACGTCCTGCTTTTGAACCCGGATACCGAGGTCGTGGGAAACGCTCTGGAGACAATGATTGCCTTTGCCGACGCCCACCCCGATGTCGGCGTGGTCGGCCCGCAATTGTTGAACCCCGATGGGACGATCCAGTCCTCCCGCCGCCGGTTCCCCACCCTGGCGACGGCCATTTTTGAATCCACCTGGCTTCAGCCCTATGCGCCCCGCCGCCTGCTGACGCGCTACTACGTTCTGGACCGCCCCGACGGCGAAATTCAGGATGTGGATTGGGTAACCGGCGCGGCGCTGATGGCCCGACGGGAGGCGATAGAACAGGTGGGGCCGCTGGATGAGGGGTTCTTTATGTACTCCGAGGAGTTGGATTGGTGCCGCCGGTTTCGGGACGCGGGCTGGCGGGTCGTCTATCTCCCCACTGCGCAGGTCGTCCACTATGGGGGCAAGAGCAGCGAACAGGTCCTACCGGCCCGACATATCCACTTTCAGGCCAGCAAAATCCGCTATTTCCGGAAATACCATGGGGCCCCTGCGGCGAGAATTCTACAGGCGGTGATTGTGGGGAATTATCTCTGGCAGATCGGGGTGGAGGGAGCCAAGTGGCTTTTGGGGCACAAACGCCCGATGCGGGCCGAACGCATTTCGGCCTACCGGCGAGTGGTGCGGGCCCTCTGCACGCGCGCCGACTGAGGGCATCTTCTCCAGCGCCGACTCAAGTCGGCCTCCCTGGGCCTT